>JBGAIL010000068.1:0-22885 GCA_044225565.1 Steroidobacteraceae bacterium | reverse complement strand
TCGCCGACCCGGCCCGGGCGCTTGTTGGTCATGCCCCCCGTCGAAGTGGCGGCGGCGAGATGGCCCTGCCTGTCGAACGCGACGGCGCCCACGGTGCCTTTCGTCTCCGGAATGATGTCCGACATGTGGCGGCCCTGCTGCGCGCTCGCCAGCTCCAGCCGCCGCGCCTCCGTGCGGAAGTAGAGGTTCGACACCAGCGAAAAGCCTTCCTCGAGCGCGAATTCTTCCGCGCCTGGCCCGATGAGCAGCACGTGCCGGGATTTCTCCATCACCGCGCGCGCGAGATCGATGGGATTCTTCACGTGCCGCACGCCGGCCACGGCGCCCGCTTTCAGATCACGGCCGTCCATGATGGAAGCGTCCAGCTCCGCGGCGCCTTCACGCGTGAGCGCAGCACCATGCCCGGCGTTGAAGAGCGGGTCGTCCTCCAGTATGCGCACAGCGGCGGTGACGGCATCCAGGCTCGAGCCGCCGCCGTCCAGTACGCCGAAGCCGATGTCCACCGCCTTGCCCAGGCTCGCTTCGAACGCGCGGCGGCGGGATTCGGGTACGTCGTCGGGGATGGGGCCCGCACCGCCGTGGATCACGATGGAATGCATGTCTGGGCTCTTTCGGGATGAGTCGCGGCACACCGCCGCGACGACTCAGCAATCCTTGAGCGCGATGGCCGGATCCGCGAGTTTGACAGGGTCGGGCCGCGCATGCGCGGCGATCAGCTTGCGCGCGCCCATCTGGTCCTTCGGGCTGTTCACCGTATCCATGGAGATGAGCTCGCCCTGGCGCAGGTAGCAGGCGCTGAAGCTGCGCGAGGCAGGGTCGCCGCGAAGCACCACCTGGTCGTAGCCCATCGAGATGCCGATGATGATGAGCTTGAGGTCGTATTGATCCGACCAGAACCACGGCAGCTTGTCGTGGCGCGTGACCGTGCCCAGCATGTTGAGCGCGGCGCTGGTGCCCTGCTCGAAGGCGTTGTCCACGGACTCGAGCCGCAGCTGCCGGTCGTAATGGAAGTTGTGATGGCTGGTGCAGTCGCCCGCAGCGTAGATGTGAGGATCGCTCGTGCGGCAGAACTCGTCCACGACGATGCCGATGGTGCACTCGAGTCCCGCCGCCCTGGCGAGCTCGTCCGCAGCGTGCACGCCCACACCTACGACGACCACGTCTGCCGGATACTCTCCAGCTTCTTTGCATGCCACGGCGCGTACGCGATTCGAATCCGGATGCGCCACGAGCGCATCCACGCAAGCACCACAGGCGATGCGCACGCCGTGTCGTGCGTGCTCGGCCTGATAGAACGCCGACATCTCCGGGCAGGTGACGCGGTTCATCACCCGCTCCGCCATCTCGAGCACGGTGACCTCGGCGCCCAGCTCGCGAGCTGTGGCGGCCACTTCCAGCCCGATGTAGCCGCCGCCGATCACCACCAGGCGCTTGCCGGCGCCCAGCTCGGCGCGGATCTTCTCCACGTCCGCGATGCTGCGCAGGAAATGCACACCTTCGAGATCGTGCCCGGGCACCGTCAGCGCGCGGGGCCGACTGCCCGTGGCGAGCAGCAGCTTGTCGTAAGTGAGCTTGTGTCCGTTGTCCAGTGTGACGTGCCGCGAGCCGCGCTCGATGCCGATGGCGCGGCGGCCGAAGTGCGTCTCCACCTTGTGGTCGGCATAGAACTGCGGCGGGCGGATCAGCAGGCGGTCGCGTTCCAGGCTGCCGGACAGGTACTTCTTGGAGAGCGGAGGGCGCTGGTAAGGCGGCACCGGCTCCTCGCCGATGAGCGCCAGCTCGCCCTGGAAACCCTTGCGCCGCAGTGTGTCCACGGCCTGCGCCGCGGCCTGCCCCGCACCGACGATCACGATCTTTTCCGCCATGGCGGCAAGCATAGCCTACGGAGGCGTATCATCCGCAGCCTGTTCGCCCTTCCCGGGAGCCTCGCCGCATGAAACTGGTCACCGCCATCATCAAGCCTTTCAAGCTGGACGACGTCCGCGCGGCGCTGTCGGACATCGGCGTCTCCGGCATGACGGTCACCGAGGTGAAGGGCTTTGGCCGCCAGCGTGGGCACACCGAGCTCTATCGCGGCGCTGAATATGTCGTGGACTTCGTGCCCAAGACGCGCATCGAGGTGGCCGTCCGCGCAGACCTCGTGGACCAGGTGATCGAGGCCGTCATCAAGGCCGCCAAGACCGGCAAGGTCGGTGACGGCAAGATCTTCGTCACCGACATCGACCGGGTGATCCGCATCCGCACCGGCGAAACGGACGACGCGGCGCTGTGAGCAGCTCTTGGGCGAGGCGGCCGGGCAAGGACAGACGATGACTCCGGAGCTGTCCGACCAGCTTCGCGAGATGGCGAAGCTGATCCACGTCGGCGGCGCGCGCCGGCACGTCTTTCTATGCGTTCACGGGAAGTGCGCGCCGGTGGAGCAGGCGCTGCAGTCGTGGGAATTCCTCAAACGCCGGCTCAAGGAGGTGGGCCTCGTGGACGTCGATGGCGGCGTGATGCGCACCAAGGCGGACTGCCTGCGCATCTGCGTCGGCGGCCCGATCGCGCTCGTCTACCCGGAAGGCGTCTGGTACCGGCACTGCACGCCCGAGAACCTCGAGCGCATCATCCAGCAGCATTTGATCGGCGGCCTGACGGTGGAGGATCTCGCCTTTGCCACCGGGCCGCTGGGCTGAGCCGCTAACCCCAACTATCCCGCGAAGACTTCACTGACCGACCACGCGTAGCCGCTGAGTGTTGGCGCGCGAGCGGGCCATGCCGAGCGCGCCGCTGCGCGCGACTTCGAGCAGTTCCGCCTGGCGGGACAGGTCTGCGATGAACGAGTTGACTTCCGCTTCGCTGGCCGTCAGCTCCACGATGAAGCCGTCCGCTGCCGGGTCCAGCACGCGCCCGCCTGTGCGCACTACATAGCCGCGCACCACGTCTGTTTGATCGTGGCGCACCCGCAGCTTGAGCAGCACGAGCTCGCGCTCCAGATGCTCTCCAGTCGTCATGTTCTCGACGCTCACCACGTCGATGAGCTTGTTGAGCTGGTTCGTGATCTGCTGGATCACGGGCTCCGACCCCGCCGTCACCAGCGTGATGCGCGATACCGTGGGCTCATCCGTGGGGGCGACGGACAGGGACTCGATGTTGTATCCACGGGTGGAGAAGAGGCCCGCGACCCGGCTCAGGGCCCCGGCCTCGTTCTGCAGCAGGATCGCGATGATGTGGCGCATCGGTGCAGATTAATCTAGTCTGGCCGCATGAGCGATAGCGTCCTTCAGCAGCAGACCAAAACCCACGCGCTCGCCGGCCAACGGATGACCGGCGCCCAGATGATCGTCCAGGTGCTGGCTGACGAAGGTGTATCCGCCATCTTCGGGTATAGCGGCGGGGCCATTCTGCCCACTTATGACGCCGTGTTCCTTTATAACTCCCGGCAATCAGAGCTCAAGGCGCCGCAGATGCCGCTCATCGTGCCGGCCAACGAGCAGGGCGCCGGCTTCATGGCCGCCGGATACGCCCGTGCCACGGGTCGGGTCGGCGTGTGCCTGGTCACTTCCGGCCCGGGAGCCACCAATACCGTCACCCCGGTCCGCGACTCCATGGCGGACTCGGTGCCCATGGTCGTCATCTGCGGCCAGGTGCCGCGCGGCGCCATCGGCACGGACGCATTCCAGGAAGCGCCGGTGCCCTCCATCATGGGCGCGGTCGCCAAGCACATCTTCCTGGTCACCGATCCCAAAAAGCTCGAGGCCACCGTGCGCACCGCGTTCGAGATCGCGCGCACCGGCCGGCCGGGCCCGGTGGTGGTGGACGTGCCGAAGGACGTGCAGAACTGGGAAGGCGAGTACGTCGGCTCCGGCACGCTGCCGATTCCCGGCTACCGCCGCCGCATGACGGATCTCGCCGGGGGCGCGCTCGACGACGATTCGGCTGCGCGCTTCTTCGAAATGCTCGCCGAGTCGCGCAAGCCGCTCATCTACGCGGGTGGCGGCGTCATCAACGCGGAAGCGGCTGGCGCGCTCGAAGAGTTCGTGCTCGCGTTCCAGATTCCCGTCGTCACCACGCTCATGGGCATCGGTGCGTTCGACACCACGCATCCGCTCTCCATGCGCATGCTCGGCATGCATGGCACGGCCTTCGCGAACTACGCGGTGGACGATTGCGATTTCCTCATCGCCGCCGGTTCGCGCTTCGACGATCGCGTCGCCGGCGTGCCCGAGAAGTTCGCGGTGAACGCCAGGCGCATCGCGCACCTGGACATCGACCGTGCCGAAGTCAACAAAGTCAAACGCGTGCAGTGGAACCATGTCGGCCTGCTGCCGCAGGCGTTGCGCGCGCTCACGGCCTACGGCCGCAAGAAGGGCGTCAAGCACGACTACGCCGTGTGGCATGCCGAGCTCGCGGAGCTCAAGCGCCGGCACGCGATGAACTACGACCGCGAGAGCCGGCTCATCCAGCCGTACTACGTCATCGAGGAGATCAATCGCCAGACGAAGGGCGAGGCCATCATCTCCACCGGCGTCGGCCAGCACCAGATGTGGGCCGCGCAGTACTGCGATTTCCGCGCGCCGCGCCTGTGGCTCACCTCGGGCAGCATGGGCACCATGGGCTTCGGCCTGCCGGCCGCCATCGGTGCGCAGATCGCGCGGCCCGACCGCCTGGTCATCGACATCGACGGCGACTCGAGCATCCGCATGAACATCGGCGAGCTCGAGACCGTCACCACCTACGACCTGCCCGTGAAGGTGGTGGTGCTGAACAACTTCGGCGACGGCATGGTGAAGCAGTGGCAGAAGCTCTTCTTCAAGGGCCGGCTGTCCGCGAGCGACCGCTCGCTGCACAAGAAGGATTTCGTGAAGACCGCGCAGGCGGACGGGTTCCGCTACGCGGTGCGGCTGGACAAGAAGGAGGACGTGCCGCGCGTCATCGCCGAGTTCATCGCCTTCCCGGGACCCGCGTTCCTGGAAGTGGTCATCGACCCCGATGCCGGCGTGTATCCCATGGTGGGCCCGGGCCAGACCTACGACCAGATGATCACCGGCGACTTCATCGCCTCGCGTCACCAGGTGAAGATCGAGACGCCGGGACCCTCCGAGATGTTCTGATTGGGTTGATTGGCGCTGGAGTCATTGGCAAAAAGTCGGCTGCGCCGCTTTTTGCGGACATCGTTCGACGCATGCGTCTCACCGTTTTCGGCCGGCAAAGATGCGACTTTGCCGGCCTGCGCCGGGCCCCTTACTTCGGGGCCGCCGCGGCGCTTTTCGTCTGGATCACCTGCATCAGCTGCTGCCAGGATTTGACGAAGGAATCCGCGCCTTCCTGCTGCAGCTTCGCGGCCAGGCCGTCGATGTCGATGCCGGCATCGCGGAACTGCGCGAGCACCGCCTCGGCTTCCTTGCCGTCTTCGCAAAGCGTCGCTTCCACCTTGCCGCGCTCCGCGAACGCCTGCAGCGTCTTTTCCGGCATGGTGTTCACGGTGTCTGGAGCGGCCAGCGCTTCCACATACAACGTATCGGGCGCCGAAGGGTCCTTGACGCCGGTGCTCGCCCAGAGCAGCCGCTGCGGACGGGCGCCCGCGGCGGCGAGCTTCTGCCATCGCGGTGACGCCAGCAAATTCCGATACGCGTGATACGTCCTGCCTCCGATGGCGATGCCGAGCCGGTTCCTCAGCTTTCCCGGCACCTTGTCGCCCACTGCCTTGTCCCAGCGGCTGATGAACAGCGATGCCACCGAGCCCACGCGCGGATCGCGCCCCGCGTCGATGCGCCGTTCGATGCCGCGAAGATAGGCTTCGGCCGCCGCCAGGTACTGCTCGCACGAGAACAGCAGCGTGACGTTGATGGGTACGCCCGCGAAGATGGATTCCTCGATCGCCGGAATGCCCGCCGGCGTCCCGGGGATCTTCACGAACAGATTGGGCCGCCCCGCCGCGTCGTGGATGCGCTTCGCCGCCGCGACGCTGGCGGCCGTGTCATCCGCCAGGAGAGGTGACAGTTCCATCGAGACCCAGCCGTCGACGCCGCCGGTGGTCTCGAAGACGGGCTTGAACAGGTCCGCCGCGCGGCGCAGGTCTTCCAGCGCCAGCGCTTCGAACAGCGCCTCGCCGGACTGACCGGCCTTCACTTTCCGGCGGATGCCTTCGTCGTAGCTGCTCGACTTGCCGATGGCCTCATCGAAGATCGTGGGATTGGAGGTGAGCCCGGTGACCGAGAGCTCGCTGACGTAGCGACGCAGCGTGCCGCGGTCCAGCAGCTCACGGGTGATGTTGTCCAGCCAGAGGCTCTGTCCGAGCCGGCGCAATTGCGCGATGGGGGTCATGGTCGCTCCTGCCTTGGTCTGAAAGGCAATGCCGAGCCTGCACCCAGGTTCCCTTTCCGCGCAACATTGCCGCATACAGGGTGAGCAGCACACACCAGACCAATGCCGCGCTCGTGAGGTCGTGCGAGAGAAAGTGCGCGCCGCGCGCTTCCTGGCCGAACGCGAACAGCGTGCCGGCCAGGAAGCCGCCCGCCAGTGCCCAGAGCGCTGCGCGTCGCGCACGATCACGCAGCACGAAGTAGAAGCACATCAGCGCGAAGCCCGAAGAGGAGTGCGCGCCCGGAAAGCAGCGGGCGTGGGGCAGCCCGGCGGGCCGTGATTCGAGAAGGCCGACATAAGGCCGGTCGCCGCCGAAACCGCTCAGGCTCCACGGACAGTCGATGTTGGTCGTATCTTTCAGCAGCCCGACGAGTCCCGTGCCGAGCAGCACACTCAACGCCACGTAGAGCGCCGGTCGGCGCCACGACCGAAGAGCGGGCGACACCGAATGACGCCGCCCAGAGCGACAGCGCGGCGATCACGATGAGCGCAACTACAGCTCGGCCACCCGTGTGGATCAGCGTATCGGCCCACCACTGGTGCGCGCCGATCCATCCGCGGACATCGTCATAAGCCCACGACGATGCGATGGGCCGATCGAGGTGATGGCCGAGGATGAAGTACAGGATGATGCCGGATGCCGCAACCGGCGCCACGCCATGGAGGAGCCAGAAGCGCATGCTGCCGTGAGACGGTGGCCGCGCGCGCGATCAATCGCGTGCGGCCCCTTCGCCGGGCCGGCGGCTCGTCAGGGCATCTCGATCAGCAGGTCTCCATCGCGTGGCGCGCCACGCAGGCGCGTGGTGGGGAGCACCACTTGCAGAGCGTCATCGGGCCGCAACCCTGCCACGGAGCCGTGGAGCACCGCACTCGAGGCCTCGGCCTCGCTCTGCGGGTCGGCGAAGATCAGCCTGCGCCCCGTCTCGCGCGACACCCAATCCAGAAAGTCGCTCAGCGAGCGCCCTTCGATCTCGAACGGGGGCGTCACTTCTCCGATCCAGCTCCACTCGCTGTCGTGTGGAACGGCGATGGCGCGGCTGTGCGCGCCATTTGGCGCAACGAGCAACTGTTCGCCGGCGCTCAGCTGTTCGCTCATGCCGGAGCGGTCGCTCAGCTCCACGCGGCCTTCGCGCACCCGGATACGCGTTCCGGCCAGCAGCACGCGCACTTCGTACTGAGTGCCGAGATGACGCACCGAGCCTGCCGGCGTATCGAGTATCAGCGAAGGCTTCGAAGCGCGCGCGCTCGAGTCCACGTAGACGCCACCTTCGAGCACCTTGATGCGATCCGCGCTCACGAACGTGATGCGGGTGTCGTGATCCAGGCGCAGTGAGACGTTGCCGCCCACTGTGAGCGCGACACGCCCGTCGGGGCCGGTCTGCAACGTTTCGCGCGCGTGCAACTTCTGCAGTGAGCTCACGCGATGCCAGCGATCGCTCTCGAACCACGGCAGCAGTGAAGGCTCACGGGCGCTCACGAGGCCTTCGATACGGCTCACGCTCGCGACCAACTCCCCCGGGGTCGACTGACGCGCCTGGATGAACCAAAGCCCGCCGAGCAGCGCCAGCACTGCCGCGGCAGCCGCCATCCAGATGCGTTGTCGCAAGAGGCCGCGCTGCGCGACCATGGCTCGCCATTCGGCGTGAACCGCCGCGCGCACGTGCCGTTCGAGATCTGCGGAAGGCGGGGAGCGTCGGCCCGATGCGCGCAACAGGCTGGCAATCGCCTCGTCATCGTCGGGTCGGTCGGACTGTTGCTCGCTCACGATGTCTCCTTCACGACTCGAGGGCCGTCGCGATGTCCTCGGCGGCCGCGCCGAAGACCTGCTCGAGCGCTTCACGAAACGCGATCCGCGCGCGCGCGAGCAGGGATTGCGCGGCGGTGTGTCCTATCCCCAGTCTCGTCCCGATCTCCTCGACGGAACGTCCCTCCACGTATTTCCATTCCAGCGCGTCGCCGTAGCGGGCGGGCAGGCGGTCCAGCACCGACTGGATCAGCCGCCCCGTCTCCTGGCGCGCGCAGGTCTTCAGCAGATCGTACTCGTCGGGCGCTTCGAGCGCTTCGATGGCGGCACGCAGCTCCGGCCGGTCGTCCATCAGGACGATGCGCTCGGCGTGGCGCTGATTCGCACGGAGGTGATCGGCGATCTCGCGGCGGCAGATCTGGCACAGCCAGGTGAAGAGAGCCGCTTCGCCGCGGAACGTCGCGAGCTTGCGCATGGCCTTGCCCAGGCTGGCCTGCACCACCTCGCGGGCGGCTTCGACGTCCCCGCCCAGGCGCGGCAGCGCAAAACGATACAGGCGGGGGAAGTGGCTTTCGAAGAACGCATCGAATGCGCGCTCCTCGCCCGCCAGCATGCGCCGGATCAGCTCGGTCTCATTCCGCCACGGTGCGATCCAGATCCATAGCCTTCAAGTTCCAGTAGGACGATGCCGGAGGCCGGAATCAGTCGCGTCCCGGCGGGAGGGTAACGCAACGTCGCGACGCAATACGAGCCGGGCGGCAGCCAGCGGGCTCCCGAGCGCGTGCTAGCATCCCGCACATGTGCGGCAGCTTCCGGCGCAAGGCGCTAATCAATGCGCTCGCGCTGCTCGCAGCAGCGGCCAGTGCGGGCGAGCTCGTCGGTGCGACGGAGTCTGTCGGTGCCGCGGAGCATGCCGGCTCGGCCGTGCGCGTCGGACAGCCACTGGCCCAAGCGCTCGAGGCGCTGGGTGCTCGTGGACTGAGGGTGATCTTCAGCTCCGCCCTCATCGAGCCGCAGCTCGTTGTGATGGCCGATCCTGGCGAAGGCGCGCCGGAAGAGATCGCGCGACGCGTTCTTGCGCCCTACGGGTTGACGCTCGAGGCGATCCACCCCGGCCTCTACTCCGTCGTGAGACGTCGTGACGAGCCGGATTCCACCGCAACGGTTCCGCTGCCGCCGCCCGACCCCGAAGGGGAGAGCGTCGACACCGTCAGTGTGTACGCCAGCCGCTATGCCATCGAGGCGCGAAAGTCCGATCAGGGCGTGCAGTTCACACGCGACGAGCTCGATGCGCTGCCTGGCATCGAGGAGGACGTGATGCGCGTGACCCGTTACCTCCCGGGCACGGCCTCCAACGCCCTGTCGGGCCGGACGCACGTGCGAGGCGGCCGCGAGAACGAGCTTGCCGTGTACTTCGACGGCGCGCCGCTCTATGAACCGTTCCACTTCAAGGACGTGCAGGGCCTGCTCGGCATCCTGGAGCCACAGAGCATCTCCACCGCGGATTTCTACAGCGGAGTGTTTCCGGCGCGCTATGGCAACCGCATGTCGGGGGTGCTCGACATCAAGCCGCGCGAGTGGGGGGGCGAGCGTTACAACGCCATCGGGGCGAGCTTGCTGTATACCCACGCGCTGTCGCAGGGGCGGATGAAGTCGCAGCCCCTGGAATGGCTGGTGAGCGTGCGGCGCGGCAACCTCGATCTGCTGGCGGAGGCGCTGGATCGCGACGAAGCGCGTCCGGATTTCATCGACGCGCTCGGTCGGGTCGAGTTCCATCCGGAAGGCCGCTCCTCGGTGGCCGTCGGCTGGCTGCTGCTCGACGACGGGCTGCGGGCGGAAGTGGACGACGAGCATGCCGAGATCGGCTATCGCGATTCCACCGGCTGGATCAACTGGCGCCTGGATCCCGACGACGAAGGTCGGGAGCTTTCCGCTACGGTGTCGCACACCGAGCGGCATACGTGGCGCAACGGTTCGGTGGAGCGCGTGGGCAGCGCCACCGGTTTCGTCAACGACCGGCGCACATCCGACACGACCACGGCACGCCTGGAAGGCTCATGGCGCCGCAACGATCGTTTGAGCCTGACGGCGGGCCTCGAGTGGTACGACTATCTCGCGCACTACGAGTACGGCAGCGAGCTGTCGTTCGATCCCGCGCTCGCGCAGGCCTTCGGCAAGCCAGAGGCGCTGAGCCGCTACAGCGACTTCGGCATCGACGGCGAGGCCTTCGCGGCTCATGCGTCCATGCTCTTCGGCATCACGCCGAGAGTGCTGCTGGACGTCGGCGCGCGCTGGGACGGCCAGCGCTTCGGTGCCGCATTCGACGCGAACCAGCTTTCGCCGCGGATCAGCATCCGGTTCCAGCGGGATCCGGCGACCACGCTGCGACTGAGCTGGGGCCGCTTCTCGCAGACCGAGCGGCCCGACGAGCTGGCCGTGCAGGACGGCGATCCGGGCTTCCATCCGGCGCAGCGGTCCTCGCAGATCGTCGCGAGCCTGGAGCGCCGCCCGACGCCGAACGTGCTCGTGAGGCTCGAGGCATACGACAAGCGCGTGACGACACCCGCGCCCGACTACGAGAACCTGCTCGATCCGTTTGCGTTGCTGCCCGAGCTGGCGGTGGATCGTGTGCGCATCGATCCCGATCGCTCTCACGCCTACGGCGCGGAGATGAGCCTGCGATGGGAGCTTCCGCCCGCGTGGCTCGCCTGGGCGAGCTACAGCCGTTCGCAGGTTCAGGATGAGTTCGGCGCGGTCCGCGTGCCTCGCACCTGGGATCAGAAGCACGCCCTCGTCGCCGGGCTCAACTGGACACACGGGTACTGGGGCCTCTCCGCGAACGCCATGTGGCACAGTGGCTGGCGGCGCAATCAGCTGAATCTGCTCTCCGCGGAGGAGATAGCGCTGGCGCCGCGCAATTCGGATCGCTGGGGAGACTATCTGTCGATCGACCTGCGGGGCACGTGGTCACGGCCGATATCGGCGGGCACCCTGCAGCTCTTCCTGGAAGTGGACAACGTCGCGAACCACGGCAATCCCTGCTGTGCGGACTATCGCGTGAGCGGCGCGACGGGCAACCTCGGCCTCACGCGGGAGCTGTCCAGCTGGCTGCCGCGCATCGTACTGGTGGGCGCCACCTGGCAGCTGCCCTGATGTGCGGCGGAGCAGCTCCGCCGCACATCCCGAAGCGCTACGGCTGAAGCGGCGAGTCCCAGGCGGTCTCGGGCTTCACCGTCAGACTCGAGAACTTGCCGTCCGGATCGACGGTGGCGCCGATCTCCAGGATGCCTTTCTCGAACCGGCCCCGATAACGGTACACCTGGTCGTCGCCGCGCTCCGCCGTCTCGAAGAGGCGAAGCTCCTGCAGCCCGCCGACCGCTTTCACGCGCCCACCGTAGTATTCCGCCACGCGATCGATGTGTTGCTGGGCGGATTTCGCGAACTCGCGCGCATCGAGCTTCTGCGTGGGCAGCTGCTGCAACAGGCGCTTCACGCGCTCCGTCACCGCCGGATTGCGGTCCTCGATGGGGGACGCCTTGGGCAGCACGAGCTTCGCGTCGTAGAGTCCCGCGACGCCGCGGGCGATGCGCTCCGGATCGGCGTGGTTGCTGTTGGTCAGCACGATCACCGAAACTTCCTCGCCCAGGTAGCGTATGAAGAAGGTGAGGAAGCCCTGCCAGGCGCCGCCGTGCTGGTGCACCTCCTGGCCGGCGAACTGCTCGAGCGACCAGCCGAAGCCGTACGGATAGGTCTTGCCGCTGGTGAGCTTCACCGGCTTGTAGACCTCGGCCCAGGATTCGGGCTTGAGGATGCGGCCGGCGCGCAGGCCCGCATCCCACTTCGCGTAGTCGAGCACGGTGAGATACAGCGAGCCATCGGCGGTCGAGTTGCCCGTGGGGGCCACCCAATCCTGGTTGAGGATCTTGCCCTCATCGTCGATTTCGTAGCCCGCGGCGCGATTCATCACGATGTCGCGGGATCATTGATGACGCGCGCCGTCTGCATGTGCAGCGGCCCGAACACGCGCTTCGCGAGCACGTCGCCGTAGAACTCGCCGCTGACGCGCTTCACCAGCAGGCCGAGCAGCGCGTAGGCCGAGTTGCTGTAGCTCCAGCGCTGGCCTGCCGGGAAGTCGAGCTTCAGGCCGTAGAGGATCTTGAGCAGCTGCTCGTCGGTGTAGTCGCGCCGCAGGTCGAAGCCCGGGTCGCCGTTGATGCCGGAGGTGTGCGTGAGCAGGTGCCGCACGGTGATCGGCTGCCAGGTCTTCGGTGCTTCGGGCAGGTAGGTGCGGATGGACTCGTCCAGCTTCAGCTTGCCGTCCTCCACCATCAGCATCACCGCCGTGGCGGTGAACTGCTTGCCGATGGACCCCGACTGGAAGATGGTGTCCGGATGCACGGGCACGCGGTGCTCGAGATTCGCGAAGCCATAGCCTTGCGCGCGCACCAGCTCACCGTGATCGACGATCGCGAGGGCGATGCCGGGTGCGCCCTGCCGCGCCATCTCCTGGTTCACGTAGTCGTCGATCGCATCCGCGTGCAGCGGGCCTGCCGCGATGAGCGCGGCGAAGAGAGAAAGCAGCTTCTTCATGGGTTCGGGGTTCCTCGGTTCCAGGTCCAGTCGCGGCTCGATGCGCGGCAACCGCCATCGGGCCAGCCTTTCCAGCCGCGGCCGCGCACGAAGCGGCCGGCGGGCGCGCCAGTGGGCTCGCCCTTCGCGAGCACCTGCGTGCCGTTCACGAACACGTCTGCGACGCCGGTGGCGTACTGGTGCGGCTCTTTATAGGTCGCGTGGTCCTGGATCTTCGCCGGATCGAACACGACCACGTCGGCGAAGTAGCCCTGGCGCAGCAGGCCACGCTCTTTCAATCCCAGGTTCGTGCTCGGCAGCGAGGTGAGGCGACGGATCGCCTCCTCGAGCGGCACCACTTTTTCGTCGCGAACGTAGCGGCCGAGCAGCCGCGCGAACGTGCCGTAGGCGCGCGGGTGCGCGCCGGACTTCAGGAAAACGCCTTCGGCCGAAGGGGCTCCTTCATCCGAGCCGAAGCTCACCCAGGGCAGCGCGACCTGGCGGCGCACGTTCTCTTCCGACATCAGGAAGTACACGACCTCGACGCGCGTGCCGTCCTCGATGACCAGGTCGATCGCCGCGTCCTCGGCGCTCACGCCGCGCTCCTTCGCCACTTCCTCGAGCGTCTTGCCGATGAGCGGTTTCAGCTTCTCGGTCTTGAAGCCGACCAGCAGCACGTTGGCGGGCGTACCGGCCTCGCGCATCGTGTTCTCCCAGCTCGTCTGGCTGGAGCGCATCTCCTTGATGACGCGCGCGCGGATCTTCGGATCCTTCAGGCGCTGAATCCAGGCTTCGAGTCCGCCATCCTGCACCCACGGGGGCATCGCGGCATCGAGCCCGGTGGCCGCGGCGGGATACGTGTACATGTCCGCCGTGAGGGGCACTCCGGCGGCGCGCGCCGCCTCGATCTTCTCGATGGCCGGCCCGAGCTTGTCCCAGTTCGACTGGCCTGCGGCCTTCAGGTGATAGATCTCCGCCGCCGCTCCCGACTGCTTCGCGATGTCGATGGTCTCGTCGATGGCTTCGAGGAGCTTGCGAGCCTCGCTGCGCATGTGCGTGATGTACATGCCACCGCATCGTCCCGCTTCCTGCATCAGAGTCACCAGCTCCGGCGTCTCCGCGTAAGTATCCGGTGCGTAGATGAGCGAGGAGCCGATGCCGAGCGCACCTTCTTCCATGCCTTGCCGCACGAGCCCGCGCATCTCTTCGAGCTGAGCCGGCGTTGGATCCACGTCCCGCTCGCCGAGCACGTGGACGCGCAGCGTGCCAGCACCCAGGAATGAAGCGACGTTCGGAGCGACGCCCTTGCGCTCGAGCCCCTCGAGGTACTCGCCGAGCGTGGTCCAGTCGACGGGGAACTTGAGATCGCTCTGGCGCTTGAGCAGGTCTTCCTTCATCTGCGCGCTGAGCGGGCCCATCGAGCTGCCTTCGCCGAACACCTCGAGCGTGACGCCCTGGCGCACGTCGCTCTGCGCGCGGCCGTCGACGAGCAGCGTCTCCACCGCCCAGCTCAGCATGTTCACGAAGCCCGGCGAGACGGCCAGGCCTTTCGCGTCGATCTCCTGCTTGCCGGTGCCGTCGGCCCTGGGACCGACGTATGCGACGCGATCCGACTTGATGGCCACGTCGCCGACGAAGGGCTTGCCGCCGCTGCCGTCGTAGACGGTGCCGCCGCGGATCACGACGTCATACGCGGGCGCGGAGACCTCTTTCTTCTGTGCGCAGCCGGTGATCAGCAACGCGGCGCAAAAAACGGCGGCTGCGCCGCCGACAAGCGTGCTTCGCAAGGTCTTCTCCCTCTCAGCCCGCGCCGGGCGGAACGTACTTTGCCAGCCATTCCCGCACGGTGCGATACCAGAACAGCGAGTTCTGCGGCTTCAGCACCCAGTGGTTCTCGTCGGGGAAGTACACGAGACGGCTCGGCACGCCCCGGCTCTGCAGGATGTTGAAGAGCTCGATGCCATGATTCACCGGCACCCGCATGTCCAGCTGGCCGTGGATCACGAGCGTCGGCGTGCGGAAATTCTCGGCCGAGGTGTGCGGAGAGATTCGCGCAAATTCCTCGGGCCGCTCCCAGAAATAGCCAAAACGCGGCTTCTCGGCGCCATAATCCGCTGCGATCTGCGTGTACTGGTCGTAGACCGCGGCGTGCGCGACGATCGTCTTGAAAGGATGTTCGCGCCCGAGCAGCGTCGTGGCGAGATAGCCGCCGTAGCTGCCGCCGCCCGCGGCCATGCGGTCCCGATCCACGTAAGGCTGGGACATGAGCCAGCGCGCGGCGGCGATCGTGTCTTCATAAGGGAGTGTCGCGAGGTCCGGGTTGATCGAGTCGGTGAACGCCTGGCCGAAGCCGCTCGAGCCGTGGAAGTTGTGCCACGTGACGATGTATCCCCAGCTCGCGAACACCTGCGCGTTCCAGCGCCACTGCGTGGCGTCCACCACGCCGTTGTGCGGGCCGCCGTGCAGCAGCATGTACACGGGGTAGCGCTTCGTCGGGTCGAAGCCGGGCGGGTAGATCACCCACATCTGGATGTCCGCGCCGCCGCCGCCTTTGTAAGTGACGCTCTGCACCTTGCCTTGTGCGGTTCCGGCCAGGAGGCTGTCGTTGAAATGCGTGAGGGCAGTGTCCTTGCCGGAAGCGGCATCGAGCCGCACGAGCGTGGGCGGCTCGGAGAAGCTCTGGCGCAGCGCAACCAGGCCCGTTCGTCCCACAGCGAGCGAGCCGAAGCTCGGTGAGCGCGTGACGGCGCGCGGCGTTGAGCCGTTCACCGCGAAGCGATACACGCGCAGGGTGGCGGCATCGTCCACGGAAGCGAGCAGCTCCCGGCTGCCCGGCATCCATTCGGGCTCGGTGACGGAGCGATCCCAGTTTTCGGTGAGTGCAGTCGTTCGCCCCGTTGTGCGCTCGTGCAGCATCAGCCTTGCGCGGTCCGCGTAGAAGCCGACGATGCGTTGCTGGCTGAAGGCGATGTAGCGGCCGTCCGGGCTGTAGCGCGGGTCGTCGTCGTCCGCGGGATTGTCCTTGCTGATGTCCTTCGCAGGCTTGCAGCCGCAGGCGGGTAGTGTGATCACATCGAGGTTGGGGCTCACGCCACTGCGATCCACGTCCGCGACCAGCGCGACTTCGAGGCCATCGGGCGAGATGTCGTAGGAGAACCGGTCCGACTCGGTCTTCGGCAGCGAATAGCCCGAGCCGCGAGTGATGGCGAGCGGCTCCTCGCGCCCCTGCGTGTCGATGGAATAGAGGTGCGGCTCGCGGTCGTCGAGGAAATGGTCCCAGTGGGCGATGGGCGCCTGGTCCCACACCTTCGCACTGATCTTCGAGCTCTCGCGCTCCTTCAGGCGCTTCGCCTGGTCGTCCCAGCGCACCAGGTCGTTCCACACCGAGCTCTGGAAGGCGATGCGTCGGCCGTCCGGGAACCACTTCGGCAGGTCCGCTCCGGTGGGTACGTTCGTCACACGCCGGGCTTCGCCGCCGTCGACGGCGATGACGTAGATCTGCGCGGCCTGATCGCTGCCGCGCCGGGAGACGAAGGCGATCGACCGGCCGTCCGGGCTGAACACGGGCTGCGTATCCGGCGCATCGTCGGAAGTGAGCTGGCGCGCTTCCCCGCCCGCGACCGTGACGAGCCAGAGATCGGTCAAGCCCTTGTTTTCCGTGAGGTCGTAGCGTGTCACCGGCAGCACCGCGAGCTTCCCGTCGGCCGAGATGGCGGGCGGGCCGAGGCGTTGCAGCGCCCACATGCGCTCGGCATCGAGCGTCGTGGGCTCGGCCGTTGCCATCCCCGTGGTGGTGAGTGCAAGCACTGCGAGCGATGCCGGAAGGATGCGCTTCATCGGGTTCCTCTCATGCGCGGCGATTTCTTCTTTGCCGGGGTATTTACAGTACGACGCGGCGGAGGAAAATGGGATGCCTCCCCGATCCCTCGTGCTTCCTCCAACACAGGACAGAATCCCCATGAGCAGCGATCAGAACCGAGGCCAGTTTGTCTGGCACGAACTCGTGACCACCGATGCCACCGGAGCCGGTGAGTTTTATCCGCGCGTCGCCGGCTGGAAGACCCAACCCTGGGAGCTCGACAGCTCCTACACGCTGTGGGTCGGCGGCGCGGGCCCCATGGGCGGCGTCATGTCGCTGCCCGAGCAGCAGGCACCGGCCGCATCGCACTGGATGCCTTACATCGGCACGCCGGACATCGCGGCGACTGTCGCCGCGGCTCGCGATCTCGGCGCCACGGTTTGCAGGGACGTCACGCAAATTCCGAACGGTGGCAGTTATGCCGTGCTGCAGGACCCGCAAGGTGTCGTGTTCGCCGTGCACGGCGCTGCGCCTGGCCAGGATGCATGGGAGGTGCCGGGTGATTTTTCCTGGCACGAGCTCTGCACCACGGACCTCGATGCGGCGCTGCGCTTCTACTCGGAACTGTTCGGCTGGGAGAAGGGCGACCGGCATGACATGGGCGAGATCGGCTTCTACCAGCTGTTCGGGCGCAATGGCACGAACATCGGGGGCATGTATGTCGCGCCCACGGGCCTGGCGCCGCACTGGCTCTCCTATGTACGCGTGGAAGACGTCGACGAGGCGACGGATGCGGCGAAGGCCGCAGGCGGGCGCGTGATCAACGGCCCGATGGAAGTGCCGGGCGGCGACTGGATCGCGCAGATGCTCGATCCGCAGGGTGCGGCTTTTGCCGTGCACGAAGTGACGGCGAAAGCCGCGAAGCCTGCCGCACCTGCAAAGCCCGCCAAAGCGAAGTCTGGCGCGGCGTTGGCCAAAGAGGCCGCCACGCCTGTTGCCAAGCCTGCCGTGACACCGGCGAGCAAGCCAAAGTCTGCGGCACGCAGCGCGGCAGCGCGCCGACCTGCGGCGCGCAAGAAAGCTGTGGCGAAGGCGAAAGCGTCCCGCAAGCGTTCCGCGGTTCGTGCGGCCGCGGCTGCGAACAGCAAACGGGCCGCCAGGTCGAAGCGCTCCGCGAAAGCGAAGAGCGCGGCGCCTAAGAAGAAGGCAGGCGCCGCACATCGGCGCTCCGCCGTGCGCAAGAAGAAAGTCGCCCGCAAGTCCGCGCGTCGCCTCGTGAGGGCGAAGCGCCGCCGCTGAAGTCGAAGCGCGACCCTTGAGCCACTGCCGTCGGGCGCCGCCGCCCGGCGGCAGACGCTGGCCGACTCCCATGCGCAGACGTGAACCGCGCCACAAAGCGGGGATTCCCTCCCACGGTGGGGCGCGGCACTATGCAGCGCATGGCCAGACCAACCGTCACCCAACGCATGGGCAGTAGCGAACCGCGTGTGAGGCGCGGCTATTTCGAGTGCAGATACGGGCAGTTACACGTCCACAACGCCATCCCGCCAGGCGGCGGGTTCGAGGAAGGGACGCCGCTGCTCTGCCTGCATCCGGCGGGGATGACCGGCCTCTTCTTCCAGAAATTCCTGCCCGTCGCCGGGCGGGACCGCTCCGTCTATGCTCCGGACCTGCCGGGCAGCGGCGAATCCGATGCTCCGGCGCAGCGCATCTCCGCGGGCGATCTCTCCGCCGCGCTCGGCGACTTTCTGGAGTCCATGCGGTTCCGGCAGATCGACGTGCTCGGGTATCACTCCGGTGCGCTCGTCGCCATCGAGCTTGCCATCTCCCGTCCGCAGCAGGTCAAGCGGGTCGCGCTCGTGGGGGTGCCGGACGTCGCGCGTGACCGGGTGAGCCTCATGACGGCCCAGACCGCCATGGTGCTGCGGCCCAGGGACGACCTTTGGGAATCCACCCAGCGCATCCGGGATCGCCTGCCCCGTGCCCGCTTCGTGGACCTGCCGGACCACGGCCCGACACTGTTCGAGACTGGAGCCGATGCGGTGGCCAATGCGCTGAAGGACTTCCTGCGCGGCTGACGATGGGTGGTCGAGCCAGGGCTTATGTCAGGTTCCGCGAACCCGTTCACATTTCGCTCGTGGCGCGTGCGTCCGTGCGCGGTCGCGCGCTACACTTTTGCGCCATAAATGCTAGGGGGCGCGCCTGAATGAGCGTGCAGAAGCGCAAATCCGCGGCCAGTGAGGCCGATCTCGAATCCACCGCCGAGCTTCCAGTGCTCGACGTCGCCGCGTACGAGGCGACCACCGGCACTTTCAGCCTCGGTGCCCACGAAGAGCGTGCCTCGAGCACCGACACCTGGGTCATTCCCGCCGGCACCGCCGCGGCCATGGTGGCCGCCGCCGCATCTGCCGAAGAACAGCAGCAACGCACCCAGATCGAGATGGATCTGCGTGCGCTGTCCGCGAACCTGCGCGAAGTCGAGGAGCGGCTCACGCGCAAGGGCCAGCGGCTCATTGAAATCGAGAATCAGCTCGCCGAGTCGCGCGCCGAGCGTGCGGCGGTGGAGCTGCGCTCCGCCGCGCTCGCCACGGAGCTCACGGCTGCGCGTGCCGGCATGGCCGCCGCCGAAGAGCAGGCCGCGCAGCAGCGCGTGCAGCTCGAAACCCAGCTCGCCGAGCTGCGCCGCACCGCGGAAGCGGAGGCGGCCAGCCTCAGGAGCGCTGCGGAAAAGCAGGCAGCGGATCTCAGGCACGCCGCCGAATCGCGTGCGGCCGAGCTTCAGCAGGCCATCGATGCGAAGGCCGCGGAGCTGAAGCACGCCATCGAAACCCATGAGGCCGCGTCGAAAGCGGAACAGGCGCGCATCCACGATCTCGCTTCGCAGATCGCCGTGCGCGACCGTTCGCTCGCGGCTGCCACCGCTGAAACCCGGCAGCTCGAAGCGCGGCTCACCAGTTATCTCGAGGCTCTGCAGTCCCACGAAGGACGGCGCGGCGTCTGGATGGGCGAGATCGTCGGGCTCGACGCTGAAGTCGAGAAGCGAGACACCCGGCTCGGGGAGATCGAGGGTCAGCTGAAAGCGACCGCGACCCGCGAGTCGGAGCTGGCCGCCGAGCTCGATGCGCGCACCAAGCGCGTCGGATCGCTCGAGCGCGAGATCAACGCGCTGGCCGCGGCGCTGGCGCAGCGCAACGAGCAGGTCGAGCATTCGGATCGCGCGCAGCAGAAACTGCACGCCGTCGTCGCCGATCTCACCGAGACGCTCGCTGCCCGCAGTGAACGGGTCGTCACCCTCGAAGCCGACTCGGCGAAGCATGGTGAGCTCGCTTCGGAGCGGCAGTCGGAGATCGGCCGCCTGCGCCGCGAGCGCGACGAGCTGCAATCGAAGATGACCGCGCTGGAAGTCTCGCTCGCGGAGCAGAAGGCGCGGAACGAAGAGGAGATCGATTCGTTCACCACGCGCCAGGCGGAGCAAGAGGAAACGGCTCGTACCGCTGCCGCAAGATATGCGGAGCTCGAGGAGGCGCTGGCCAGGAGCAAGCACAGCGTCACCGATCTCAGCGGCGAGCTCACGGGCGCGCGTCGCACGCTCGAGGAGCGCACCGGCGCACTGCGAACGGCTCTCGATGAGCGTACGGCTTCGCTCACCGCGCAGATCACGGAACGCGAGACCACCTTGCGCGCGGAGCTCGAGGCCCGCGAATCCGAGCTGCTCGCGCAACTCGCGCAGCGTGAGAGCGAATGGGAGAAGCGGATTGCGGAGAACGACGCGCAGCGCATCCAGAGCGAAACCGAGCTGCAGTCGCAGATTGCCGAGCGCGATGCGCAGCTGAAGCAGCTCGCCGAGGAGCGGGATGCGCAGCTCGACGACCGTGCCAGCAAGCTCGGCACCGCCGAAGAGCGTGTCCGCGAGCTCGAGGGCGACGTCGCCGATCAGGCCGAGAGCGCGCGAGTGCTGCAGGAAGAGCTGCGCAGCGGGCTCGAGCGCCGGCAGGAGCTGGAATCGGACCTGCGCGCCGCGGAAGACGCCATCAATCGCCTCGAGACGGACCTGCGCGCGAAGAGCACCCGACTCGAGGAGATCACCCGGTCGAGCGAGGAATGGCGCTCGGTCGTCGAGGAAGCCAAGCAATCCCTCGCGCAGCGTGATTCCTTCATCCGCAGGCTGGAAGAGGAGGCGGCGCAGAGCGCCGTGCTGCTCGGCAACATCCAGCAGAGCATCAAGCGGATGGACCCGAACGGCAACACCGGCAACCACGAGATCGTGCCGGAAGGCGCGGTGCGCCTGCTCATCCGCACGGATGGCGAGACCGAGGTAGTGCATGTGCTGAGCCGCAAGACCACCATCGGCCGCACCTCGGACAACGACCTGCAGATCGAGACCAAGTTCATCAGCCGCCACCACGCGGTGATCCTGGCGGGGCCGAACTATACGATCGTCGAAGATCTCAACAGCACCAATGGCGTGCTGGTGAACAACCGGCGCGTCACCCGGCACACGCTGAAGGACGGCGATGCCGTCACCATCGGCCGCACGCTCTTCAGGTTCGCGGTGCGCCCGACCAGGGGGGCGTGAAGCTTTCGATCGCGTCCGTCCAGTGCGCGATGTCCTGCGGGGTCATGCCGCCGTGCGGCGTTAGTCGCGGGTCCGTGTAGCCCCATTTATGGATGTCGATGAGATATTGCTCCCGGGACAGGATCGTCCCGCGGCAGGTCTTGTCCACCGGCGCCGGTGAGTGCTGCTCGCGCTGCAGGCGCGCGAGCAGTTCGTCCATCACCCATTGCGGAATCGTTGCGCGCTCGGCGGGGTACACGTAGCCGAACGCGATCACGTGCATCAGCAGCACGCGCCAGTTCGAATTGAAGCGCCGGAGCAGCCGCTCCCAGTCGAGGCGCGCCGCGCGGGCGCGCAGCAGATGCATGATGTCCGCGCCGTCGAAGCGCTCCCGCTCCATGATGAAGGACTTGGACCAGATGATCTCCTCGGGCGCACAGAGCTTCACCGGCCGGTCGAACACCTGCGCGGGCACGGCATGCGCCAGCCATTCGTCGTCCACCGCGGCGATCGCGTTGCCCGAGCTGAAGATGACGTCGATGAAGTCGTCGCCGCAGAACGCCTTGCCCAGCCAGTGCGGGAAGGTGAGCTCCGTGGCGCAGCCGCGCGCCTGCAGCACCGCCATCACACGCTCGTAGTCGCGGCGACGCACGAAGATGTCGAAATCCTTGGTATGCCGCTCGATGCCCGTATAAGGTGCGAGCGCGTAGGCGCCGCCCACCATGAAGGGCGCCCCCGCAGCGTTGAGCCGGTCGATCACGTCGCAATAGAAGGAACGGGTCTGCGGCGTCAGCGGTTCCGGAACCTTGCCGGGCATGTGATTTGCTCTCCTTCACGCCACTTCGAGGGATGCCGGGATGACAGAGAAGCAAGCCATGCGCCTGGCCGCGGTGGGCGATCTGCACGTGAAGAAGACTTCGCAGGGTATGCTCGCACCGCTGCTCTCGCCCGTGAACGACCGGGCGGACGCGCTGTTGCTGTGTGGCGATCTCACCGACTACGGGCTGCCTGAAGAAGCCGCGATCCTCGCCAAGGAGCTGAGCGTGGTGCGCATCCCGATGGTGGCCGTACTCGGCAACCACGATTTCGAGTCGGGGCAGGAGGCGGAAGTCACGCGCATCCTGTGCGAGGCCGGCGTGAAAGTGCTCGACGGCGAGGCCACCGAGATCGATGGCATCGGCTACGCGGGCGCGAAGGGATTTCCCGGCGGGTTCGGGCGCGGCACGCTGGGCGGCTGGGGCGAGCCGGGCATCAAGCGTTTCGTGCAGGAAGCCATCGACGAATCACTGAAGCTCGAAGCGGCGCTCGCGCGGCTGCGCTCACCGCGCCGCATCGCCGTGCTGCACTATTCTCCGATCCGGGCGACCGTGGAAGGAGAGCCACTCGAGATCTTTCCTTATCTCGGCACCAGCAGGCTCGAGGAGCCGCTCAACCGGCATCCGGTGAACGCAGTGTTCCACGGCCATGCGCATCACGGCTCGCCCGAGGGCCGCACCAGCGGCGGCACTCCGGTCTACAACGTCGCCATGCCGCTCCTGATGCGCACTTTTCCGGACCGGCCGCCGTTCCGGCTGATCGAGCTGCCATCGGCTCCACCGGGCTGATTCGCAAGACCCCGCGGGAATGGCTAAGCTTTCCGGCCCCATCGTCCGCCGGAAAGTGCCGTGACCGATTCCTACGTCGACCGAGTCCGCAAGGCGCGCGTCTATGACGTCGCCATCCGCTCGCCTCTGGATGAAGCGGCGCGCCTGTCGCGTCGGCTCGGCAACCGCGTACTGCTCAAGCGCGAAGACCTGCAGCCCGTCTTCTCGTTCAAGCTGCGCGGCGCTTACAACAAGATCGCGCAGCTCGCGGAGAGCCATGCACGGCGAGG
>JBGAIL010000067.1:0-22335 GCA_044225565.1 Steroidobacteraceae bacterium | reverse complement strand
GTCAGGCGGGAGATGCGCCCCCCAGACGCCGCTTCAGCTCGAACGATCCTGGGCGCATATCTGCGGTGCGGGCCGGCAACCAGGCGCGCCTCGATCGGCGCATGGACGAGCTGGTCGAGCGCCCTCAGGAAAATCGCTGCCGCTGACAGGCCTGCACCTCGAGGATCGTCAATCCCGTTGCGGAGGCGATGACGTGAAGGATGGGATGCGCAGGGTTCGGCGGAAGGCTCAACCCGTGCAGCTTCTCCCAATGGCGGATCCGCACCTCCGGGGGATTGAGTTCCGAACGCTGCTGAGCCAGCTCGTGCTGCCTCGTTGCGGCTTTCTCGGCCTGCTCGAGAGCGAATCGCTGTCGATAATCCAGCAGCATGTCATCCCGCACACGGGCATTCTTCGGAAGCGGTGCCGCAGGCACACCGGCCGTGAACGGCACGGCATCACTCATGGATCACGCAAGAATCGCCGCGACGGATGGCCCCATCCCCGCAGCGCCAGTGCGCGGGAAGTGTGCCGGCCAGGGGACCCTGTGCCAGAGCCGATCCGCCGACGAACGATTCGCCGACACACATCAGCGCACCCGCGGTGATCCTTACGGGGAGGAATCTCAAAATGGCCAAATAAGGACTCCTGCTCGTGGCGAGTCGAGATGCAGAACACGGACGCCGGACCCGGCGCGCTGGAGCGGGCAGTGTGCGCCTTCAGCTGCCGGATTGATACCGACGATCGGGCGCTGTCTCCTGCACTGAGACAGGAAAGACCAGCACCTGCCGACGACGCGTGTTAAGGTGCCCGAGCCTCGTGCATTTCCGCCTTGTCCGCCCCCTGGCCTGCGCATTCCGGCGCTCATCCCGGCCACTGGACTGCCATCTCAGAAATCCCCGCGACCGGATGGCAGACCGCCTCTGCTTCCCTTATTTCTCATTTGAACGAGTATTCGAAGTGACCAAACTCTACGTTGGAAACCTCCCCTTTTCCGCCACCGAAGATTCCGTGCGCGAGCTGTTCGCCCCGCACGGCTCGGTCGACAAGGTCTCCCTGATCAACGATCGTGACACCGGCCGTCCCCGCGGCTTCGGCTTCGTCGAGATGTCCAATGCGGATGCCTCGCGCGCCATGCAGGCGTTGAACGGCAAGGACTTCGAGGGCCGCGCGCTGAAGGTGAACGAAGCGCAGGACCGCGAGCGTGGGGGTGGCGTCAGCCGCGGACCGCGCCGGTATTGATCCGCGCAGGCCGCCTCGTGCTCATGCCTTGCGGCTCACAACACATCGTCCGCATCGAGACATGCTCGAAGTGAAACCAAGCCTGGTATCGAGTGCCAGTGCGCTCGATTAACCTGCGACTGGCCTCGCAGAAGGACGCCGCGGCGTTTCAGGACCGTGCGGAACGATTGCGTCGGGGGCGCGCGGCGGCACAACCGCTCCGGGAAGTTTCCCGGAGCGTGATGTATGTCGCCGTGCGCCTGCGATTTCTCGCTGATGAAGGGCAGTCGCACGCCGACCAGTCCTTCGTGCTGTATCCGGCGGCCCGAGCGTACTTCGGCTTTCCCTGCCCTTTCGGGGACTGCAACGGTATCTTCGATCTCACCGATGCGGCCGAATCCACTCTGCAACACTCCCCGCACCCTGCCACCGGCACGCTCGAATGCAGCGGAGTGCGCTCGCGGCATCGCGCGCCGGGCCAGCCCTGCGGCCTGCGGCTGAGTTACACCGTGACCGCCGAGCACTGCGTACAGGAGGGACGACGATGAGCGAGATCAATCTCAGCGAGGCCTTCGCCAGTTACAAGGCAAAGCCCACCCGTCGTGGGCGTTCAGCCGTGACGCCGGAAGGGTCTCTGGTGATCAGCTGCTGGTACGCGGGCTTCCAGAAAGCGCAGAAGGACGTTCTACGATACGAAGAGGATCTGTCCGGCCAGGCGGGCGAGACCGTCGCGGCTTTGCGCACGCACCTGGTGGAAGCGGTGGCGAATCAGTCCGAAATTCTCGTAGTCGTAGCTGTCGTGGCCGCGAGTCCAGCGGGCTCCGAAGCCGCTGCGACGACTCGCACGACGTATTACGCACGCAAGGATCTGGTGGGTCGCATCGCATCGTTCGAAGGAGATCGGTTCGCGCTCGAGTTCCGGCGAACGCAAGCCACCGTGCAAGCCAAGTCGATCTCTCGCCCCCGCTAGGAGAGCCCGGCAGTCACGGTGTAGCTCATCTGCACGCCGCAGGGCTGGGACGGCACCCGGTGACTGGCACGAGTACCGCTGCATTCCAAAGCACCGGTGGCCTGGAGCCCGGGATTGCGCAGGGCGGATTCAGCCGCGGGCCGCAGATCGTAGATGCCATCACAGTCCCCGCAGGGACAGGGGAACTCGAAATACGCACGGGCGGCCGGATACAGCACGAACGATTGCGTGGCGTGCGGCCGCACTTCGTCACCGGTGAACTGCAGGCTCACGGTGAGGTGAGCGGCATCCGGGGCGAGGTCGCGAAGCGTGGGCGCCGCGATGCGGCCCCTGCGTAATTTCTCCGCACGGCCCTGAAACCCGGTAGCGATTTTCCGTGATGCGAGACGCAAATGGACTGCCCTCGAGCGGCAGCGGGATGTCCGGGCCGTCAGGCCCGGACATCCGCCGACGATGGATCAGAAGCGGCGCGGTCCGCGACCGCCGCCACCCGAACGCTCGCGCTCCTGCGCTTCGTTGACCTTGAGCGCGCGGCCCTGGAAGTCGGCGCCGTTCAATGCCTGCATGGCGCGCGAGGCATCCGCATTGGACATCTCGACGAAGCCGAAGCCGCGAGGACGGCCGGTGTCGCGATCGTTGATCAGGGAGACCTTGTCGACCGAGCCGTGCGGGGCGAACAGCTCGCGCACGGAATCTTCGGTCGCGGTAAAGGGGAGATTTCCGACATAGAGTTTGGTCACTTCGAGTACCCATTCAAAAGAAAGAAGCAGAGGCGGTCTGCCGTCCGGTCGCGGGGATTTCTGAGATGGCAGTCCAGTGGCCGGGAATGGGTGCGTGGGTACGCGGGCCAGAGGCGGACAAGGCGGAAATTCACGAGGCTCGGCCACCCTAACATCATTGGGGCGCGAAAGCTCCACTTTCCGCGCGCCCGAGCCGGAATATGCAATTCAATCAATCAACTAGGATCACTGCCCGCACTCGCCCCCGGGCTGCAGCGCCGCGCCGGCCCGCGGCTGAACGAGCCGGACCTGAGGGATGAGCGATCCAGCTCGTCTACTCGATATCCGACAGGAGGGGCCCCGGGAATGTCACTCGACCGCTGCTTGCGATTCTCACGTCTCTGTCTCGTACTGCTGGCGCTGGCCAGCCCGGCCGCGCAGGGACACGACACCGAGCCCGCGACGGACGGTGCCGATCAGCGCGTACGGGCGTTGTTCGACACCCTGGAAGGCGACTGGGCCTTCAACGCACGGGTCTACTCCAACGGCAAGTGGGCTCAGGAGATCGGCCTCGTCACCCTGAAGCGGACCGGCCCGTGGCGCCTCGTGACGCGGGAAAGCTCGCGCACGGTCCAGCCCGACGAGAATCTCGCCAACGAGAAGGAAGGCGGATTTCACGACTCGCAGAAGACCCTGCAGTGGGACGCGAAGCAGCAGAAGCTGGTACGGACCGCTCACGGACGCGAGACCCTGTTCGAGCTCGCGGGCTTCGGATTCAGGAGCGACGCGCAACTGCCGGCAGGCGCGCTCGCGGGAATAGGGGTCGGGGATGCAGTGAGCCTGAAGGAGCTGTTCGTGCTCATGGGCCACGACCAGTTCGTGAACAATGTGATGGCGACCAATGCGTCGGGGCAGGTGGTCGCGCAAGCGGTCGTGGTGGTGACGCGGATCGATACCCAGGTTCGGAAGGCCCCGCTTTGAGCCGCCGGAGGGCGATTCAATCCGCCCTCATCCCCACCCGAGGCAGCAGATCAGCGGGCCGGTAGAGGCGATCACCCTTGATGACCATCTCGACGTCGCGCAGGGCGGTGATGTCGCGCAGCGGGTCGCGCTTCAGCAGCACCATATCGGCCCGCTTTCCGACGGCGAGCGAACCGGCTTCGCCAGCCCTGCCGACCACCTGAGCAGCGCCCACGGTCGCGATCCGCAGGATGTCCGCGTTCGGGATGCCTGCCTGGGCATAGAGCTCGAGCTCGCGATGCATCGCGATACCGGGCAGTGAATCCGTCCCGGCGACGATGCCGACGCCGGCTTCGTGCAGCTTGCGCAGCAGCTGCAGCGACCTCTCCCGCGAGCGCGCCCACGCCGGAGCCCTTTCCGCTGTGATGTCGAGTCCTGGCGAGAGCGCGGAGCGGTACTCGCTGACGGGCAGGCGGTCGAGCACCGCAGCAAAGACAGGATTTGGCTCACCCGCACGCTGCCCGATCATGGAATCCATGACGGCCAGCGTCGGATCGACGACGATGTGGCGCGAGGCGAGCACATCGATGAAACGCCGCACCTCGGGCGACTCGAGATCGAGAGTGCCCGCCCCGTCGCCATAGGAATAGAACCGCAACAGCGTTCGCGTATCCTCTTTCGATCCGGCGAGGAAATTGAGGAACAGCATGTTGATGTGCTGGATCTCATCGTACCCGGCGAGCACGGCCTGCTCGGCGGACATGAACGCGGGCACGTGGCCACTGACGCGCAGGCCTCTCTCGTGCGCGAGGCCGGCGAGCGGCGCCACCCACTCGGGCGCGATCGAGCTGTACAGCTTGATCTGGATATAGCCGTGATCGGCATACCAGCGCACGCGGGCCTTCGCTTCATCCAGCGTCGCAACCGCTCTCGATTCCGCGTAGGGGCTTTTCTTGTCGATGAGGCCAGCCGCGAGAACGCGCGGGCCGATGAGGGATCCCGCATCGTAGCGCCGCATCACATCGAGCAGGTATCCGGAATCGCTGCCGAGATCGCGCACCGTGGTCACGCCCGCGGCGATATCGAGCAATCCGCCGTAATATGAATAGAATTCGGTGTGGGCGTGCATGTCCCACAGGCCCGGGATCAAGGTCCTGCCGCGACCGTCGATCACGTGGACCGCGCCTTGCGCCTCGATGCGCGATGCGGAGATCCGGGCCAGCACGCCGTTCGCGGCGAGCACGTCCCGATTCCGCAGCAGCTCGCCGGATTCCACGTCCACCAGGTCGACGTTGCGGATCAACAGGGGCACGTCCACTTTCGGCGCAGATCGTGCTGCAATGTCCTCGTACAGCCGCCTCTCCTCGGCACGCTGAGCGGCCATCAACCGTTCGTGCGTCTGCCGCCCCCAGCCCCTGGGCGCCATCGACAAGCCCCAGAAGCTGTAGGCAAAAAGCTCTCCGGTTTCATCCAGCCACACATAGGTCGGCGCGAACTCGAGCCCGGTGAGCGCATACAACGTGAGCTTCTTCGACTCGCTCGCCCTGCTCACGGTGAGGCTGGCGAGCGTGCTCGCCTGGACTTCACCCCGCGGCAACAGCGCAACCCGCCTGGAGGGCTGAGCCAGAGCGACCCTGAGCAGCGCGGCAATGGTTTCCGTCGCGCCACTGCGCGCCGGGACATAGAACATCGGCTTCCCGAGAGCCGTCTCTCCGCTTTCGGTGGGTGTCTTCCAGCGCGCCGACCGGCTCTCCACCTGAAAACTCTCATCGACGGGCGCACCGAATGCGGACGTGCCGGTGAGATGCAGCTCGCGCACGTAGCCTGCGGAATCGAGCGCCATCTCGTTGCGCAACTCGAAGTTGCGGTTGTTCCACCGGATCTGCATGTCCGAGACGAGCGAGCCGTCCGCACGATGGGTCACGGTTTGCGAGCCAGCCGGCGTGTCACCGTTCAGCCATTCGTATTCGACGATCCGCTCGGGCCGGGATGGGACGTCGGCCTCCGCAGCGGCAGGCGGCAGCTTCTCTTGCTGCCACAATGGCGGAAGTTTCCGTTGCCGCGGCCAGAGCTCATCGAGCGTGCCCGCCTCGTACATCCTTCCGTTCTTGATGACGTAGCGCAGGGCGCGCGCGTTGCGGATGTCCTCGAGCGGGTTTCGATCGAGGATCAGCAGGTCCGCGAGCTTGCCCTTTTCGAGCGTGCCGACATCGTTCGCGCGGCCGATGATGCTGCTGCCGTGACTCGTTGCAGCTTGCAGCACCTCATGAGGCGTAAGCCCGCCTGCGGCGAGCGCTTCCATTTCCCAGTGATAACCGAGACCCTCGAATTCGGCGTGGCTGCCGATGCCGATGCGCCCACCCGCCCGGAAAATCCTCGCCGCCGCTTGCGCGACGCGCGGATACATGCGCTCCTCGGGGCGAACCCAGCGCGCCGGACTCGTACGCGTATCGTTGACGAAATGCGGCATGAAACGGCGCACCCTCGCATCCTCATGCGGGCTCTCCGTGGCGAAGAAATGCTCCTTCGTAGTAGACGCGCCGTCGCTCACTATGAGCAGTGTCGGCGTGTACGCCACGCGCGTCCCGGCAAAGAGACGTACGACGTCCTCGTAGAGCGGCGCGGTCGGCAAAGCGTGCTCGTTGCCGGAGAAGCCATCGATGACGTGCGTCAGATCCAGCCTCAGGTCACTGGCCCCCTCGGTCGTGACGACCAGACCATGACGCGCGGCAGCCTGCGACACCCACTGTCGCTGGCGACGATCCCCGATGAGGTAGGACTTCACGTTGAGCGTGCGATACTTTTCGCGATAGCGCCTCAGCAGATCGTCGGCGGCTTCGGCCGAGGCGAGCCGGTTGTTGGCGAACATCCCCTGCCCCACGGACCAGGCGCGCGGGCCGATCATCATGCCGGCATCGATCAGGTCCTGATAGGCGAACATGTCCTGGTCCATCGCCTGCACGTCGAGCCCCGAGGTGACGCCGAAGGCGAGATTGATCAGGAAGCTCCAGTTGCCGAGGTCCAGCACTTCGTGACGCACCTCGTACCAGTGTGCGTGAGTGTCGATGAAGCCCGGGGTGACGAATTTCCCCGCTGCATCCACGACGTGTGCGCCTGCGGGAATCTCCACCGCGCCGCGCGGCCCGATGCCGGCGATGCGATCGTCGATCACGACGATGTCGGCATCAGGGATCACCTCATCGCCGTTCATGGTGATCGCGGTCGCACCGCGGACCACCATCGCGCCTCGGGGGACATCACGAGGCACTTCTACGAGCAGATCGACCTCTTCGGCGGCGGGAGACTTGTCGCCCGAGATCGCGCCGGCCAGCGACTGCCGATAGAACGTGGAGCCGACCGCCCAAGTGATCGTGCGGCCTTCGTCCGCCCAGGCATAGTAGTCGGCGCCGGAACGCGAGACCTGCACGGTGGGCCACTTTGGCGCGTCGACGAGATTCACGACCGCGACGTCCTTCGACTGCGGCGGCACCGCGACGAGGTACAGCTGGTTGACAACGCGCGTGAGCAGCCACTTCCCGTCGGGGCTGATCCTGGCATCATCGACCGGGTGGGGATTGCCTGCGTTCGTCCAGGGATGCAGCCCCTCGATGCGCACGTGCGTGCGCTCATCGATCCCGTCGTCCGCGGAGCCTGACGCAAGCACCGACTTCACCCCTTCCGGGGTCGTCAGAAAGACTCGCCCGGCCTCACGCGTGACGAAGGGCCGTCGTGCTCCGACGCCGGCGCGGAATATCGTCTCGGCCTCACCACCCGCGCCGGGAATCCTGACCAGTTCCGGAAATCGTCGCGGAGTCACCTCCTCCTGCAGATGCAGGCGCTCGAAGTTGCTCGAGCTCAACGCATAGACCGTAGCGCCGTCGCGCGAGAAGACCGGATCGCTGTAGAACGATGCGACTCGCGTCAGCCGCTTGCGCGCACCACCCTTGCTGGACGCTTTCCATACGTGGCCTGCATTCACCGCATCCCACGTCACGTAGACGATCCAGCGGCCGTCCGGCGACCAACTGGGCTGGAACTCGCCTTCGCTCGAGTCGGTCACGCGGCGCGAAACTCCGGTGCGCAGATCAGCGGTGTACAAGTGGCCGAGCGCGGAGAACGCAACGCTCCTTCCATCGGGAGACTGCACCGGCCCCTGGATGATTCGCGCGCGCACCGGGCCGGTCTCCACTGGCTCGCTGCGAATGGCCGGCGGAGCGACGCCGACGTCCACGTGAGCCTTGAACGGGATCGTCGTGATGGCTTTCGACGAGAGCTCGATGCGGCGGATCTTGCCGCCGAACGCCGTGATCAGCGCGTTCCCGTCCGGCGTGAACGAGTAGCCGGGCAGGATGTCGCCGCTCAGCTCCGCGTCGCGACTGTCGCGCTGAACCGGGAATGCCAGCCAGTCGTCCTGTCCGGTCGAAAGATCGCGCAGCCTCAGCCCCGTCTCGCCATCGCGGCGTGTCCCGTATACCAGTCGCTTGCCGTCTGGCGAGATCTGCGGCCGAAACGCGCCCGTCAGCGCCATCACCAGCGGTGTCGTACGTCCGGTTTTCAGATCGTGCCGCGCGATGTTCCAGGCCGGGATCGAATAGAGGGTCGCCTCTGCGGTGCTTTTCCTCGCGAAGTACACGTAACGGCCTTCGGCGGAAGCCGTCGCACCCAGCGCATTGCGATTGTCGAGGTCGGCTGCGTCGAACACCGCGGCCCCGAGCCCTCCCCGCAGCGAGTACCGCCACATCCCGGAAGGGCCGTGTCGGCGGCTCTGCTTCGAGACATAGAGGGATTCGCCATCGGCCGACCACGCAGGCGATGCCATTCGCGCGCCGGTCTCGCCGGGCGAGACCATCCTCGCACCCGTCCCGTCGGCATTTGCGACCCACAGGTTCTCGGCTCCGGATTCGTCGCTGACGAACGCGACGAGCCTCCCGTCGGGCGAGTACGCCGGTTGGGAGTCGAACGGCGTGCCGCCGCGGATGCGAGTGGCGTCGCCCCCGGAAACGCTTACGGTATAGAGGTCACCGAGCAGGTCGAAAACGATGGCTCGACCATCCGGACTCACGTCCACGGACAGCCACGTGCCCTCTTCCGTGTCGAACGCCAGCGAGCGTGCGGCAGCCATCGGAAGGCCGACGTCCGTTTGCGCGACAGCCGCCTCGTGACCCGGGGCGGCCGCGCAAAGGACTGCGCATATCAGGGCATTACGCATGCGACGTGCGCACCGCAGGCACTGTCAGAACTTGCGCGTGACGCTGGCCGTGATCAACCGGCGGGTGCCGTAGAAGCAGTTGGAGTTGCTGCTGCAGCGGTCGACGAAGACCTTGTCGGTGAAGTTGCTCGCGTTCAGCGCGAAGCGCCAGTCGGCCGTGTCGTAATGCACGATCGCATCGAACATCGTCACCGAGCCGCTCTTGAAGTTGTTGAGCGCATCGCCGTACTGGCTGCCGCGGTATCTCGTGCCGAGGCCTGCGCCAAAGCCGGCCAGCGGGCCCGCCTGGACCGTGTAGTCGACGAGCAGCGATGCGACCGTCTTGGGCACCGCCCGGATCTGCTTGCCGAGCAGGTTGGCCACATTGGTCTCGGTGACCTCGGTATCGAGCCGCGTCAGGGCGAGATTGAGAGACAGGCGCTCGCGGATGCGGGCGCTCGCCTCGAACTCCGCTCCTTTCACCTGCACCTCCCCGGTCTGCTCGCTGAAGCCCGGGTGCTCGTCATCCGGTGTGGAGAGGTTCTTCTGCAGGATGCGATACGCCGCCGCCGATGCGAACACTTTCACGCCCGGCGGCAGGTTCCGGCCGTCCCACTTGAGGCCGCCCTCGATCTGCGTGCCGGTCGTCGGCTCGAACGGGCTTCCTTCGAAGTTCGCACCACCCAGGGGCTGGAAGGACCGTGCCGTCTGCACGTACGGCGCGAAACCGCTGTCGAAGACGTAGTTCAGGCCCGCGCGATAGGAGAACGCATCGTCGTTCCTCGTCGAGGCTCCACGCGGGTGGGTCGAGACGTCGTCCCGGCGGCCGCTCAACGTGACGATGACCTTGCCGGCCTTGATCTGATCCTGCACGTAGATGCCCGTCTGGTTGCGGGTCTCGTCCACGAACGGAACGACCGCCGGATCGTCCGTCACGACGGCGTCGTACACGGGCTCGAACAGGTCGATGGAGGGTGCGGCACCGAAGGCGTACTCCGAGTAGCCCTTGTAGTGACGATAATCGACGCCGACGAGCGCCGAATGCTCGAGCCCGCCCGTCGGGAAGTTGAGCACCGCCCGCGTGTCGACGCTCGTCGACTTGATGTCCTCGTTGAAGGGGAAGTCGTAGCGCTGAACGGTGCGGTAATCGTCCGGGACGCCGTCGAGATCGGCGTCCACCAGGCCGCCGCCGTAGATCGCGCGGGATTTGACATCCACGTCGAAGTGCCGGGCGTTCTGCTCGAGGGAGAGGAACTCGTTGAAGCGGTGCCCGAAGCTGTAGCCGATGCTGTATTGCTTGCGGTCGAAGAAATTGACGCCGGTCTCGCCGAGGTTCCTGCCCGCGGGCACCTTGCCGAGAGGATTGGGGAAGTAGGTGCCGAAGGTCGGCAGGAAGCCGGTGCTCTGGTTCCTGATGTCGTCCTTCTGGTAGTTCGCGAGCAGGGTGAGGCTCGTGTCCGGTCCGATGTTGAAGGCGACGCTCGGCGCGATGAAGAACCGCTTCGAATCCAGGAAATCCACCTGGGTGCCGCGATCGCGGTATACCGCCGTGAGGCGCGCGCTCACCCGGTCGCTGACGGGACCGGTGACGTCGCCGTTCACCTGCCAGTGATCGTACTCGCCGGTCTGCAACTCGAGCTCGCCGCCGAACTCGTCGCGCGGCCGGCGGCTCGTCATGTTGACGATTCCGCCCGGAGGGGACTGGCCATAGAGCGCGGAAGCCGGCCCCTTCAGGATCTCCACGGACTCGAAGCCGTAGAGATCCGTGCCGGTGTTGTTCACCGAAGCGATGGGCGCCTGCACGCCATCGATGAACTGCACGGGATCGAAGCCCCGCACCGTCAGCCAGTCGTAGCGCTCGTCCGGGCCGAACGCCTCGCCGAATCCGCCGGAGACGTAGCGCATGGCTTCGTTCAGGCTGTTGAGGCTCAACAGGTCGATCATGTCCCGCGAGACGACCGTGATCGACTGCGGCGTCTCGACCAACGGGATGTTCGCCTTGTTGGCGGCGCGAGCGCCGGTGGAAACGTAGTTCGGCGCGGTCACGACCACTTCGCCGAGTCCGTCGTCGTCCGGGGTTCCCCCGCTCGCGGCGGGCGTGGTTGCGGACTGCCCGCCTTTTCCTGCGCCACTCTGCATCTCTGCGCGCGCGAGCTTGAGGTGCGCCGAATCGCGCGCGCCGGCGTTAATGCCCGCATCCACGGCGGAATCGCCCTGCTCCGCGCCATTGGCATTGCTCACGGCATCCTGCATCGAAAGCGGTACGGGATCCCCCGATGCCGGGGCGATCAGCAACGCGCCGCTCTCGTGAATGGTGAGCTTGAGGTTCGTGCCTTCGAGCAGCTTCGCCACCGCCTTCTCGGCGGTGAGCTCACCATGCACGCCGTTGGTGGAGAAGCCCTTGAGCTGGTCCGTGGAGTAGACGAACTCCACGCCGGACTGTGCGGCGAGCGCCTTCAACGCGATGGTGAGTTGCCCGGCGGGTACGTCGATCTTGCGTGGCGCATCGGCAGGCGCCGGCGTTTCAGCAGAGAGCGTGCCGGCCAGCGCCAGCAATGCGATTCCGATTCTCGTCGACTTCAGCATGAGAGACCTCCCAGCGCAATTCGTTGTCGCGCCACTGCATGACAAAGACGAGCGGGGATCGGATTCATTGCACGGGCTCGCTGCGACACCCGGCCGACTCCGCAGCGACTAGCGCGCGGCGAGCACGATCTTCTCGCCATCGCGCTGGACTTCGATGGGAAAGCCGGCCTCGAGCAGCCAGAGAAATGCGTCGATGTTCCCGGAACGGAAATTCCCGCCGATCGGCAGGCTGGCAATCGACGCATCGCGGATGACGATCTTGCGGGTGTTGTATCGATTGAACTCGGCGACGGCAGCGGCGAGCGGCGTCGCCTCGAACATCAAGTAGCCGCTGCGCCAGCTCAAGAGCTGCTCGGTCTCGGGCCTCGACTCGCGGCGCACGAGCACGTCGGCCCTGGCCGTCTGCGCGATGCTGCCTGCGCCGAGCAGGACGTCGGCCGCAGCGCCGCCCGGCCGCGCGGATGCAATGGCCCGTTCGGCACGATTGATCAGCACCTTGCCCTCGGTGACGGCCACCCTGACGTCGTCGCCGTCGCGGCGCACCGCGAACTTCGTGCCGACCGCGACGATACGCTTCTCGTTCACGTGCACCACGAAGGGCCGCGCGGGATCCCGGGCCACATCGAAGAACGCTTCGCCCTTGTCGAGCTCGATGCGCCGTTCGCGGTCGCCGAGATCGACGCGAATGCGCGTATCCGTGTTCAGCGTGACCTGCGAGCCGTCGGCCAGCGGCACGGTATCGAGGCCACCAACGGGGGTCGAATAACGGTCGCCGGAAAGGAATGCGACCTGAGCCAGGTAAGCGCCGGCCAGGAACAGCGCGCCCACGCTCGCAGCCGCCGCGAGACGCGCGATCCTCCAGCGCCGGGACGGCAACTCTCGCGATGCAGACAGTGGAGGCGACACCGGCAGTGCCTCGGACGTGGCGCGGCCTCGCAGGAATCGCTTGTCGCCCCAGGCCCCGGGCTCCGGGATGACGCCTGGTGGAATACCCGCACCCAGCGCCCGCATGCGAGCGGCCTGTTTCCAGCCGGCATTGAGGCGCAGCCAGGCGACCCGGTGCGCCGTCGACTGCGACAGCCATTCATCGAGGCGCGCCTGGTCCGCCGCGGCCCAGTCGCCACGGTCGCGCAGCCAGAACCAGCGGGCCGCTGCGGCCTCGATGCCGTCGGCGCTCATCGCCTCGCTATCCATGCCCGAACTCATCGTCTCGACCTCTGATTTCTCGATCATCGCGCTCCGCATCGCCGCCGAGCACCGCACGGGTCAGGACACGCAGCCCGCGGGAGAGATGGCTGGCCAGGGTGCCCTCCTGCATGTTGAGCTTCGCGGCGACCTCCCGCTGCGACAGGCCCTCCACGCGCCGCAGCCAGATGACGGCGCGGCAGTCGGCGGAGAGCTGGTCGAGCGCTTCGGAAAGGCAGCGCAGCTCCTGGCGCGCGCTCAGGAGTTGCTCGGGTGAAATCTCATCTACCAAGACGTTCAGGGACTCGAAATCTTGCGTGAAGTCGATGGAGACGATGCGTTCGCGGCGCATGCGGTCGATCAGCAGGTTGCGCGCGGCGGACATGAGGAACGCCCGAGGTGATTCCGGCCGGCTCTTCGCGGCGCTTTCGTACACCCGCACGTAGATCTCCTGGCGCAGGTCCGGCACATCCGCCGGATTGCCCCAGGCCCGCCTCAGGTAGCGCGTGAGCGCCCCCTCGTGCGCGAGGATCTCGGACTCGAACCAGTCATCGAGCTTCACGTCGGGACATTACGCCCTGTCGCGGCGGCAGCACAGCACCCGGACAATATTTCGCCGTCCGCGCAATGTTTTCGGGGGTCGTTCGTCTGCACCAAGGCACTGCCCCATGCGCCAGTTGCCGCTCGATCACGGCGGCAGCCGACCAACGACCGAGTCGAGCCAGGAGATGACGAACTGCCGCGTTTCGTCAGAAGCCTCGTCGAGGCTCTGCAGACACCCGAAGAGGATTCGCCCGTCCTGCCGGGCCGAGCTCAACGCCCTCTTCAACCTTGCACCGGGAATCTCCGCGGGCTCGGCGTACAACAGCGCAAGCTCCCGGATGACGACGGCGGTCTTCTCCAGGATCTCCAGGTGATTGGCCAACCCCGGGGCGAAGAACTGCGATACGTGTCGCAGCCGATGGGAGACGTTCTGACGCAACCAATCGGGCTGCCGCTCGAAAAGACGCTCGAACGTCGATCGACGCAGCGGGCGCGGAGCGTGCTCGGAATGAAAGTACCGGAATTTCCATCCCAGCAGGGAAGCGGCCTTTGCCTGCGCACGCCGAAACGTCGGCTTCTCGAGGTCCACGAGATTCCAGTGGCCCAGATTCAGCAGCTGGATGGCTTGCAGCTCCCACTGCTGAGGCCTCCAGCCGCCGCGCAGGACGGGCTTTCCATCGACGAAGAAATCGCTCGCATTCACGGCCCGCATCAGGAAGAAGTCGTCGTTGAAGCTGACGAAGTGCTCGGACAGCCCCGGAATCCGGTACAGCATCGTCTCGATCGGACAACTGCTGAATGTGGGCAGGTATCGCTCGAATCCCGAAAAGATCTCGCGATGATCGACGATCCTGACCTTGTGCGCCCAGGGGGCATTACGACCTAGGCCTCGCTCGAGGACCTCGGGAACCTGGGCATCGGTCACGACGAACAGGGTCCTGACGAAGGGGGCGAACCGGATTATCGATGCGATGCAATATTCGATCTCCCCGATCGAGTTGAAGCGGGTGCTTCGGCTCGCTTCGGGGTGCGCCGTAACGCCGCTCAGGCAGGCTTGACGCTTTGCCGCAAGCACCTGGTCGTCCCCGCTCACCCAGGTGATGACTGCATCGATCGCCGGCGTGCTGGTGATTGCTGCCATTCGCGCTCCGCAGCTCGCGGCCCGACTCAGGAATGGCCCATGGCCATCGAGTCCTGCAAGCGCCAAAGCAGAGCACGCAACTGAAATACGAGTGGGCTGCGCCTGCCGCTGTTACCCATCCTCGGCAGACGCAGCAAGCTGCAGCCACGACGAACTCGTGCGCGCTCGGTGGTGACCGCAGTCGCGTAGCCGGCGTCGGCGACGGCCTTGAGGCATTCCGCATCATATTCGCCGTATGGAAAGCAGAAATGATCGACGTTACGCCCGAATGTGTCTTCCAGACGCTTTTTGGCGTCAATGATCTCCCGGCGCTTGTCGGCCGGCTTTAGACGCGGCAGGTGTGCGTGAGTGAGGGTGTGCGCACCGACCTGCATTCCGCACGACAGCCAGCCATGGACCTGCCCGGGGCTCATGGTCGGCTTGCGCACTCGCAAGATGTGGCTGTCCCAGGTATTGAAGGCGCCCAGCCTCTCGGAGACCAGATAACACGTGGCGGTGAAGCCGTATTCCTGCAAGGCGGGTAACGCGTGGTCGAGGTTGTCCACGTACCCATCATCCAGTGTGATGATGGCCACGCGCCCGCTCTCCTCGCCACGAAGATAGGGCAGGCCTTCGTCCATCGACACACCGCGATACCCGAGCCGCTCGAGGGTTCGCAAATGGGAGCGGAACTTCTCGACGCTCAGATAGAGCCCCTGATGCGTCGAGCCGTCGGGTGCTTTCCCGATGTTGTGGTAGGTGAGAATCGGAATTGGCTCTGCCGGCATCGCAAAGCGGCCGGCATTCACCGTGGTCGGCGCTGGCGGGATCATTGGACACCCCGTGAATCGGAGGCTGCCGGGCTCCTGGAAGACGCCGTGTCCGCCATGCTGCGCTGAATGGAGGCCAGGATCCGCTCCCCCGTGCCGCGAAACCTCGATGGTGAGTACCGCTCGAGCACCCGGGCGCGAGCCCGCCCGCCCAAGGCAGCGGCGGCCTCGGGATCACGGGCGAAGGCGAGCATGGCTTTCGCGAGTGCTTCGACGTCACCCGCTTCGCAGAGCCAGCCCGTCTCCCCGGGGCATACGCTGTAGGCCAGCTCCCCCACACGGGTCGCGATTACCGGCAGTCCCGCCTGCATCGCCTCGTGTGCCGCGATACAGAAACCCTCCTTGAACGAGGTCTGCACGTATCCGTGCAATCCGGACAGGAAAGCCGCGGCATCCTCGACGAAGCCAGGGAACCGGACATTGCTCAAGCGCAGCTTCGCGGCCAGCGCCGTCAAAGCCTGCAATTCAGGCCCGTCCCCCGCGATCGACAGCTCGAATCGTTTTGCGATCCCTGGGTCGAGGTCGCGCGCGCGGGCCAGTGCGCGCAAGAGAACGTCATACTGCTTGCTGTGGTGCAATCGGCCGAGGGAGCCCAGACACAGAGCGCCGCTTCCATTCCAGGCGACGGCCGTGGGCGCATCGGCGTCGGCCACGAAGGGAGGCCAGACCGTCACGTCGCCGACATCCAGATTCAGCTTTCGCTCCGCGAACGCGCGCACGGACTCTGAATCAGCGATCCAATGTGACGTATAGCGCCTCGTGCAGCGCAAGAGCGCGACGTTTCCCGGTTTGAGGTAGGCACTGTGCTGCCAGCTGACGACGGGCAATCCAAGCAGCCGGCCGGCGATCTGTCCAAAGACCGTGCCGCGCGTCAGCGAGGTCCACAGGAGGTCGGGTCTGTCCGCGCGAAGACTTTCCATCAGGCGGAGAAACTGCGGAAGCGCGTCCGACGTGCCGCGACCGGCCACCTCGCACGGGATCCCGGCGCCCGCCAGCCGGTGTCGAGCCTTGCCGTCCTGCGGCATCATGGCGATGACGCGGACCTCGTGACCGAGCTCGCGCATCAGCCCTATCACCTGGATCATCGGAAAGGCCGCCCCGCCCCCGTTGAGTCCGTTGATCAGATAGGCGATGCGCATGGCGTCACGAAATGGGCCGGGCGGTCGATCCTTCGACCGGCCGGCGCGTGGATACCGGGGTATCCCGAGGCTCGCTGGAGGCCACCGCGAACCTTCATCAATGCCTCTGCTTCAGCCATCCGATGATCGCTCGGGCAGCGCGCTGGGCAGACAGCTCCGGTGTCATGTCGAACGTATAGGCGAACAGACGTTCCTGAACCTCCCGATACGAGCCTGGACGGGCCTGCGCTTCATCGAGGGCTCGCTCGAGGCCGGCGAGGTCGGACACCACCGGGCCGGTCGTCCAATGCATGAAGTTCGCATTGCCCTTCCATGCCAGATCCCGGGCGTTGACGAAGATGCATGGCCGCGGCGTAGCGAGAAACTCGTAGACCTGGCTGCTCGCATCCCCGAGATAGATATCCGCGAGTCGCGTGTACGTCATGTCGACGCTCGCCGGGCTGCCGAGATCGACGTGAATGTGCGGCAGCTTCGCGATGTGCCCGGGGACGGGCGGAACCCTGGAGATGCCCGGCGGTGACAGGGATGCCTGGTAACGCTTCGCGAACAGCATCACGTGGGGCGCGAAGATGAGATTGAAACGCGTCTGCCGCGCGAAAAATTCCAGGATCTCGGGTCCCTGCAGGTACCAGGACGACAGGCACGGAGAGGCATGTGGATTGTAGAGCACGGTCGGGCGCGCGTTGTCGAAGATCCGTCGGCGCGGCTGCGGGGTCGCCAGCTGGTCGAACTTCGGATACCCGACTATCGCGAAGCGGTCGGGCTGCAGATGCCCGAGATCCTTGAGCCGATGCAGCACTTTCTCACCCGAAAGAAGGATGAAATCGAAGCGGCCGCTCGCCTTGTCGAAGCCGATCGCACGATCTCCGGCGCCGTGCCGGGTATGAATCAGCGGAAGATCACTCAACCCGAAGTGCGACTTGAGCATCAGCGAGGTCTTTTCGGGAACCACCAGCGCATCGAGAGCCGAGAAGCTCCCTCGGTTCCGACTCAGAATCGATACCCGCTCGCCCGGCACGCAGTCGCCCGTCAGCGCCGACACGGCGCGCCCCACCCAACCGGCACCCTTCAGCGTCGTGATGGTGATCCTGCTGTTTGCGGCGGCCGCAAATCGACGGGCTTCCGCCTCCGCGGCTCCGGCCGCCACGAAGACTTCCACGCGGACGTCGGGGTATGCAGCCGACATGGCAAGCGCGATCGGCATCGCATGAGCGACCTGATGCGCGCCTTCGTGATTGAGAAGAAAGCCGACGCGCCCGAAGGGCGCCGGCTCGCACCGGGGCTCGAGCGCCCACGGCTGCAGGGGGGCGTGCGAAATCGGCCAGGGCCCGGCGGCTCTCTCAGGAGTGGCGTCGCCCATAGACGATTTGCCGTAGACTTTGCCGGGCCGGCCGTTCCATGGCCGGGTTTTATCAGCGCGGGATGTTCCCCAGATTGGCGATGAATTTAGAAATCTAAATGATCGGCGCCGATCCCGTGCTGCATGCTGTTTTCGGGGAGAGTCAAAGCCGGCCCTGGAGCTGCGGTATGCACATACTCGTGATCGAAGACGATGAGCGCGTGGCTTCCTACGTCGCGAAGGGACTGCGCGAGGAAGGGCATGTCGTAACCCAATGCGGCGACGGGCGCGCAGGCCTGATCCAGGCGGCCGCCGAGGATTACGACGTCATCGTGCTCGATCGCATGCTTCCCGCGGTCGATGGCATGACGATCCTCAAGACTCTGCGTGCAGCGGGGAACAGGACGCCGATCCTGATGCTCACTGCGCTCAGCGACGTCGAGGAACGGGTGCGCGGGCTGCGCAGTGGCGCCGACGACTACCTCTCCAAGCCGTTCGCCATGACGGAACTGGCAGCGCGTGTCGATGCGCTCACGCGACGGCCGGTGTTGTCCGACGAGCCGAGCAAGCTGTCATTGGCCGATCTCGAGATCGACCTCCTCGGTCGAACCGTGCAGCGCTCGGGCAGGAGGATCGATCTGACGCCGCGCGAGTTCAGGCTACTCGAGGTCCTGGTCCGCAATGCCAATCGCGTCGTGACGCGCTCCATGCTGCTGGAGAGAGTCTGGGAGTACAGCTTCGATCCGCAGACCAACATCGTCGACCAGTTCATGAGCAAGCTGCGCCAGAAGATCGATCGCGAGTTCCAGAAGCCCCTGATCCACACGGTGCGGGGAACCGGATATGTGATTCGGGCAGAACCATGAGACTGCTGGGCAGCCTCCTGTTCAGGCTGACCCTGCTCTACGCATTGGTGTTCTCCGTTTCGATAGCGCTGCTCCTGGTTGGCTACTATGCCGTGAGCGTTCGGCAGCCGATAGGCTCCGTGAAGGCGGATATCCAGGCGGAGAATGCCCCGCTCGTCCAGCTCTCGATCAGCTCCGGACCGACTGGATTGCGCGCAGCGCTCGAAGCCCGCTCGCATCTGGAGGCGAACCGGACGCATTACTACGCCCTGCTCGCGCAGGACGACCGCGTGCTCTTCAGCAATCTGCCGAGATGGCTGAGCTTCGAGGGGGAACGGTGGGTTTCCATCGAGGCGGACACCTATCACAACGGCGAAGAGTACGACCACACGGCCCTGGTGCTGGATCAGCGATTGCCGGACGGCTCCCGGCTCATGGTGGGGCGCGACATCGAGGAGCTGCGGCAGCGCCAGGCCACGCTTCTGGAAGCGGCGCGGTGGCTGATCTTCGGCGGCGTGCTGTTCGGCCTCGTCGGCGGCATCGTCATGAGCCGCGCGATCGGCAAACGGGTCGACTCCATCAACGTCACCGCGCGGCGCGTCATGGACGGCGACCTTTCAGAGCGCATCCCTACGTACAAGAGCGGTGACGACCTGGACCGCCTCGCCGAGACCCTGAATCTCATGCTCAACAGGATCCAGGGGCTGCTGACCTCGCTTCGCCGGGTATCCGACGCCGTCGCGCATGAGCTGCGGACGCCGCTGACCCGTCTGCACGCCGACCTCAGCGAGCTGAGCGCTTCGGTGCCTCCACAAGCGCGACGATTGGTCGATGACGCCGTCATCGAAGCCGAGAACGTCATCAGTCTCTTCGACGCCGTGCTGCGCATCGGGAGGATAGAGAGCATCCGGGACAACGTCGAGATGGGAGAGCTGGACCTTTCGCAGCTCCTCGCCGATGCGTCCGAGACGTTCGTTCCATCGGCGGAGGAACGTGGCATCACTCTGAATCTGTCCGTTCCGGCCGGCCTGCGCATCATCGGAAATCGCAATCTCCTCTTTCAGGCGATCGGCAACATACTGGACAACGCCATCAAGTTCTCCCCGGCGCACGGCCGGGTGGATGTCATGGGAGAGCGGACGGCGACGGGGGTCCAGGTCCGGATCGTCGACGATGGACGCGGCGTTCCGGAAGAGCAGCGCCAGAACGTCTTCGAGCGATTCGTTCGTCTTCCGGAGACCTCGGAGATTCACGGCCTCGGGCTTGGACTCAGCTTCGTGAAGGCCGTAGCCGATGCGCATCGCTCCAGGATCGCCCTGGAAGACGCTCGTCCGGGCCTGCTCGTGCGCTGGTCTTTTCCCGTCGACGCAGCTTCGTGAGGGGCGTCGGGCATCCATGTACGAAGCGCCGCGGGTACCGATGTGGTTGAGGGTCGAGAGGGCTGCCCGTAGAGCCCTGTTTCGCCTTTGCCGGGTCGGCGTTCGCCCGCTTTCCTTCAAGCAGGTGCGACTCCTCGGATTTCTGCTCGGTGAGCTGCAGTTCCGACTCCTCCATCGCTCGCGCAAACGCATGACACGCGAAATGGAGACCGTCCTCGCGCTCGAGAACAGGCGCGAAGCGAAGGAGACCCTGCGTCAGGCATTCCGGCTCAGCAATGCGGTCGTGCTGGAGATATTGAAAGCGCTGGACCGTCATCAGGGCAACCAGGCGCTGATGACCCAGGTGGAAGTGAGCGGTATCGACCATCCGAGCCGCGCTGGACCGGGGGCGCGGCGTCATATTGCTGGGAACCCACATGGGAAACACTGCATTGCTGCTCGTGCACCTCTCTGAACGAGGCATTCCCTTGAGCGTCGCCCATCGGGAAGCGCCCATGATGGAATCCGGGTTCTTCGAGCGAGGTATCGCCGCCTATGGAGTCGAAGCGATTCTCGCGAATGAAGGCCTGGCGGCGTACGCGAAGATGCTCAAGGCCCTGCGGCACAACCGCGTCGTCTACATCTCCATCGATCAGGGAACGAAGAGAGCCCAGGACGGCCTCGTCGCGGGGTTCCTGGACGGAGACATGGCGATCCCCTTGTCCCGCCCACCCACAGCCCCGAAAGTCCGAGGCGCTCGTCCTGCCGGTGGCGACATGTGCAGAGCCGCGGTGGCGCTTCGGAATCCGCAGGCCATTCCTCAATCCGGGCAAGGCACGCTCCGAGATCGAAGATCTCGAGCGGATGCTGAAAATCACCGAGGGACTGATCAGGGACAACCCGCGGCTGTGGAGCTGGCATCACCGCCGCTGGCGTCTTCATCCGCTCTCGGAACGAGGGCCATGATCTTGAGGGCGCTGCCGATCCGGCCTGGCTTTGCGAACGTCGCCGGACACGGCGGCAACGACGGTGAAACCCTTGCTCGACTTGCCTGTCGTGGTGGAAGGGAAGCCAGGAATATCATGAACTTATGTCGCATGCAGCGCAGTGCGGAGGGCAGGGAGCGAAGTGCGGCGAAGAGGATATGGTGGCCAGAGGTGGAATTGAATTTCTGCCCCCAACGCGTTGATCCACCAGCCAAAGCCCACGGTTCAATTTTTCGACATTCCCCTGTCTTGGCCCCCCTCTGCACCGCGCTCAAACGCGATGCAGCAGCTTCAACAACTTTATTCTCTGAAAGTGCTTCCATGCGCGTCAACAGTTCGACGCATCTCCAACATACGCACCCGGTAATGGCGAGACAGCCTCCATTCAGATCACGAGGGCCAAGCTCGCACACCTGTAACCGGAGGCTCTGCCACCATGAAGAACCTGCTACTCACCGCTGCCGCCTTCGGCGGTGGCCGCGAGCTCCAAGGCACTCTCGCGATCTTTGCGGTCGTTACGCTCAGCGGGCAACTGTTCTTCTATGTCCTGCCAGCATAACCGCGATCGCGCTCGGCTGGATAGCCCGGGCCTTTAACAGGGTGCTGTCTGCCTCAGACGCGGAGCCGCCTTCGCACTGACTGTACAGGCGCCTTGGATCTGCCTGCTGCATCGTTGGTCGAAATCAGACGCAGTCTCCGGATAGCAGCAGCACGGCACTCTAGTCCGAGTCGGCTGGATAGGCCCGGCGGCGTACGTCCTCGAACAGGTTAGGATCATCAAGGGCAAAGACGAGCAACACTGCGCCCTGTTCGGAGAAAGTAGCTACAGAGGTGCCTCGGGAACTGCTCCAGAGGTACGGGGGAGCGAGCGATCTCCGCCGCTCGCTTCATTGTCCGGGCGCTTCTCACTGTTTGCGCTGCGACTGTTTTCCTGTTGCTGTCCAACAAAGCGAATGTCTACGAAGAATCCGTCGATGAGCTGAATGCCTTCCTTTCCATTGATCCCAGAGGCCTTCCAACGCAAATCGCCAAGCAGAACCCGTTGGCCGGCAGGCAACTGACAACTCTAAGGAATGTCTTATCAGGAGCTGGTCTGAAGCTCTCAGAGCCGCACACGAACCTAGCTTCCTTGGCGATAGCAGAATCGGGCTATTCCTTTTGGAATTTGAGCGGTGGAGCATCGCTAGAGAGCCTTGATGGAAGTTTCTCCGGCATGCGCGTCTGGAAAGCCGATGTTTTCAATGTGGAGTCGGTCAAAGACGCCGTGCGACAATTTTTGCGGGATAACAAGACGCGCATTCATGACTTTACCAGTGAGGTCAGTGTGACCTTCGGGGTGCAGGCAAGCGGGTTGGAAGTGACTCTCG
>JBGAIL010000310.1:0-2839 GCA_044225565.1 Steroidobacteraceae bacterium | reverse complement strand
GTGAGCGTCAGAACCTCGCGGCGCGTGCGCGACTGAGCGCTCCAGGAGTTGCGGATGCGCGCGAACGGGTTGGGCAGGAGAGACTCCTCTGACGGGGCGGGCATAATAGCGCCCCCATGGCGAAAATCAGAGCAGCAGTCGTCGGTGTCGGCTATCTGGGCAATTTCCACGCCCAGAAGTATGCGCAGGCGCAGGAGTGCGAGCTGGTCGCTGTAGTCGATCCGCGCGCAGAGGCCAGGGAGAGGGTCGCCCGCGAGCTTCGCACCAGGGCCCTCGATGATCATCGGCCGCTGCTCGGCAACGTCGATGCGGTGAGTGTGGCTACGGTGACCCCGGCGCATTTTCCGATCGTCCGCGATTTCCTTGATGCGGGCGCGCACGTGCTCGTCGAGAAGCCGATCACCGAGACGACGGAGCAGGCACGCGAGCTCATCGAGTTGGCCAGGCAACGGGGGCGTGTCCTGCAGGTGGGGCACCTGGAGCGGTTCAATCCGGCGATCATCGCGGCGGAACCGCATCTGCGTACGCCGCGTTTCATCGAGTGCCACCGGCTCGCGCCGTACCGCGAGCGCGGCACGGACGTGAACGTCGTGCTGGACCTCATGATCCACGACATCGATATCGTGCAGACCATCGTCGGGGCGCCCATCGAAACCATCGATGCGATCGGCACGGCGGTGTTTTCGGACGAGATCGACATCGCCAACGCCCGCATCCGCTTCTCGAACGGCTGCATCGCCAATGCGACGGCGAGCCGGGTCAGCCTGAAGACGGAGCGCAAGCTGCGTGTGTTCGAGGACGCGGCCTACCTTTCCATCGACCTGCAGCAGAAGATTCTCACCGTCATCCAGAAGCGCGAGGGTCCTGTGACGCCGGGCCAGCTGCCGGTGTCGATCGATGAGCAGAGCTTCGATGCGGGGGACGCGCTGAAGGCGGAGATCGAGTCGTTCCTGGAGTGCGTTCGCACGGGCAGGCCGCCCGTGGTGTCCGGGGAAGCTGGCATGCGTGCTCTGGAGACGGCCATGCGCATCACGCAGCAGGTGGAGGCCAGCGTTCCGCGCAAGGCTTGAAACGGGACTCGCTCCCACCACATAGCCTGCATGGAAACGCAGATCGTCAAGCCGGAAACCGTGCGACTCGCGCTGGAGCTCGACCTCATCGCGGATTTCGCCTGTCCCTGGTCCTATCTCGGCAAGCGCAGTCTCGAGCGCGCACTTGGCAGCCTTTACGGCGCGCCGGTCCGTGCCATGAGATGGCACGGCTTCCGCTCGCAGCCGGAGCAGGCCGGCAGCGCCCGGGTCTCCTGGCCCGAGCATCTGGCCGTTCGCCTGCCTAAGGGCGTCACCGTGGATTTCGCGCAGCGTGGGCTTGCGGAGGCCGGCCGCGAGCTGGGCATCGGCTTCGATTTCGCCCGGCTGCAGTCCCTGCCGGATACGCGTGAGGCGCACCGCCTCACGGGCCTGGCTGCCCGCGACGACCGGCAGAACGAGGTGGTGGACGCGCTCTTCCGCGCCTTCTTCGAGCAGGGGCGGGACATCGGCGATTCCCTGATCCTGAGCGACATCGCCCGGGATTCGGGGTTGTCCACGTCCACGCTGGAGGCTTTCGCCAACCCGGCGGAAGGCCGGGAGCAGGTGGCGGCCGAGGAGCAGAGGCTGCGCGGTCTGGGCGTGGTCGCCACGCCGAACCTGCTGATCAACGGGCGGGTGCTGGTGCCCGGTCCGGCCGACGTCTCGACCTACATCCAGGCGCTGGATCACGCGTTGTTTCCGGCCTTGCCTGCTCCGCCGGACAAGAGTCAGCTGCACTGAAGGCTCCGGGCGGGCGCTGGTCTTCCGGCGCCCGCCTGCGGTAACTTGCTCGTCCTTCTCCGGAGCCGCAGATGAACGAGCCGCAGCACTTCCGCCGACACGCACGCCCTGTGAAAGTGGCCGCCACCCAGTTCGCCTGCGACTGGGACGTGGAAGGCAACATCGCCAAGGCGGAAAAGGCCGTGCGGGCCGCGGCCGCTCAGGGCGCGCAGATCATCCTGCTGCCCGAGCTCTTCGAGACGCCGTATTTCTGCATCGAGCAGGACGTGCGCCATCTCGGCCTCGCGAAGCCCACAGATGAGAATCGCGCGGTGCGGCATTTCAGTCCGATCGCGAAGGAGCTCGGCGTGGTGCTGCCCATCAGTTTCTTCGAGAAGTCGGGGCATGCCTATTTCAACTCGGTGGCGATCCTCGATGCGGGGGGGGAGATCCTGGGCGTCTATCGCAAGTCGCACATCCCCAATGGGCCCGGCTACCAGGAAAAGAACTACTTCAGCCCCGGGGATACGGGCTTCAAGGTGTGGAACACGCGCTACGCGCGCATCGGCGTCGGCATCTGCTGGGATCAGTGGTTTCCGGAGAGCTCGCGCTCCATGGCGCTGCTCGGCGCGGAGCTGCTGTTCTATCCCACCGCCATCGGCAGTGAGCCACCGCCGGCGTTGCCCGTGAACTCCCGGGACCACTGGCAACGCACGCAGCAGGGGCAGGCCGCCGCGAACCTCACGCCCCTCATCGCTTCGAACCGATACGGGCTCGAGCGCTCGCTGCAGGATCCCAAGGGGCTCTACATCGAGTTCTACGGCTCGTCCTTCATCGCAGATGCCACGGGGGCGAAGGTGGCGGAAGCGCCTTCGGACGAGGACGCCGTGATCACCGCCAGCTTCGATCTCGATGCGCTCGCGCAGCAGCGCGACAACTGGTTCGTCTTCCGCGACCGCCGGCCGGATCTCTATGCCCCGGTGATGTCGCTCGGCGGCCGCTGAGATCAGTGCCGTACGGCGTGTAGCGCGGTGCGTGCCAATGTCAGG
>JBGAIL010000309.1:0-6414 GCA_044225565.1 Steroidobacteraceae bacterium | reverse complement strand
CGAACTGCGCCTGGATGTACTCGACGCTGCCGAAGACCGGCGGGGCGTTGGGCACGAGCTCGAACTGCGCGGCCTGAGTGGTGCTCGCGATGGCCGCGAGCAGGACGACTGGGAGAAGCTTTCGCATCAATGATGTCCCGTATTGCGTATGCCTCGTAAGGCATTGAAAAAACTGGCGCGCGAATTCTACTCCCGGAACACCCTCGTCGTCGCGCGCCAGCTGCTGGGAATGCACCTGGTTCACGATGAGGGGCCGTTGCGGCGCGTGGGGCGCATCGTGGAGACGGAAGCGTATCTGGGGCCAGGCGATCTCGCGGCGCACTCCTCGAAGGGTCGCACCGCGCGGACCGAGGTGATGTTCGGCGCGGGTGGGCACGCCTACGTGTATTTCATCTACGGGTTCTGGAACTGCTTCAACGTGGTGACGCGCACGGAAGGCGTGCCGCAGGCGGTGCTGATTCGCGCGCTGGAGCCAGTGCTGAATGTTGAGGACAAGACATGGGGGCCGGGGCTGTTGTGCCGGGCGATGGGGATCGACCGGACGTTGAACGGGGCGGACCTCACGGGGCCACGGTTGTGGATCGGAATGCCTTCGCAGAAGAAGAAGCCGCGCGTGGTGTCGGCGACCCGCATCGGGGTCGACTACGCAGGGGACTGGGCGCAGAGACCCTGGCGCTTTTTTGATGCGGATTCGCCGTTCGTTTCGACAATGCTGCCGGGCCAGCGGCGCCGGATGCTGGATCAACGCTGAGCGTACCGAGCCTCCAACGCCCGCACGGCCGCGGGATACGCCTTGCGCTTCAGCAGCTCGACCTGGCCCTGGTCCGCCTTCTCTCGATTCAGCATGCTGCTGATCGCGCGATCCTCGATGGGTTCCGGCGCGAACAAGTCCCAGTTCCCCGTCTTCACGTCCACCAACGCGAGCTTGAGCCGGATCCGCATGCGCTGACGCTGATCCGGCAGATACCAGCCGACCACCGGCACCCAGGACACGGTCCGTGTCGAGAGGTTCTCCTGCCCGCTTTCCAGCACACCCCAGTAGACGAGCAGCTTCTCGTAGCCTCCACGAGCTGCTGCGACGCGCAAGGTGGTGGCATAGCTGGATGCCGGCTCCGGCTTGCCTGCATCCTGCGTCGGAGCCCGCGGAGGTTGCCCGCCGAAGATGCCTACCCGGTATGAGTGCGCCAGCGCCTGACGAGCCACCGATACCCTTCCGAGTACCGCCACCCTCCCGGGTGCCGGCCGGATGATCGTGATGGGTCCAGTGATGACACCGCCGCGTTCATTCCACTCGTACTCTCCCGCAAAGGCACCTTCGCGCTGCTCTCGAGAGCGCCGGCACCCGTTGCGCAAGATCGATGTTGGGGTCGATGAGGACCGTCTGGCCGGAAGCGAGGCGGACCAGGAAGTTGATGACGGGAGCCTGTCGTCGTCCGGAAACGGTGCCCTCGCCTTGCACCTGGATACCGCTGGTGCGATTGGCGACGCTGGAGAGCAGCGTCTGACGCCGAGGTCTCGCGCGTCGTAGTGAGATTTGCGGGGCGAATGCGCTTTCCTTTGGAGAGCGCGGTTTCGCTGCTGCCGAAACGATCGTAGAGGCCCATGCGGCAGCGGCGGCCAGGAGGGTGGGGATGATGAGCTTCTTCATTGAAACGGAGTCCCGCGCGAATCAAAGCCTGAGTTTGACAGCCCTGGGTGATCGTCTCGGCCTGCGACCGACCGGCCAGCGGTACTTGCGATCGGCCGCGGCAATGGGCAGATCGTTGATGCTGGCGATGGCGCGCCATGCACGTTTTACCGAACCGCTGTGTCTCTCGCCGTTGCAGGAGCGGCGCTACCTTCGCCGCTGTCGTCGTGCCATCTGTACGCGAAGCGCACGGCGATGCGGTTATCGCAAGGCCCACAGCTCCTTGATGATGTCGCAGGCTGCGCGCCCACTTGCGCTCGAGAAATTTCGTCGATACCTCGTACGGTAAAGAACTCCGCGCGGCTGCGCCATACGCCGTCGACTGTGTACGCCTGCGCGACTTTCGGCGGTCGCGACCGTTCCAGGCATCCTCTGCCCTTCCTGGTCGCCGCCTCGCGGTCGAAGGGTGCGAGCAGGCGCGGGGTGGTCATCGTGGCCTGGCCAATGTGCTGCAGGAGCATACCGGGCTTGCCAGCGACACCGTGCGAAGGACGTGATTACATGAGCTAAACTCATCAAACGGCCAGCGACGGCGGTGCCGCATTCGCGCTCATGACGAGCGCGATCATTGCTACCGCCGTGGCTGCCCAGGACCGGGCGACGGCACGACGCCCGATCCTCAAGCCGGCCGACACCATCGGCAAGGAGGTACCCAGATCCGCGGCCTGCCCTTCAAGCACTCCGGTTGGTGCCGAGACGCAGTCCGCGCAGGAGTTTTCGAAATACGCCCAGCGGCAGATCGATGCGGAAGTGCCTCCCAGCGTCAGGCAGCACTATGGCCCATCGTCAAGACGCTCGGACTACCGGGACCGGTCATCGACGACTTCAATGCGATGATGACCTCGGTGATGGTCTCGCAGGCCGGCGCTTACTACGACCCGCAGAAGCAGCGCTTCTACATGCCCGCGAACCGCATGCTCGAGATGATGCGCGATGCGCTGTATTCCCACGAGCTGCATCACGCGCTGCAGGACCAGTATTTCGATCTCTCCCGCTATATGGCCAAAGTGGTCTGGACGAACAGCGACTGCAGCTCGCGCGGGCCGCAGTGGTCGAGGGCGAAGCGACGTACATGATGACGCTGTGGATGTTCCAGAAGATGATGACCCGTCGCCGCGCGAGGCTCGGCAACGGCCGTCGGTGCAGGCATGGGCATCGAGCAGATCCGCGCGATGCTGCAGAAGCCGCAGATGGCGAACTGGTGGGAGAGGATATCCAGGCGGCGCTCGAATCGACCGACAAGATCCCGGCATTCATTCTCGAGGAGATGGTGGGGCTACCTCAAGGGAATGGGTTTCGCGTTCGTGCAGGAGCAGGGATGGCCCATGGTGGAGAAGCTCTACAGGGAGTACCTGCCGCAGTCGACGGAGCACGTTCTGCATCCGGAGAAATGGCTGGCGCGGGAGGCGGCGATCAGCAAGATCGACTGGGTCGATCTCGGCAAGGTGGCCGAGCTCAGAGACTGGGAGCTGCTGGACAGCGATGTGCTCGGGGAGTTTCGGTGGCGTGTTCCAAGGAGTAAGGGCTGGCGAGTGAGGCGGAATCCGCAGCGGCTGGCTGGGGCGGGATCGGTATGCGGTGTTCAAGCGCAAGGGGTCGGATGCGACGTTGTTGCTGCTGAGCACGGTATGGGATAGCAAGAAGGATGCGGAGGAGTTTGCGGGGGGTATCGGCGTGTTGAAGATGAAGCACGCCGGCGCTCCCGTCGCATCGCAGATCGTGGAGGACGGCACCGACGTTCTGGTCGTTGAAGGTGGAGACGAGGCCGACACCGGTTCGCTGATGGAGACCGTAAAGCGAGCGAGAAAGCGTTGATGGCGATTGGCTGCGCCCCCCACAGCGTCCGCGGCGGCGCGTAAGCCCGCCGCCGTTCGGCCAAACTTGAAATCACGGATTGTGATCTCAAGACATCCACTTTTACCGAGGTCAGGCGGTCGCTTCATCGTGTCCATCGAGCCGCCTTTTTCTGTCGCGCGCTGAGGCGCTACGGCGGCCTCACCAGCCCAGCTGCCCGGACCCATCCACTCTTCCAGCCGTTGCTGCAGCCCTCCTTGAGGAAGGTAGGTCCGGTATTCCGACGCGAAGATGTTCGCGCCCTCGGCAGCGATCTCCACGAGCGCATCATAGCTTTCGCGAGCAGAGCAGGATGCCGACCGTCGGATTCGGCAGTCGAACGTATCGATCGAAGTAGTTCACGAAGATCATCTGCCCAGGTCCTGGTGGGTGAGCTTCGAGCTGGGAAAGGGTCGAGGCGCGGCAGAAGCGCTTCACCTCGACGAGGATCATTTCTACGTCGATCTCGTGTTCTACAACCGCCTGCTGCGCTGTTATGTGCTGGTCGATCTCAAGCTCGAGAAGTCACCCACCAGGACCCGGGCCAGATGCAGATGTACGTGAACTACTTCTGATCGATACGTTCGACTGCCGGAGGAGACCCGACGGTCGGCATCCTGCTCTGCTCGCGAAAGCGCGATGCGCTCGTGGAGATCACTTTGCCGAAGGGCGCGAACATTCGCGTCGGAATACCGGACCTACCTTCCTCCAAGGAGAACCGCAGCACGCTGGAAGAGTGGATGGCCCAGTTGAACGGTGAGGCCGCCGTAGCGCCTCAGCGCGCATGACGGAAAAGGCGGCTCGATGGACACGATGAAGCGATAACCGCCTGACCTCGGTAAAAGTGGATGTCTTCGAGATCACAACTGGTGATTTCCTCGGTGCCGGCTGAACGGCGGAGAGCACGCGCCGCCGCGGACGCTTGTGGGGGCGCAGCCAATCGCCATCAACGCTTTCGCTCGCTTCTTGTCTCCATCAGCGAACCGGTGTCGGCCTCTGTCTCCACCTTCAACGACCATAGAAATCGTCAGAGCGTCCTTCCACGATCTGCGATGCGACAGGAGCGCCGGCGTACTTCATCTTCAACACGCGCCGATACGCCCCCGCAAACTCCTCCGCATCCTTCTTGCTATCCCATGCCGTGCTCAGCAGCAACAACGTGTCGCATCTCGGACCCCTTGCGCTTGAACACCGCATACCGATCCCCGCCCCAGCCAGCCGCTGCGGATCTCCGCCCCACTCGCCAGCCCATACTCCTTGAACACACTGCGCCACCGAAACTCCCCGAGCACATCGCTATCCAGCAACTCCCAGTCCTTGAGCTCGGCCACCTTGCCGAGATCCGGCCACTCGATCCCAACCGCCGCCTCCCGCGCCAGCCATTTCTCCGGATGCAGAATGTGCTCCGTCGACTGCGGCGGGTACTCTATGTAGAGCTTCTCCACCATGGGCCACCCCTGCTCCTGCACCGCGAACACGAAACCCATTCCCTTGAGGTAAGCCCCCACCATCTCCTCGAGAATGAATGCCGGGATCTTGTCGGTCGATTCGAGCGCCGCCTGGATATCCTCTCCCACCAGTTCGCCCATCTGCGGCTTCTGCAGCATCGCGCGGATCTGCTCGATGCTCATGCCCGCCTGCATCTCGACGGCCGTCGCCAGAGCCTCGCGCGGCGGTGCGCCGTTCATCATCTTCTGGAACATCCACAGCGTCATCATGTACGTCGCTTCGCCCTCGACCACTGCAGCCCGCGCGAGCTTCTGATCGCTGTTCAATCCCGGGCTCCCTTGCCCCCAGCCCATGTAGCGGGAGAGGTCGAAATACTGGTCCTGCAGTGCGTGATAAAGCTCGTGGGAATACAGCGCATCGCGCATCATCTCGGGCATGCGGTTCATGAGCATGTAGAAGCGCTGCTTCTGCGGGTCGTAGTAAGCGCCGGCCTGCGAGACCATCACCGAGGTCATCATCGCATTGAAGTCGTCGATGACCGGACCCCGGTACAGTCCGAGCGTCTTGACGATGAGGCCATAGTGCTGCCTGACGCTGGGAGGCACTTCCGCATCGATCTGCCGCTGGACGTATTTCGAAAACTCCTGCGCGGACTGCGTCTCGGCACCAACCGGGTGCTTGAAGGGCAGGCCGCGGATCTGGGCCACCTCCTTGCCGATGGTGTCGGCCGTGGCTTGAGGATCGGGCGTCGTGCCGTCGCCCGACGCGGCCTGGGCAGCCACGGCGGTAGCAATGATCGCGCTCGTCATGAGCGCGAATGCGGCCGCCGTCGCTGGCAAGCGTTTGATCAGGGTTTGGCTCATGTGATCACGTCCTTCGCAGTACGGTGTCGCTATTGTGGCAAGCCCGGTATGCTCCTGCAGCACATTGGCCCAGGCAGACTCCGGAGCCACAATGACCACCCCGCGCCCACCCTTGCCACCCTTCGACCGCGAGGCGGCGACCAGGAAAGTTCGCCTGGCAGAGGATGCCTGGAACGGCCGGGACCCGGTCAAGGTGGCTCAGGCTTATACGGTCGACAGCGTATGGCGCAACCGCGCGGAGTTCTTCACGGGCCGCGAGGCCATCGTGAAATTCCTCGAGCGCAAGTGGGCGCGCGAGCTCGACTACCGGCTCATCAAGGAGCTGTGGGCCTTCCACGATAACCGCATCGCCGTGCGCTTCGCGTACGAATGGCACGACGACAGCGGCCAGTGGTACCGCTCCTACGGCAACGAGAACTGGGAGTTCGATGCGGACGGGTACATGGCGCGCCGCATCGCCAGCATCAACGATCTGCCCATCGCCGCGGCCGATCGCAAGTACCACTGGCCGGTCGGTCGCAGGCCGGACGATCACCCAGGGCTGTCAGAGCTCGGGCTTTGAGTTCGCGCGGGGACTCCGTT
>JBGAIL010000066.1:0-22697 GCA_044225565.1 Steroidobacteraceae bacterium | reverse complement strand
ATCGACGCTGCTTTCTGCAATTCAGCCCCGGGAGGAGACGCGGCTGTCCGCGCGGGCTTCTGCGACTCAGCCATACGGCGCGACGCGGCTGTCCGCGGTCACTTCCGCGATGCGCCCCTCGGAGAGCCGATACACGCGATCGGCCGCGCGGATCAGACGATCCTGGTGGGCCACTGCGAGAATGGCGAGCTGTCCTTTCAGATGGCTCACCGTCTCGATCACCGCCGCCTGCGCTTCCGGATCGAGATTGCTGGTCGCCTCATCCAGGATGAGCAGGCGCGGCTTGTGGATGAGCGCGCGCGCGATCGCCAGCCTCTGCCGCTGGCCACCCGAAAGCCTCGAGCCGCCCTCGCCCACCCGAGTGCGCAACCCTTCCGGCATCGCTTCCACGAACTCGAGCGCATCCGCCGCGCGCAGCGCTTCGCGGATCTCCTCGTCCGGAATCGGCTCGCCCAGCGTCAGATTGTGCGCGACGGACTCGTCCACCATCGCCGATTCCTGCGGCACGTAGCCGACCTGCCGGCGCCAGTCCCGCAAGTTGATCTCCGCGAGCGGAACGCCGTCGACGAAGATGTGCCCGCCCTCCGGTTGCAACAGCCCGACGGTGAGATCGATCAGCGTCGTCTTGCCCGCGCCCGAGGGGCCGACGATGACGGTGAGACCCCGTGCCGGCACGTTGAACGACTGGCGATCCAGGATTGCACGTCCCGCCTCGTGGCCGAAGCTGACGTTCTCGAAGCTCACCTCGCGGGTGAGCGGCACGCAGCGGGTGCCGCCCGCCGGCTCGCGCTGCTCGCGCGCGGCCTCCGTGGCTTCGATCATCGACCAGTACGCGCTCTCGCGCATGACGACCTGCTGATACGCCTTCTGCCCCTTCGCCAGGTAGCTGACGACGCGCGCCAGCATGAACAGCATGATGACCACCGCCGCCATCGGCATCTTCAGCACGACGACGCCGAGGAAGAACCCGAGGCTCACCATGATCGCGAGCAGCGGCTCCTGGATCGCGGACAGCGCCTCCTTGCTGATGACCTGGCGCCGCAGCGCCCGCTCGAGCTGCCGCGTCTGGTCCGACAGCAATGCGTCGACGTGGTCCTCGCGCGCCATCGCCTTCAGCGGCTTGGCCGCAGCGAGCTGGCCATTGATCGCGGTCAGCAGCGACTTCTGCAGCTGCGTCTGGCTCTGCCCGGCGCGGCGCGAAGCGAGGATCAGCGGCCGCATCACCAGCAGCAATATGGCGCCCGCCACCGCTGCCGCGAGCCCGACGTGCAGCGAGATCGACAGGGCGATGCAAAGATAGATGAAGGAGTTCAGCACCATCGCCGTCATCTCGGCGCCCAGCTGGAAGGCCTCGGAGGCGCGCTGCGCTTCCGTCGCGATGGCATTCGAAAGACGCCCGAAGGGCTGAGCGAGATAGTGTCGCCACCGGGCATTCATCACCGCGCGGATCAGGGCCAGGCGCAGATCGGTGGCGATGAACGCGACCGTGTAGCCCACCTGCCGGTTGGCCAGCAGCGACATCACCGCCTTCAACGAGATGAGCACGACGGCGATCAGGAGAAGGTTGACGGCGCTCGGCGCCACGCCGAAGAAGCCCACCACCTCCAGCGCCACTTTCTGGGGTGCGGAAGGCTTGGTGGCGACGTCGTCCGTCGCGAGCGTCAGCATGGAAAGCAGCATCGACATTCCCAGGCCATCGAGCAGCCCGGCCGCGAAGACGGAACCCAGTGCCAGTGCGCTGCGGCCGGGATAAGCCCGTGCGAAGACCGCCAGCATGCGCAGCGCGCCGCGACCCTGCGCAGGGGGCAATTCACGGAAGGTGGAGGTGCTCACGGCTTCAACACACGCAGGTGCGCGCCGCCGCGGATGAATACCGGCCGGGTGGCATCGGTCTCGAACGCTTCGCCATCCAGCGAGTAATGCCCGAGCCCGAGCAGGACGACGTGGTCGAAGCGACCGCTGAGATAGCCTTGTGATGAGTCCATGTGTTCGTCGAACCGGCCGGTCAGTATCTTCGGCAGACGGCGCCAGAAGCGCGGGGCCGTAGCGGCCACCGCCGTGACGCGAACGCTGCCCTCCCCGCGCGCAGCATACGGATTGTAGAGACCTTCGGCGTGCCGGAGCGTAGTGGCGACCAGGACGCGGATCGGGCCTTGCAGAGACTGGCTCGCGGCGGTGGTCGGGCCGGTGGCTGGCGGCGTGGCAACCGCATCGATCCGCATCTGCGGGAAAGGCGGTAGCGGGCTGCGCCCGGTCAGCACCTGCAGCGCGAGCCGTCCCAGCGTATAGGCATCCGACAGCGGGCCGGTATGGATCCAGCCATGCCCGGACTTGCGGTGCCGCCGGCAGAGGCGGATGCCGCTGTCGATCATTGCGGCGGCCAGAAGAAACCCGTGCTGCGGCGTCGAGCCCTCCTGCTCGATGCGCAACAGCTGGTGGAGCTCGACCCCCATCGGCCGGCCTTCGCTCGAGCCACGCAATGCCGCTTCAAGCTTCGCGTACGCGGGCACGCCGCCGAAATCCCTGGCGGTCACGTTGGAACGGCCGCCACCGAGCACCAGCAGCTCCGGCTCCCATTCCTGCGCCGGCAGGAGAGCAAGGTACTGCACGATGCCCTGCACGGTGCCGTCACCGGAAAGCACGAACACTCTGGGTTGCCGGCGCGCGCGCAACTGCTCCATCGCGGCGAATACATCCGCGGGCTCCACGGCCTCGATGACCTGCGCGCCGTGCCGGCGGGCGAGTGCGATTGCACGACCTGCAAGCCCGCCTTGCGAGGCACGGAAGCTGAGCGGATTGACGATGAGGCAAGGCGGAACGGTGCCCAGCGACCGCACCGGCATCACAGGCGCGGGAACGGCAGCACTCAAGTTCGCGAGTTCTGCTGCCGCCACCGCGGGATGGCCGAATCCTTCGGCGCCGTGCACTGCGCGGCCCGCCAGAGCTCTGCCAGCGTGGCGAAGAAGCTGTGGCGGCAAGAGGCGTGATAAGGCGAATCGGCAGGCAGCGCTTCCGAGAGGCGGCGGTGCGCTTCGCCGAGGTTGTGGTAGGGCAGCGTCGGCACGAGGTGATGCAGCGCGTGATAGCGCAACCCCACCGGGAACATCAGCACCGTGAGCCAGGTCTGGCCGGTGATGTTGATCGAGTCTTCGAACTGCTCCGCGTGGCTCATGCGGTCGCCGCGGTTCGCGTAGCCGTGGGCGGCCATGGTGCGCACCCAGTTCAGCGTGAGCGCGAAGGTCATCAGCAGATACGCCATCAGCAACTGCGCGCCGGTGACGATGCGCAGCGTGAGGAGCGTGCCGAATCCCGCGATGTAGGCGAGGCACAGCGCTTCCACGAGACGCAGATGGCCCTCCTCGCTCGCCGGGAAGCGGCGACGATAATACGGGTTCGTCACGCCTGCAGACGCCGCAGTGAGCACCCATTCCCGAAGGCCGCGATGGAGCCAGGAGATGGGGCCCAGCACGCCGAAGCGTGCCACCACGAACACCGGCAGCAGTGGCGCCTGCATCAGGTATTTGAAAGTTTCGCGCAGCGGCGCGGCGGCCAGCGGAAGGTACTCTCCGTCGTCGGGCGTGCCGAAGAAGTGTGCGTTGTGATGCTCGAGATGGTTCCGGTACATCACCCAGGGCATCAGCAGCGGAACCCCGATGAGCAGGTTCCAGGCGCGGCGGAACCAGACCAGCTCGCCCCTGGGGAAATGGATGATCTCGTGGATGAAGGTGCCGGCACGATAGAAGAGGATGCCGGCGCCGACGAATGCGAAGAGTTGCGCGGCACTCCAGGCCGGAGCCAGGAAATACACTGCGGTGAGCGCCCAGGCCCCGCCCGCGCTCAGCAACAGGTCCGTCCAGTAGATCGCCGGGGAGCGGCGGTGCAGGTCGGTCAGGAGATCGCTGACCTGCCTGCCATACCAGGCCGTGGCCCGGTTCGCGGCATCGGCAGGCGCGCGCGGCCGCAGCGCGACGGCAGCCAGTGCATTCGAGGGAGACATGCGGGGAAGGATACTGTCGCGTGGGGACGGTCGCCAGTCGCGGGGCCTCTCAGGCCACGTCGCGGACGGGGGCGGCGCCGCTCCGCCCACGACCCCCGCTGGCCGCCGATGCCGAAGCGCTCGAGGCGGCGCGCGAGGGCGCCGTGATGCGGAGGCAGCCTACGCCTGCTTTTGCATCCGTTGCGGCATGCCCGCGACGCGCGCCCATTTCGCGATCATCTCGCCGAGCGCAGCGCGGTCGACCGGCTTGGCGAGGAAGTCGTTCATGCCCGCAGCGAGGCATTTGTCGCGATCCTCGGCGAAGGCGTTCGCCGTCATGGCGATGATCGGGATCGAAGGATCGAGCGCCGTCGAGTCGGGGGCTCGTACCGCAGCGGCCGCCTCGAGCCCGTCCATCTCCGGCATCTGGCAGTCCATCAGCACGATGTCATAGCGGTTCACGCTCAGGAGCTCGAGCGCTTCGCGACCGTTCTTCGCCAGGTCCACGGAATGACCGAGCTTCTGCAGCATGTGCTGCGCGACGCGCTGGTTCACTGCATTGTCTTCCACCAGCAGCACGCGAACGCCGGCCGGGCTGGAATCGATGGCCGGCGCGACGGAGGCACCGCTGCCCGTCGTGGTACGCCTCGCGGGCATGGTCGCGAGCAGCGGCAACACGAACGTGAACTTCGAGCCTTTGCCGGGCGCGCTGGAGACGCCGATCTGCCCGCCCATGAGCTCGACCAGCCGCTTGCAGATCGCGAGACCGAGGCCGGTGCCGCCGTAGCGGCGCGTGGTCGAGGAATCCGCCTGCGTGAAGCGCTCGAAGAGCTTTTCGATGCTCTCGGGCGCGATGCCGATGCCGGTATCCACGACGCACACCTCGAGATGCGAGACGTCCGGCCGCGTCACCTCGATGCGCACGCTGCCGCGTTCGGTGAACTTGATCGCGTTTCCGGTGAGATTGAGCAGCACCTGGCGGATGCGGGTCGGATCGCCGGTGATGAGCTGCGGAACGTCCGGTGCGAACTCGAGCTGAAGCGACAGGCCGCGCTGAGCCGCAAGCTGCTGCAGGAGCCGGTGCACGTCCTCGCAGCAGGCGCGCAGATCGAATACCGTCTCCTCGATGGTCATGCGACCCGCTTCGATCTTCGAGTAGTCCAGGATGTCGTTGAGGATCGTGAGCAACCCGTCTGCCGAGCCACGGATGGTCTGCGCGTACTCCTGCTGCTCGGGGGTCAGCCGGGTATCGGCCAGCAACGAGACACACCCCAGGATGCCGTTCATCGGCGTACGGATCTCGTGGCTCATCATGGCGAGGAATTCGGTCTTCGCGCGCGAGGCCGCCTTGGCGCGCCTCGACTGGACCTCCGCCTGCTGCTTCGCGTCGACGAGGTGGCGCACCATGCCGTCGAACTCCCTGGCGAGCTCGCCCAGCTCGTCGGACCGGTTCAACGTGAGCGTCGAAGTGAGATCGCCGGTCGAGCCGATCTTGCGCGCATGGCTCGTGATGCGCGTCAGCGGATCGAGCACCGCGCGCTTGAGCATGCCGATGAGCAGCACCAGCACGGTGACGCCCGCGACCAGCAGGAACAGCGAGGCATAGCCGACGGCGCTGCGGCCCCGGGCGCTGATGGTGCGCGGCACCTCGATGCGCATCGTCAAAAGCGGTTTGCCGCCGACATCCTCGAAATCCTTGAAGACGAGCGTGGTGTCCCGCTGCTCGACGAGTCGCGTGTCCGCGGCAACCTGAACTTCCTCTCCTGTGCGCAGCACGGGCGGCATCGCCTGCTCTGGCGAGCTCATGGTCAGCTTCACGTGAGCCTGCTCGCCGATGCGTGAAACCATGGTTGGCGTCAGCAGCCTTCCCATCAACACCATTCCGCGATGCGGGCCCGCATTGCTGCCGTCGAGGATGGGCTGCATCGCGGCGAGCAGCGGCCCGCGGCTGGTGCGCAGCAGACCTCGCTCGGGGCGACCCTCCCGCAGCGCCTTCCGCCAGGGATGGGCCGCCGGCAAAGCGCCCTGCGAGATGAAGTCCATCTCGATGGGCCTGCCGGTGCCGAGCTCGTTGGCGGTGGCCCACACGAAGCGGCCCTCGAGATCCACGAACGCGAGCGCGCTCCAGCGATTCGAGACGATGACCTCCTTCTTGAGGTTCGCAGTCACGTAGTCGTCGTCGGGGTCCTGCACGAAACGGTAGGTGTCGATCCAGTTCGCCCAGTCGTGCGCGGTGACCGAGAGCTGCTCGATGTCGCCTTCGATGACGTCGGTGGCACGCTGCAGGTCCGTGGTCGCGGCCTGATGCTCGAGCTCCGCGAAGCTCGGCAACAGGATCCAGCGCTGCACCAGCCATTGCGCCAGACCCAGCCCGACGGAGAGGCACAGGATGAGCGCGATGACTTTGGAGCGCAGCTTCATGGCGAGCGGCGATTATCTGGTAAATGCCGGCGCCACAAGCCGCACGGGTCACAAGCCCGGTGAGAATCCCGCGCGTCTTTGGCATTTTTGTGCGACAGCGGTCACACTTGCGCCCATCCCTTCGAGCCGCCCGGATCTCCCGCATGACCCAACGTTTCTCCGGCACCGACCGCTACGTCGCCACACCCGATCTCACCATGGCCGTGAACGCCGCCGTCACGCTCGCCCGTCCGCTCCTCATCAAGGGAGAGCCGGGGACCGGCAAGACGCAGCTGGCACAGGAAGTGGCGCTGTCGCTGGGCAAATCGCTGCACGAGTGGCACGTGAAGTCCACGAGCAAGGCGCAGCAGGGCCTGTATGAGTATGACGCGGTCTCACGCCTGCGAGACTCGCAGCTCGGCGATCCACGCGTGCAGGACATCCGCAACTACATCGTGAAGGGCAAGCTCTGGGAGGCGTTCGAATCCGACGCGCAGCCCGTGCTGCTCATCGACGAGATCGACAAGGCGGACGTCGAATTCCCCAACGACCTGCTGCGCGAGCTCGACCGCATGGAGTTCTACGTCTACGAGACGCGCGAGCTGGTGAAGGCGCGGCATCGCCCCATCATCGTGATCACCAGCAACAACGAGAAGGAGCTGCCGGATGCGTTCCTGCGCCGCTGCTTCTTCCATTACATCCGCTTCCCGGACGCCGGGACGATGGAGCGCATCGTGCGGGTGCACTACCCGGACCTCAAGAGGGAGCTGCTGGCGGAAAGCCTGGCGGCCTTCTTCCGCGTGCGCGAGATGCCCGGCCTGAAGAAAAAGCCCTCGACCTCGGAGCTGCTCGACTGGATCAAGCTGCTGGTGGCCGAGGACATTCCGCCCGAAGCGCTGCGCAGCGAGGACACGAAGGCCGCCATCCCGCCTCTCTACGGCGCGCTGCTGAAGAACGAGCAGGACGTGCATCTCTTCGAGCAATTGCTGTTCATGCACCGGCGCGCGCGATGAGGCGCGACCGGCGGTGCTGATCCGCTTCTTCTTCGAGCTGCGCGAGGGTGGCGTGCCGGCCACGCTGCCCGAGTTCCTCACGCTGCTCGAAGCCCTGAAGCAGCGGGTCGCCTGGGTTTCCGCGGAAGACTTCTATTACCTCGCGCGCACCTGCCTGGTGAAGGACGAGCGCCACTACGACCGCTTCGATCGGGTGTTCGCCCAGCATTTCGAGGGCGCGGAGCGCATATTCGCGAAACTGGTCGCCGAGCTGCCCGCCGAGTGGCTGAAAGCCGTGACGGAGCGGATGCTGTCCGAGGAGGAGAAGGCGAAGGTCGAATCCCTCGGCGGCTGGGAGAAGCTGCTGGAGACGTTGCGCCAGCGGCTCGAGGAACAGAAGAGCCGCCACGAAGGCGGCAACAAGTGGATCGGCACGGCCGGCACCTCGCCCTTCGGCGCCCATGGCTACAACCCGGAAGGCATCCGCATCGGCCAGCAGTCCTCACGCCACCGCCGGGCCGTAAAGGTGTGGGATCAGCGCGAGTACCGCAACTTCGACGACGGCGTCGAGCTCGGCACCCGCAACATGAAGATCGCGCTGCGGCGCCTGCGCAAATTCGCCCGCGAAGGCGCGCCGGATCAGCTGGATCTCGAAGGCACCATCTCATCCACTGCCAGGCGTGCAGGGCTGCTCGACCTCCAGCTGGTGCCCGAGCGGCGCAACGCGGTGAAGGTGCTGCTGTTCCTCGACGCAGGCGGCTCCATGGACGACCACGTCCGCGTGTGCGACGAGCTCTTCTCCGCCGCGCGCAGCGAGTTCAGGCACCTGGAGCATTTCTATTTCCACAACTTCCTCTATGAGAGCGTGTGGAAGGACAATCGCCGCCGCCGCACCGCGATGATCGACACGCCGGGCGTGCTGCGCACCTACGGCCCCGACTATCGCGTGATCTTCGTCGGCGATGCGACCATGAGCACGTTCGAGATCACGCAGCCGGGCGGCGCCATCGAGCACTGGAACGCCGAGCCCGGCGCGGCATGGATGCAGCGCATGTGCGGGAAGTTCCCGCACCTCGTGTGGCTGAATCCCGTGGAGCCGGACCACTGGCACCATACGCCTTCGATCCGCATCACCCGCGAGATCATCGGCGACCGGATGTTTCCGCTGACGCTGCGCGGGCTGGACGAGGCGATGGCCACGCTGAAGCGGCGCGGCGCGAGCCGCGATCACCCCTCCAGTCCGCAGGCCTGACGGCACTCCGGACAGACCCGTCGGGCGCTCGCCCGCAACGTATCGCGCGGCTACGCGGACAACCCCGCGCGATTCACATACCAGCCCGGCGCGCCCGCAGGTAAGCTTCGGAGCTCGGCTCACGGTCGGAGAAGGCGATGCCCTGCTTTCAGCGAGAAGTCCTGGTCCGCTTCGGTCATTGCGACGCGGCAGGCTGGGTGTTCTACCCGCGCTACTTCGAGATGATCAGCGACTTCGTGGAGGACTGGTTCGAGGACGGCCTGTCCGCGAGCGCGCCCGGCCTCTTCCACCACAAGCAGCTGCTGACGCCTTCCGTGCACTTCACCGTGGACTTCGAGAAGCCCAGCCGCTACGGCGACCGGCTCACCTTCAGCCTGTGGACGCAGAAGATCGGCCGCAGCTCCTGCAACGTGCTCATCAAGGCGACGCTGCACGGCGAACTGCGCATGACGGTGCGGCAGACACTGGTGTTCATCTCTTCGGAAACCTCGCGCTCCACGCCGATTCCGCCCGAGATCGTGAGCCGCATGCAGCGGTACGCGATGGACGATGCGGCCTCCACGGCTGCTCCGGAACCGGCACCCCCGCCCGCTTCGCGACAAACCCGCAAGCGCGCAAAGTAAGACGGCAGCGTGAGCCCGCGGCGTAGTCCACATGGTCCGCCGCACGTTGCTTCTTCCCGCGCATGCGTCGTCCGCGACGCATGCCGTGCCCTACCGTGTCAGCATCGGAATCGTGATCGCGGCGACGATCACGAGAACGATCACACCTAGCAGTATCCACACGAGCTTCGACGTGCGGTATTTGATGTGCGGCGTCGCTGCGACGATCGCCTGGTAGTCTTCCTGGAAGATCCGCTTGCCCTTCTGCGAAAGCAGCAGCCAGAGCACATACGCGTTGATCAGGGTTCCCACCGGGAATCCCAGCAAGCCAATGGCTGCGAGCACGATGCCGGTCATGCGCGCCCACGGCTGCAGCGCCCGGATACCACGTCCCGCCACGATGGCGAGCACGCCCAGCCCGAGATAGAGCACCACGAGCAGCACGATCATCGCGTTGAATCGTCCTGCGCGAACCGTTCCGGCGAGCAACACCAGCCCCATCAGCGCGACAAGCCCCCCGCCGAGGTAGTACAGGGTGCCGATCGACCGCACCGAAGCCTCGTGCTTGATGTGCTCGTGCCGGATGGCGTCCGCCTCGCCGTTTTCCCGCACCACGTCGTGCACGAACGCCTTGGGCGGCGCGTAGGGATTGGCTTCAATGGACATCACGAATCCTCTTCCGGATGGCGAGCGCGGCGAGCAGCAGAACCATCGACGCGAGATCGGTGTTACCGCCGCCGCCCTTCTTGGCCGGCGCCGACACCGTTACATGAGTCTGGGCCTGCGTCGTCTGCACGCCGTTGCCGCACGTCATGGTATAGGTGAATGCGCCGATCCGGTCTGCTGCTTCCGTCACGGAGCCCGACGTGGCGAGCGATCCCGTCCAGATCGAGCCGCTCGCGCCGCCACCGCTCGCAGCGCATTCGCTGGCGTGCGTCGAAGACCAGGTCAGCGTGAACGATTTGCCCTGCTCGATCGTGCTCGCGCTCGACTCGAGCGTCGCGGTGGGTGGCGTCGGACTGACCACGGTCACCACCGCTTCGGCCTCGCCATCCGGCACGCCGTCCGCGATGCTGTGGCACGAGATCGCGAACCTGAACTCTCCCGGCGTCGAAGACAGCCAGCCCTGGCTGCCGATCGGGATCACCGGGTCCCAGATGCCGTCCGGAGTGCCGCCGGTGCCCGAGCATTGCCTCGCATCGGTCGAAGACCAGGCGACCGTGAAGACCTGTCCCGTCTCGACGTGGTCCGGAGTGATGGAAATGGCGACCACGGGTGGCGGCGGTGGCGTCACCGTCAGCCGCAACGGCGCGGATCGAGCGGCTGCGATGCCGTTCACGTCGAAGCAGGTCAACGTGACGTCGTACGTGCCGGGTTGCCAGGGCTCCACGGAGCCCGTGTCCTCAGGATAGTGCCTGGTGTGGATCTGCCCGATGTCCGGCACCGAAGCCGGGTCGCACTGCGAGAGGTTCGATTTCCAGCTCATCGTGAAGAGGTTCGGCGGATCGAGCGCGTACTGCACGGTGACCTTGTCGATGCTCGCCTCCACGTAGGGCGGATCGTCCTCGAGAGTCACTTCGACGCTCTTGCTGATCGAGAGCGCGCCGGAAGAACAGGTGAGCGTGTAGGTATACGTGCCGAGCGTCGAAACGTCCGGTGCGAACGTCCAGCGGGTGAGGCCGCTGAAGTCGAACGTCGCCCAGCCGTCGTTCGGCGCCCCACCGGTGTGGACGCACGCGCTGGCATTCGTCGACCACTCCAGGAAGAAATGCTCCCCGAGCCGCCGATCCGTGCCATTCGCCTGGAAGATGACGCTCGGCGTCACGTAGTAGACGACGACTCCCGCAGTGGCTGGATTCGCACGCGCGCCGCAGGAGATGAGATAGAGGACGTCACCCGGCGTATCCTGCGTCGTCGTGACGCTTCCCGAAGCCGGCAGGTCCGTGAGCAACAGGCTTCCGCCCGTGATCGAGCAAGGCGATGCGTTCGAGCTCCACGTGAGCCGCGCAGGCGTGGTGGTCCATACCTCGGTCGGCGCGGAGAAATCCACGTGCGGAGTGAGCTCGCCCCACGTCACGAACACCGAAGCGCTGATGGAGCGTCCACCGGGCAGAGCGCAGGTCAGCTTGTAGCCGAGGATGCCGGCCTGCACCTCGGAGACCGGGCGAGTCCCCGATGCCCCGAGCACGCCGGACCAGCCGTCGCCGGCCGTGCCGCCACTCGCCGTGCACTGCGTGGCCTCGGGCACGTTCCACGAGAGCTCCACGGACTGCCCGACCTCGGGATTCTCACGAGATGCTGTGAATGTGACGGTGGCCGCGCGTGCGCTGGGCACCACGAGCGTTCCCGTGTCTTGCGGATCGAGCACGCTCTTGAGCGTGAGCGGGCCCGTCGTGCTCGTGGTATCGGCGGTCGAATCCCAGATGGCCGGCAAGGAAGTGAAATCCGCCGCGCCGTTGGAACCGTTGGGCGCGGGTGGATTGCTGGAGGGACACGCGCCGTACTCCGAATCGTCGTCGGTGACACGGCCCAGGGACAGAACTCCCACGAAGTGATGATTTTGATCGAACAGCCCGCTACCCGAGGCGCCCGGACCGATGTTGCCGAACTCGTTGATCGTCTCGAGAAAGTCCGAGACATAGGTGACGCCGAGCACGTTGCTCCGCCGCACGATCGCGGCGCGACCGTGCCAGCGGGTGAACTGTTTGTCGAATCCCAGCGCATGATGGATGGTGTAGCCGCCCGTCACGGCTGCGCCGCTCGCGTCGAATCCCGCGAACTGCGCGTCGGTCACGACCGGATTGGCATCGAGCCGGATCAGCCAGGCATCCTGCTGCTCGACGATCGTCGTCGCCCCCACCTGCACCTGGATGCCCGGATCGTAGAGCGTGCCGAGCGGCTGACCACAGGCGCTGATCGCGTTCCAGTAGATCGCGACGGTGCCGGCTGCTCCGGGATTGCCGCCTCCCAGCGAGCCCGTCTGACAATGCCGCGCGGTCAGAACGTAGGGGATGCTGTCCCCGGGCACGTCATTGAGCAGCGTGCCCGTGCACTGGTACAGGTTGCCGACCAGCACCCCGACCGTCGCCTGGCCCGCGGGAGTGTTGGCGCTGGTGACGTTGCATCGATAGTTCTGCGCGCAGGAATCGTTGCTGCTCACCGCGAGCGCGCTCGCCTTCATGCGGCGGAAGTACGGATGGTCCTTGATGGCGCGCCCCAGCCCGCGATAGCCGGCCTGGAAGCTCGCGATCTCCAGCACGACCCCGGAGCGCTGCGCGAGCGGCACGTCCAGTGTGAAATCGAGTACGTCGCCCGTGGAAATGCGGCTCCACAGCTCGCCTTTGTGCACGCTGCCGCTGCGGTAGATCGCGGTCGTCGACTTGCCCCGCACGATCAGGGTGGCGTCATCGGGCAGGCGCGCGCGCGTGGCATGGAACGAAAGCGAGACGGCAGTAGGGACCTGGACGGTGTAATGCCACGTCGCTCGCCCGTTCGCCTGAGTCCAGGTGCCCGCGTTCGCGGTGGACACCGGATGCGGGACTGGAACGGCGAATTGCGACGGCGACGACGCACCCGCGCGAATGAGGGCCTCGAGGTCGACCCTCACCCGATCCAGCGGTGTCGCTGCCAAACCGGAGCTCGCGAAAAGGAGCACCGAGAGCGCAATCCAGCGCCGCGCCGCGACGGCCAGCCTCACCATCGATGCCCCCGTGCCGCCGTGCGGCGGCCTTTCGTTATGCGCGCCTACCGTGACGCCGGCGCATGTTTCGCGGGAGTGTGCGCGCTTGGACCCACGGTGCCAAGTAGCGCAGACATAACGGGGTATGGATGGGCCGCCGCGGGCGGCGGCGCACCAGCTTCAGGCCCCGTCGGGAATCTCCGGCTCCACCAGCCGCGCCAGATGCTCCAGCGACTCCTGCCAGCCGAGGTAACACATCTCCACCGGGATCATGTCGGGGATGCCTTCCTGCACGATGCTGATGTCCGTCCCGCAGCTCACGGCCTTCAGCGTGATGGTCTGCATCATCACTCCGGGCAGGTTCGGGTCGTCGAACGTGTCCGTGTAGCGGAGACGCTCACCCGGCACGAGCTCGAGGTACTTGCCGCCGAACGAATGGCCGTTGCCCGTGGTGAAGTTGCGGAAGGCCATGCGGAACGTGCCGCCGACCTTCGCATCCAGATGGTCCACCTTGCAGGTGAAGCCGTTGGGAGGCAGCCAGCGCGCGATGGCATCGGCTTCGAGGAACGCGCGGTACACCTTCTCGGGTCTGGCGCGCAGCACACGGTGGAGTCGTACGGTATTGGGCATGGCAGCTCCTCAGTTTCCGCGGAACGCGGCTTGCAAACGGGAAATGTCGATCTTCACCTGGCGCAGCATCTCTTGCGCCACGCGCCGGGCGGCGGCCTTGTCGGGACTGGTCATCATCTCGCCGAGCGCGGCGGCCGAAATCTGCCAGCGCACGCCGTACTTGTCGATGAGCCAGCCGCAGGCCTGCGGCTTGCCGCCGCCCGCGAGCAGCGCATCCCAGTAGCGGTCGATCTCGGCCTGAGAGTCGCATTGCACCAGGAAAGAAACGGCGTCGTTGAAGGCGTCGTGCGGACCTGCGCTGATCGCCATGAAAGCCTGGCCGCACAGCGTGAACTCGACGACGTCCACCGAGCCTGCCGGGCCGCTGGGCGACTCGGCAGGCAGCGCGGTGACCCGGTCGACGCGGGAATCGGGGAATACGCCGGCATAGAAGCGCGCGGCAGCCGCGGCCTCCTTCGCGTACCACAGGTGGGGCACGATCTTCTGGATCGGGGATTTGCTCATGGGGCCTCCTTTCCCCAAGGACGCACGAATCGGGCCCGTTCCGACATCGGCCCCGGCTCAGCGAACGACGACTGCACCGTTGCGCCAGTCTAGCGACGAACGTCCGGCACATCGGCGTGCCAGCGGGTAGCGCTCGCGCGTGGACGGGTAGCGTCACTTCCGGGTGGCGCCGCTGCATCGGCACCGCCCCTGTCGCGTAGACGCACTACCCACATCAACGCCGTCATTACCCACCGGCACCGTGGCAGTGGCGGGCTGGATAGGCTTCACTCCAGCCTGGAGCACACGTCCTCCCACGCCACCGTACCGGACAAACAGATACCGGCCCGCCGGACTTGAAATACAGGGGTTATCGAGCATGAAGACCAGTCGAGAACACAACGCCTTGCGCCTCGTCCTCGGAGGCTCCCTCCTCGCCATGACGTTCTCGGCGTCGTCGGCGCTGGCCCAGGCGCAATCGGCAGCCACGTCCGAAGAGCTGGACGACGTCGTCGTCACGGCCCGTGCGACCACGGCCACCAAGACCGACACGCCCATCCTCAACATTCCCCAGTCGATCGAAATCATCACGGCGCAGAAGATCGAAGACATCGGCGCCCGAACGATCGTCGAAGCCCTGAACTACACCGCGGGCGTCTCGAACGCCGGCGACGACTCCCGCGGCGACTTCAACAACATCCGCGGGTTCGAATCGGTGCTGTACGTGGACGGCCTGAAACGGAACTACGGCTTCGTCTACCTGCCACGCGCGGACGTCAACGCGCTCGAGCGCATCGAAGTGCTGGTGGGCCCGGCATCCGTGCTCTACGGCTCGGGCAGCGCGAGCGGCCTCACCAACATGCAGAGCAAGCGGCCGAAGTTCGAGTCGGCGGGCACGGCCAGCCTGAGCTACGGCACTTTCGAGCGCAAGGAGGCCGTGATCGACTACACCGGCCCGATCAGCGACTCGCTCGCCTTCCGCGTCGTCGGTCTCGCCCGCGATTCCAATTCGCAGATCGACTACATTCCCAACGATCGCCTGCTCCTGCAGCCGGCCCTCACCTGGAGACCCGGCGACAACACCGAGGTCACCGCGATCGCGCTCTATCAGAAGGACAAGAACGGTCCGAACTACAACGTGGTGCCGCTCGCCGCATCGATCTTCGCACCGCCCGGCCGCAGGCTCTCCGACACCGTCTATCTCGGCGAGCCGGGATTCAACGACAAGGGCCACAAGGACAACAAATCGCTCACGCTGCTGGTCGACCACGACTTCTCGGACATGATCAGCTTCCACAGCGCGACGCGGGCGTCCAAAGCCACCACCGACCAGCGTGAGATCTACGTCAACGCGTTCATCAACCCGTTCAATCCGTTCATCGACGAGAACGGCAACGGCACGATCGAAGACGACGAGACGATGGTGCCGCGCAACTTCTTCGCGTTCGACGTGAGCTACAAGACCTTCAATACGGACAACAACATCGGTTTCAATTTCGGATCCGACGCGTTCCGCAACAAGGTGCTGGTGGGCGTGGACTACTCCTACTTCCGCCAGTTCGGCCGGCAGGCCTTCGGCCTTTCCACGCCGATCGACCTCTACAATCCGGTGTATGGAACGGCCCCGCCGCTCGACTACGCCGATCCCACCAAGCAGATCCTCAAGCAGACCGGGTACTACCTGCAGGACCAGATCGACTTCGGCAAGTGGGCGTCGCTCGTGCTCGGCGCGCGCCGCGACCACTACACGAAGCAGGACACCGGCGTGGCGGACGAGACCACCAACAAGACCACCAAGCGCGCGGGGCTCACCGTCAACGTCACGGAGCAGATTTCTCCTTTCATCAGCTACTCCGAATCCTTCCTGCCCATTGCCGGCCTGAACCAGTTCGGCAGCACCTACTCGCCGCTCTCGGGCAAACAGAAGGAGATCGGCGTGAAGTGGCAGCCGCTCAGGGGCACGCTGCTGCGCGTGTCCTACTACCAGATCAAGGAAGACAACGCGCTGCGTCCGGAACCGGGCAATCCCCTGAACTCGATCCAGTCGGGCAGCACCAAGTCCAAGGGCTTCGAGTTCCAGGCGGATCACAACGTCGCGAAGGACCTGACGATCACGGCGAGCTATTCCCACGCGACGACCAAACAGTCGCTCGAAGACGGCAGTTACGGCCCTCAACGTGACAACTTCCCGAAGGAGCTCGCCAATCTCTTCGCCACCAAGACCATGGCCTTCGGTGACGACAGGGCGTTCCGCTTCGGCGCCGGCGTGCGCTACACGGGCCGCCAGACCGCCGGGACTCCCAACGATCCTTTCGTCGCCTATGTCGTGACTCCCAGCTATACGCTCGTGGATGCGATGGCATCGTTCGACTACACCGACTGGCAGTTCCAGCTCAATGCGCTGAACCTGCTCGACAAGCAGTACTACCCGACCTGCTATAGCTTCGGATTCTGCGCGAATGGCCTGAAGCGCACCGTGCAGGCCACGGTGGCCTACAAGTTCTGAACGCTGCAGTCGGCTACCACCTCCGCTGACCCGGGGGCGGTAGCCGAGCCTCGCCTCTTTCAGCAGGAATTGCGGCCGCTGTTCCGCTGGCCGGAACGGCGCACTGGAGCTCACCCGCTGCGCATTGCGGACAGGCCCCACGAAGCGCAAGAATGGCCCATTACCCCGGCTCGAGGTCCCTGCAAATCGCGGACATTGCCGGCATGACCCGCTCGCGGGACGTGGTCGCCCGGCGCACCGACGTGTGCCGGGAGATGCGAGAGGAGTGGTTGGATCATGAGCCGACATCTGCGTGAGCTTTTCGATTTGAGCGGCCGCAAGGCGCTCATCACCGGCGGATCGCGCGGGCTCGGCCTGCAGGTGGCCGAAGCGCTGGGCGAAGCCGGTGCCAGCGTGATGCTCACCTCGCGCAAGAGCGAGGATCTCGCGGAGGCTTCCGCCCACCTGAAGGCGCGGGGGATCGAGTCCCGATGGATCGCGGGCAATGCCAGCGACCCCGAAGAGGTCAACCGCATCTGTGGCGCCACGCTCGAGCAGCTCGGCCGCGTCGACATCCTGGTGAACAACGCCGGGGCGACCTGGGGGGCGCCAGCGGAGGACTATCCGCTGGAGGCGTGGGACAAGGTGATGAACCTCAACCTGCGCAGCGTGTTCCTGTTCAGCCAGTTCCTCGCGAAGCGCGACATGATTCCGCGCGGCTCGGGGCGCATCATCATGATGGCGTCGATCACGGGATTCTTCGGCAACGCCGAAGGGCCCGAGATGGTGGCTTACAACACCAGCAAGGCCGGCGTCATCAACCTCACGCGCGCGCTGGCGGGTGAATGGGGCGTCCACGGCATCACGGTGAACGCGATCGCCCCGGGCTGGTTCCCGAGCAAGATGACTCGCGGCACTCTCGAAGCCCACGGGGAGCAGAACCTGGCCGCGCGCGTACCCTTGCGCAAGCTCGGGGACGATGAAGGCCTCAAGGGCATCGCGGTGCTGTTCGCTTCGGATGCCGGGAAGCACATCACCGGGCAGGTGCTCGCAGTGGACGGTGGCGCTTCGGCGGTCGGGGGCTGATCGCGACGTCACTGCGAGTTACAAGTGTGACGGGATTCCAGTGGACTCGCTGATCACGGCCGCGGCGCGGGCGCTGGCTGCAGGCGATCCGCTAGGCGCATTGAAGCGCATCGCCCTGCGCGACGATCCGCCCGCGCTCGCGCTCCGCGGCATCGCGATGGCGCAGCTCGGAGATCTCGTTCGCGCGAAGGCACTTCTGAAACGTGCCGCCCGAGCGTTCGGCGCGATGGAGCCCATGGCGCGGGCCCGATGCGTGGTCGCCGAAGCCGAGATCGCGCTCGCTTCGCGGGATCTGGCATGGCCGGCGAAAGCGCTCGATGTGGCGCGGGCAACGCTCGAGAAGCACGGCGACCGCGCGAACGCCACGCATGCGGGATATCTGGAAGCGCGACGGCTCCTGCTGATCGGCCGCATCGACGAAGCCGAGCGGATGCTCGCCAGACTCGATGCCGCGCTGCTTTCTCCTGCATCGAGGGCCATCCACGAGCTGGTGCTCGCGGGCATCGCCATGAGGCGGGTTCAGGCGAAGGCCGCACACGCCGCTCTCGAAAGAGCGCGGGGAGCCGCTCAGCTCGCGCGCATTCCCGCGTTGAAGGCGGAAGTCGAAAGCGCCGCGCTCGTCATGAGCTCGCCGGCGGCCCGACTCCTCTCGAACGGAGAAGAGCAGCTCCTGCTGCTGGAGGACGTGGAGTCCTTGTTCGCCTCGAAAGCGCTGATCGTCGACGCGTGCCGCTACGTGGTGCGCGACGATCGCCAGACGATTTCGCTCGCCAGGCGGCCGGTGCTGCTCACGCTCGCTCGCACTCTCGCCGAGGCATGGCCCGGAGACGTCGCGAGAGATGCGCTCGTCGCGCGCGCGTTCCGCTTGAAGCTCTCCGATGAATCGCATCGCGCGAGGCTGCGAGTTGAGATGGCGCGGCTTCGAAGGATTCTCCGGCCTCTGACCGAAGTCAGTGCGACCCCGCGCGGATTCGCGTTGGTGCCGAACCGGGCGCGAAAAGTGGTAGTGCTCGCACGACCCGTCGAAGAAAGGCACGCAGCAGTGCTCGCTTTCCTCGCCGACGGCGAATCCTGGTCCAGCTCCGCACTGGCGCTCGCGCTCGCGACGAGCCAGCGCACCGTGCAGCGGGCGCTCGATGCGCTCGCGACAACCGGGAAAGTGCAGGCTTTCGGCCACGGCCGCACCCGCCGCTGGATGACGCCGCCGCTGCCGGGATTCACGACAACCTTGTTGCTCCCTGCCGCCCTGCCGATTGACTAGGATGAAGCCCATGAACAAGTCACCTGCCGAAATCATTCGGGAATACGGGCCCGTCCCCGGAGTGGAAGGCGTGCATGGCGTCTCTTACGACGGCGAGAAGGTATGGTTCGCGTCCGGAGACAAGCTGAACGCGCTGGACCCCGCGAGCGGAAAGTCGGTGCGCGCGCTCGACGTGGCCGCGCATGCGGGCACGGCCTTCGACGGGCGGCATCTCTTCCAGATCGCCGAGAGCCGCATCCAGAAGATCGACCCGGAAACGGGACGAGTGCTGTCGACGATTCCCGCTCCGGGCAGCGGTGGGGATTCGGGGCTCGCCTGGGCGGAAGGCTCGCTTTGGGTGGGCCACTATCGGGAGCGGAAGATCTACCAGATCGATCCCGCGACCGGTGCGGTGCTGCGCACCATCGAGTCCAATCGCTTCGTCACCGGCGTCACCTGGGTGGACGGAGACCTGTGGCACGGCACGTGGGAGAACGACGAGAGCGAGCTGCGGCGCATCGACCCGAAGACGGGAGAAGTGCTGCAGAGCCTCGAGCTGCCGGCGGGCGTGGGGGTTTCCGGGCTCGAGGCGGATGGCAAGGACCGGTTCTATTGCGGCGGCGGCAAGAGTGGCAAGGTGCGCGCGGTGCGGCGGCCGGGATAGGCAGGGCGCCTGCCCTACTCCAGCGAGGGGCAGCCCTGGCGGCGGCGGCCGTCGAGATACTCGCGGATGAGCTGGTTCTTGCGCGAAGGACCGAAGCTTTCGCCGTGGCCGCCATGGACGATGCGGATCTCGAGCTCGCGCAGGCGGCGCATGGTGGCGCGGTAGTCCGGGATGTCGGAGGTGTCGAAGCTGTCGATGAGCTCGCCGTCGTAGAGGGCGTCGCCGCAGAACAGGAGGCCGTGCTTCGCGTCGAGCAGGCCGATGGAGCCGGGGGAATGGCCGGGTAGGTGCAGGACGATGAGTTGCCGGTCGCCCAGATCGATTGCGTCGAGATCCTGCAACGGAGTGTGGATGGGGGCGGCGGGGACGCGATAGTGGCGAGGGTGCCAGTCCGCTCGGGGAAGCGCTTCGACAGGCCGGGGCAGCTCGCGGAACAACTCTGCCATGGTGACCTGGTCCGGCATGGCTGAATAATGAGACGCCTCGGCGGCATGCGCGCAGCGGTAAGGGAATTCGTGCAGCGCGCCCACATGATCGAAATGGATGTGCGTGGCGACGGCGAGGACGGGGTGGCCGCCCAGGCGGGAAAATCCGGGGAGCTCGGGCATCAGGGGCCGCAGGCCGGTGCCTGCATCGATCAGCAGGTCGCGATCGCGCCCAAGGACGTACCAGATGTTGGCGCGCGCGAAGGGGTGAACGTGCGGCTCCCACAGGCGCAGCACGCCGTCCCCTGCCTCGAGGCGCTCATACCATTGGGGTGCGATCGACAAGGCGTAAGGGTGGCTCGCATCTCTCCCGCGAGGGAATAGCAAGTTCTTGCGCGCCCGGAACGACTGGCCGGCCTTGCGCGCCTGCGGCCCTTGCAAGACACTGCCCGGGCCATGACCGACCGAGCCGAACTCCGCGTGGTCGAGCCCGCCCGGCAACCCCTGTCGGTGGCCGAGTTCGCGAGCCTCGCGGGCGAGCTGGTGCGGCACGTCGACCAGGGCCGTTTCCTGCCGGCGCTCGGTGAGCTGCTCGGGCAGGTGGTCGCCTTCGACAACTTCATCGTCTACCGCTACCGCGAAGGCTGCGCGGCCGAGCTCATCCACACCAACCTGGACCCCGCCAAGCTGCAGGCGGACATGGCCGCCTACAACCAGGGCCTCTACCTGCTCGACCCTTTCCACATCGCCGCCACCAGCGCGCGGCGCCGTGGCGTGCTGCGCATGGAGGACGTCGCGCCCGAAGCCTTCCTCGAATCCGAGTACTACCGCATGTTCTACAAGGACGTGGACGTGCTCGACGAGGTGCGCTTCCTCATAGAGATCAACGGCGAGGAGCTCGTCCACGTGCTGCTCGAGCGCCAGGGGTCGAGCCCCCGCTACGCGAGCCAGGAGCTCGCGGCGCTGCGGTCGCTGGAAGGGTTCGTCGAGAGCTTCGTCGAGCGGCACTGGCAATGGCGGAACATGGGCGCCTCGGTGAACAGCGCCGCCCGCGCACCGCTGGCATTCGGCGTGCGCAACGTCATCCGCAACCTCAAGCACAAGGCGCTCACGGCGCGCGAGATCGACATCGTGGAGCTCACCATCAAGGGGCATTCCTCGAAATCCATCGCGCACGAGCTCGGCATCTCGGACGGCACGGTGATCAACCACAAGCGCAACATTTACGGGAAGCTCGAGATCAGCTCGCAGGCGCAGCTGTTCCACCTGTTCCTGCGGGCGTTGTACGGCAGCGGGCTGTCGGAGCCCTGACGCGGGCGGGAGTCGCGCCGCGCCACCATGAGCGACGCACGCGAGCTTGCTGCCTCGTTCGACCCCGAGCGACTGCCGCCGGAGTTCTTCGAGAATCCCTACCCCACTTATGCCGCGCTGCGCGAGCTCGATCCCGCGCATCGCTGTCCGGACGGCTCGATCTTCCTGACCCGGCACGCGGATCTTTCTGCGGTCTATCGCGACCGCGCGCACTTCAGCTCCGACAAGCAAACCGTGTTCGCGCCGAAGTTCGGCACGGGCACCCCGCTCTACGAGCACCACACATCGAGCCTGGTATTCAATGATCCGCCCTATCACACGCGCGTGCGACGCCAGATCGTCGGCGCGCTGACGCCCGCTGCGATACGCGGCATGGTGCCGGGACTGGAGGCGCTCGTCGACGACCTGTGCGACGAGATGGAAGCACGGCGGGACGCCGACCTCATCGAGCATTTCGCGGCGGCCATTCCGGTGGAAGTCATCGGGAATCTGCTCGGCGTGCCGCGCGGCGAGCGCGGACCGTTGCGCGCCTGGTCGCTCGCGATACTGGGCGCGCTCGATCCCGGGCTGTCGCCCGAGCAGCTGGCGCTCGGCCAGCGCAGCGTCAGCGAGTTTCTCGAATTCTCGCGCGAGCTGGTGAGCGACCGCAGGCGCCACCTTCGAGGCGAAGACGATCTGCTGAGCCGCCTGATCCGCGACGCGACCGGCGGCGAGCCGCTCAGCGAGCGCGAGCTGCTGCACAACTGCATCTTCCTGCTGAACGCGGGGCACGAAACGACGACGAACCTCATCGGGAGCGGGCTGGCGCTGCTGCTCGCGGATCCGGCGCAGCGCGAGCGTCTCGAATCCGATACGGGCATGATCGCCACCGCCATCGAGGAATGCCTGCGGATGGAAAGCCCGAACCAGCTCGGCAACCGGATGGTCATCGAGCCGGTGGAGATCGGCGGATACCGGTTCGAGGCGGGCACCTATCTCACGCTGTGCATCGGCGCGGCGAACCGCGATCCGCGCGAGTTCGCGCATCCCGACAGGTTCGATGTAGGGCGCGAGCCGAATCGGCATCTCGCGTTCGCAGCCGGAGGGCATGCGTGCGCGGGCATGTCCGTGGCGCGCATCGAAGGGCAGATCGCCATCGCAGGGTTTCTGCGGAGATTTCCGCGCGCTCAACTCACCGGAGGTGCCGTTCGTGGCCTCCGCGCCCGCTTCCGCGGTTACGTCAGACTTCCCGCCCGAGTGGGCTGAGAAGGCCCGCGCGCGAGTCCGCGCCGCACGTTGCAGTAATCGTCTATCGCGCTCATCGAAACAATCCATCACGCGGCTCCGGGGGCGAACCTATATTGGCGCCACCCCATCGGAGGAGCCGCACATGAATGACGACGCGACCGGAACCAGGTGCCCGTTCGGCCACACGGCCGGAGGCAGCACGACCAACCGCGACTGGTGGCCCAACCAGCTCCGCATCGACCTCC
>JBGAIL010000308.1:0-2874 GCA_044225565.1 Steroidobacteraceae bacterium | reverse complement strand
TGGTGAGGAAGACTTCGTCGGCTTCATCGAGATCCGCTCGCTCGAGCGTGCGCTCCTCGCAGACGATGCCCGCAAACCCGGCCTCGCGGAGCACGACCTGCCGCATGATGCCCGCGACGCCGCAAAGATCGATCGCCGGTGTCGCGAGCGTACCCCGTCTCGCGAGGAAGAGATTGCTCATGATTCCCGAGACCAGGGCCCCCGATCGACTGAGCAGCAGCAGCTCATCGAGCCCCCGCTCCTCGCGCTCACGCCAGGCCAGGATCTGCTCCAGCCGGTTGAGGTGCTTCAAGCCGGCCAACGCCGGGTTCTCACCCAGCCGCAGCATCGCGACGTCTACCCGCACGCCAGACGGCAAGCCGGCGGGCGCGGCGGGATATCGCAACAGCACTCTCGTCGCACGCTCGCGCCCCGTGAAGCCATAGCCGCGCGCCAGAGCCTGGCCTCGCGTAACGATGACCTTCACGATGCCGGCGTCGCCTTCAGCGAGCTGGCGGACCTCCGAGCGCAGGACTTCGACATCCAGAGACGGCAGGTGAAGGCGACGACAGCCTTCCATCAGTCGTTCGAGGTGCAGGCTCAGGAAGCGTGGCCGGCCCGCGCGGCATGAGATCGTCTCGAACAGCCCATCCCCGAAGTGAAAGCCTCGATCGAGCACCCACGGCTCGTGCGAAGCCCGGCCATCGACTAGCACGATCGTCGGCACTCCCGGGCCCGCAGGTGCGGAGGATCCACTGCTCATTTGCCGGCGCTCACCGGTTCGAACGCAGTGAGCAGTCCGCGAGCCTTGGCTCGCGTCTCTTCGAGCTCACGTTCAGGCACCGAGTCCGCGACGATGCCGCCGCCTGCGCGGAACACAGCGTGGCGGCCACGCAGGGTGATGGTGCGGATGAGAATGTTGAGATCCATCGTGCCGTCGCGCCCCAGGAACCCGAGCGAGCCGGTGTACGCCCCCCGGCCCTCGCCCTCGAGTTCCGCGATGATCTCCATGCAGCGTACCTTGGGGCAACCGGTGATGGTCCCGCCCGGGAATACGGCGCGCACCACATCGAGCGGCGTGGCACCTGCCCGGAGTCGCCCGCTCACGTTGGAGACGATGTGATGCACGTGTGCATAGGACTCGATGGACATCATCTCGTCGACGTGCACGCTGCCTGCTTCGCATACGCGGCCGAGGTCATTGCGCTCGAGGTCGACGAGCATCACGTGTTCGGCGCGCTCCTTGGGATGCGCTGCAAGTTCGCTCGTCTCCGCGACGTCTCCGCCCGGAAGACGGCTGCGGGGACGCGTGCCGGCGATGGGGCGCGTCTGTACCACGCCGCCCGTCAGATTCACCAGCCGCTCGGGCGAGGAGCTCAGGATCGATACGCCCTGCCACTGCACCCGTGCGGCGAATGGCGCGGGGTTGGTAGCGCAAAGCGCTTCATAGAGACTGGCAACTTCGGCGTCCGATTCCAGCTCGACGTGCCAGGGCCGTGAAAGATTCGCCTGGTAGATATCGCCAGCGCGGATGTACTCCTGCGCCCGCCGCACCCGCTCGAGGAAAACCGAGGCATCCTCCTCCTGGATCGTGGCCCGGGGTCTGCCTGCGGCGGGTGGTTCCGGCAGAGCCGCTACTCCGCGCGCGTCGGCTTCGATTCTGTCCAGCTCGTGCGATGCCTCTGCTTCGGCCACCGCGAGCACCCGGTCCGTTCCCCTGTCATGCACGACGGCACAAGGGACGCGCAGGGCGAAGCCTCGCCATGGCAGATCCGAAGGGGGCAGCGAGAGCCGCGGCTCGACCTCTCCGGCCAGCTCGTAGCTCAGGAAAACGAGCCAGCCGCCACAGAACGGCAGAGGCAGCGACTGCCGTGCGACCGTACGCTCCTCCAGCCACCAGCTCTCCAGGCTCGTCAGGAATCCTCTGCCCCGGGGCGTCATGCCCAGGCCACCGAGGCGCCCTTCCCTGTCCTGCCAGAGCGCCGCGGCAGGCGCTGCGCCCAGGATGCTGAGGCGGCTCAGAGGCCCGTCGGCGGCGCTGTCGAGCAGTATCGGATAGCGCTCGGGAAAGCGGGCAGCCAGGCTGCGGAGCACCCGGCCAGGCACCTGCAGCGATCGGACGATGGGTGGGCGCGCGCTCAAGGCTGCGCTCCTGAGGTAAGGGTCAGCCCTCGAAGCGACGGAACACCAGCGTGCCGTTGGTGCCCCCGAAGCCGAAGGAATTCGACATCGCGACGTCGATCTTCATCTTCCGGGCGGCGTTCGGCACGAAGTCGAGATCGCAGTCCGGGTCCGGCGTCACGTAGTTGATGGTGGGCGGCGCGACGCCTTCGCGGATCGCGAGGATGGAGAAGATGGCCTCGACCACCCCGGCCGCACCGAGCAGGTGCCCGGTCATCGACTTGGTGGAGCTCACCGCCATCTTGTAGGCGTGATCGCCGAAGGCGCCCTTGATGGCGAGCGTCTCGGCCTTGTCGCCGAGCGGCGTGGAGGTGGCGTGCGCGTTCAGGTACTGCACGTCCGAGGGATTCATCTTCGCGTCCGCCAATGCATTCGTCATGGCGAGCCGCGCGCCCGCGCCGTCTTCCGGCGGAGCGGTGATGTGATGGGCGTCGCCACTCATGCCGAAGCCGACGAGCTCCGCAAGGATGTTCGCCCCGCGGCGTTTCGCATGCTCGAGCTCTTCGAGGATCACGGCGCCGCCGCCGTCGCTCAGCACGAAGCCGTCGCGGTCGCGGTCCCAGGGCCGGCTCGCTTCCTGCGGCGCGTCGTTGCGCGTAGAGAGCGCCTTCGCCTGGCCGAAGCTCGCGAGGCCGCAGACGCAGGTGGCCATTTCGCCACCGCCCGCGATCATCACGTCCGCATCGCCATACTGGATGGTGCGCATGCCGAGGC
>JBGAIL010000065.1:0-23023 GCA_044225565.1 Steroidobacteraceae bacterium | reverse complement strand
ACGTCGACACGAGTGGCCCGGTGAGGAAGATCTCAGGGCTTCGCTGCGCGCGATTGAACTGCTCGCGCAGAGCGTAATTCGAGATTGGCCCGCCGAGGTCCACCACGGTGGTCACCCCTGCTGCCAGATGGCGCGCCAGCAGGTCTCCGACGTTCGCACGCACCCATGCAAGCTCCTGCTCATAGGACCGGAAGCGCCGCAGATCGATGATGTCCGGCCGGGTGTAGAGGCCGCCGGACTGGAAGAGATGGATGTGCGAATCGACCAGCCCCGGCAGGATCCAGAATCCCTCGCAATCGATCACCTCGGCATCCCGGGGGACCGTGACCGCCCGCGCAGGCCCCACCTCGAGGATCCGTCCGGCCTCGATGAGCACTGTGTATCGAGCGTGGATGGCACGGCGCTCCACGTCGATGACATTGCCGCGCACGAGGGCGATCGTCGCGGAGTGTGCGCAAGGAAGGCTGCAGAAGGCCAGCAGCAGTCTCCATCCCAATCGGCGGAGCGACGCCACCTCAGCGAGGAAGCGCTGGTGAGCCGGGCTCTCGCATGAACTCCACCAGCTGGCTCTGGCCGTAGGCCCGCTTGTAGATCAGCAGGGAGCGCACTGCCCCGTAGGGGTCCAGCGTGAACGACACGAGTTGCCCCGGCTCGTAGTCCGGATTGGTCTCGTTCCAGGCCGGGCGGTAACTCTCCGCGTTCCAGTGCTGCAGGGTGGCGAAGTAAGGCTCGGAGGTGCCGAGACGGTCCAGGCGCAGCGCGCCCCGATCGAGCGAAACCTCGAAGTCGCCCCTCGCCGCGTTGCGGTACTTGCCCACATAGTCTCGTGGCCGCGCCGCGGCCGGCAGCGCAGTCTTCGGGCGATCGAACAGCGCCTGCTCATCCCGGGCATACTGCTCGCGCTGCTTCAGATATTCCTTGCGGCTGTCGCCCACCCAGTCGTGCCAGGGTTGGCCGGACACGCGGTCGACGATCCATTGCGCCAGCGCGGCGTGCATCAGCCCATAGTCGACGTCGCGCGAATTCGCGAAGACGAAGACGCCCAGTCGCTTCGATGGCGCCAGCATCGCCACCGAGCCTTGCCCCCGGAACTGCCCCGTGTGCCACAGCAGCGTCTCACCGCGGTAGCGGACCAGCTCCCAGCCGAGCGCGTAGGCGAATGGCTCGAACGGCTCGTAGTAACGTTCGAGGGAGACGGTCTGCGGCAAATGCGTCTCTCGCAAGCTCTCCGCGGAAACGATCCGTTCGCCGCGGAAGGTCCCGTCGCCGAGCTGGAATTCCAGCCACCGCGCCATATCGCGAGCCGTCGAGTTGATGGCACCGGCGGGCGCATGGTTGTCCATGCTCCACCAGCCCTGCGGCCTGATCTCGTCCACGCGCAATACGCCGTCGCGGCCGCGGACGTGCGAGCTCGAGTGATTCGGCGCACGTGCCAGGTCGTAGGCGCTGGTGGAACTCGACGTCATGCCGAGAGGCTCCAGCAGCACCTTGCGGATGTGCTGCTCCCAAGGCATTCCCGCCGCATTGGCGACGGCATCGCCCGCTGCGGCATACAGGATGTTGTTGTAGACGTGCGATGAGCGGAACGGCACCAGAGGCTGATCGAACGCCGCGCGCTCGATCATCTGCGTGCGGGTGAGCGAAAGGCCATTGTCGTAGTAGTTCAGCGTGCCGACGCGATGGCACAGCAGGTCCCGAAAGCTCGCCTCCGCGGTCGCATACGGATCGTGGAGGCGAAAGTACGGCAGCGTCTTCACGATGGGCTGGTCCCACGTGATGCGCCCACGGTCCACCTCGACAGCAGCCGCGGTCGCCGTGAACGCTTTCGTGAGCGAAGCGATGGTGAAGACCGTGTCGGCGTCCATCGGCGCAGCACGCCCGAGCTCGCGCACTCCGAACCCTTCGATCATCACGGGCTTGCCATCCAACACCACGGCCACGGCAATGCCGGGGATCTCCCATTGCGACATTGCGCGCCTGGTGTAGGTGGCGATTTCCTGCGGCAAGCCCGCATGGGATGCCTCAGGAACCGCGAGCCCCCATGCCATCATTGCGCAAACGAGCCACGCCGCACGCCCCGGGCCGGCGTGTGCCATCGAGCCGCTCCCGCTCACCATCGGTAGCTGATGCGGCCGAATGCCGTTCTGGGGTAGGCGTAGGCGATTCCGAAATCCGCACCTCCATAAGCACTCGTGTAGACGCGCTCGTTGGTGACGTTCTGCAGATTGAACTCGATGAGCGCGGCTTCGCTGAGGTTGTAGGACGCCCGCAGATCGAAGCGCGTATAGCCTGGCAGCTCATACGTGCCGATAGTGTCGACCTCCCGCTCGCTGCGCGACACGATGCCGCCGCCGAAGGTCAGCGAGCGCAGCGGGCCGCCGAGAACCTCATATGTCGCGAAGAGCGAGTACGAATGCGCAGGCGCGGCGATCGGCCGATTCCCCACCTCCAGCGGATTGGCCGATTCCCGTACGTCGATGCCCAGGTTGGAATAGCTCGCCACGATGTTGAGCCCCGGGACGGGCTCGCCGATCACCTCGAGCTCACCGCCGTCGTGGACCTGCTTGCCGACGTTGTAATAGACCGGCGGCGCCCCGGGGGTGAAGAGCCCTCCCGCTACGTTGGTCCGCGTCAGCCGGAAGAGCGACGCCGAGTACATGAAACGCCGCCCGAACAGCTCCCCTTTCAGGCCGAGCTCGTACTGCACGCCCTTTTCCGGCTCGACCGGCCTGCCGTCCGCGTTCACGAAGGTCTGGTTGAAGATGATGCCTTCGCTGTAGCTCAGATAGAGGTTGTGCCCCTGCGCCAGCGTGTAGATCGCGGCCGCCCGCGGCACCCAGTCGCTGTCCTCGAGGCCTGAAGCGGCGTTCTCGTAGGCGTACACCGTCGGCAGATAGTCGAAGATCGAAGAGCGGACCTTCGAGTAGCGCAGACCCAGCTGGAACGCGAGCCGCTCCGCCGCCTTGAGGTGCGTGAGCGCAGTGATGCCGGAGAAGCGCTGCTTGCTGCTGAAGAACTCGCCCTCGATACGCCCTCCCGGCGGCACCGGCCCCGGGACGGCGAGCGGCCCGCCCTCGAAGAGGTCGATGTTTCCGGGCGAATACTCCGCGTAGGGCACGTCGTTGTGGAAGTCGTTCTTGCGCCAGTCGGCGCTCACCAGGAAGCGCTGCTCGAGCCCCCGCCACTCGAGCCGCTTCTCGAGCGAGAGGTCGAAGCTCAGATCCTCCTTCGTCTTGATCTCCGGGAAGAGGAAGAGCGGCGAGATGGCGTCCGCCCCCGCGCCGAAGAGATAGCTCGACTGGTTGTCCATGTCGATGCGCGAGTAGCCGGCCTTGAACGTGAGGTCCAGCGATTCGCCCAGCGGATGCCGCACGCTCGCGAACGCGAACCGGTTCTCGCTGTGGATGTCGTTGATGTCGGCGCCATAGTTGTTGCGGCGGGAGAGCCGCGGGAGCGCGTACTCCGCACCATCGAAGACCAGCGGAAAGCCGTCGGAGGTCGCACCGGTCATCTTCTCGTAGTAGCCCTGGAGCAGCACGTCGGTGCGCCCGAGGTCGATGCGCAGGCTGGGCGAGAAGAGGATCCGGTCGTCCTCGGTGTTGCGGATGAACGTGCCGCTGTCCTGCACCGCGGCCGTCGCGCGTGCGCTGAAAGTATCGCCGCTGCCGAGCGGTCCCTGCACGTCCGCCTGGACGCGGCGCAGGCCGTAGCTCCCGAGCTCGATACTGGTCATCGCTCCGAACTTTCCGGTAGGCGACTTGAGCACGCGATTGAACGTCGCGCCGTAGTCCGCTTCCCCGTAGAGCGAGGAAGCCGGGCCTCGCACCACCTCCACCCGGTCCATGGCGAAGTAGTCGAGGTCGATCTCGCTGTCGGTCGACAGGCCGTTGATGCGAAATCCCCGCTCGCGGTTCACGTTGAAGCCGCGGGCCGACAGGTTCGGTTGCGTGCCGTCGCCCATTCCGCGCAGTTCCACGCCCGGCATGTAGGCGACCACGCTGGCCGTATCGTTGAGCCGCGCGATCTGCAGGAATTCCGAGGAAAGCACGGTGAGGGCCTGAGGTGTCTCGATGAGTGGCAGCTCGAATTTGGATGCGGCATTGGAGGTTTCCGGCCTGAACTTCCGCTGCGCCGTCACCACGACCTCCTCGACACTGCTCTCGGGCGGGCTGCCAGCGTCCGCCTGCCCCATGGCCGCAGCGTCCGCGGCGAGGCGAATAGCCTGCCTGTCCTGCGCAGCAGTGGGCGGCCGTGACGCATTCGGGCCTTCGCCGGCGTGGGCACGGCCAGTCACGTCCGAAGCTCGCAGGTCACTCTCCCTCATGATGGTGATCGTGCGGGAATCCACATAGCGGTACGTCAGCCCGGTGTTCCCCAGCAGGCGCCTGAGCGCCTCATCCAGCGTGAGCTCCCCGCTCGCGCCGGAGGTGCGCAGGTTCTCCATGACTCCGGTGCGGTAGACGAGCTGGAAGCCGCGATCCCGCGCGAGACGCTCCAGCGCCGTCTCCAGCGGCTGGGCGGTGATGTTGGTGACCTTCGAGAGGGCTGCATCCACTTCGGCGGACGCCGCCAGCCCCGTGATGAGGACGGACAGCAAGGCACTCAAACCACTCGCACGCATGAGACTCCCCCAGCCCGGCATGGGCTTCCTGTTGGCGCACCCGCGACTCGACGGCGGGCTCATGCGTATGGAGAGTGTTGCGACGGGACGTTTGATACCGATGATGCGCATTCGAACCGACACCGGCACCTTCAGTCGGCGAGCGGCGCACCGCCGACGGCGACGCCGGAATCCCGTTCCTGAACGCGGATGCCCGGCTGCATGCGCAGGAAGTTCAGCAGCGAGGCCGGGTCGGTTGAGGAGAAGATGCCATTGATCAGGAAGTCGTGCAGTCGCGGATCCTCGATGGAGAGCTTGCGGACGTTGTAGCGGTTGAATTCTTCCGCCACGTCCGCGAGCCGCGCGCCCTTGAAAACCAGCTGGCGGTTCGTCCATGCCGTCACGGCGGACACATCCGGATGCGCCCGCCGCGGCGGTGACGCAGCACGCAGCGTCAACTGGTCTCCGGCGGAAAGGAGCACGGGCTGCGCGCTTCCCGCACTGGCTGTCGCCTCACGCGACGCCATCGACGGGCCTGCCTCGGAAATCGCGACCTTGCCCTCGATCACCGTGACGATCGTGTCGGCTGCCTTCCGGTAGACGTCGAATTGCGTGCCCACCGCGCGCACCTGCGCGCTTCCGCTGGAAACCACGAAGGGCCGCGCGGCTTCCCTGACCACGGTGAACAAGGCCTGCCCGGCAAGCAGCTCGACTCTGCGCTCGCGCTCGCCCAATCGCACTCTGATCCGGGTGTCCGAGTTGAGAACGACCTGCGACCCGTCCGCGAGCGCGAAGGAGCGCTGCTCGCCCGTCACGGTGGAATACACCGGGGCGCGATTACTCCAGACCAGCAGACCCAGCCCTGCGGCAGCAACGGCCATACACGCGGCAACCGCCAGCCAGCGGGGCCCCGTCCAGGAATTCACTACCGGCACAGCCCCCGTGGCAGCGGCCGCACCGGCAAGAGCGTCACCTCCCAGCCGCTCGACCGGACCCGGGCCCCGCCGGGCTGCGGCGATCAGCCCGTCCACGTCGTATCGGCGTCCGGGATCGAGCGAGGCGCCCTGCTTCCAGATTTCCGCGATCTCGAGGTACGCGCGGACGCATTCGGAAGAGTTGCGCAGCCACCGTTCGAATCGACGCCGGTCCCTGGCATCGTCCTCCCCCTCCCGGAACAGGACGAGCCATTCCGCGGCCTGCTGGTAGACCGGCACGTTGATGCGGATGCGCGTCTTCGCCGTCACAGAGGTCTCCTCATCGCTCCAGGTGCAGCCGGAACTGGGTGAGGGCCGTGACGATGTGCTTCTTGGTCATGGCGTGCGAGATGCCGAGCCGCTGGCTGATCTCTCGCATCGAGAGGCCATCGCGCCGGTGCAGCATGAACACGGCGCGCGCCATGGGCGAGAGATGGTCCAGCGTGCGCTGCAGCTGCTCCAGACACTGGTCCGCATCGACCTGCGCCGCCGGATCACCCGACCCCCCCGGCTCCTCCAGGGCCTCGTCGAGGTCCACGGACACCGGCTCGCGCGACTGGCGCATGGAATGCTGAAGCGCCACGTGCTGCGCCACCGTGAACAGGTATGCCTCGGGGGAGCGGATAGCGGTTTCATCGGAGATGCGCAGGAGATGCAGATAGACGTCCTGGGCGACGTCCGGCACGTCGTGCACGTTGCGCAGCCGGCCCATGAGAAAGCGACCCAGCCGCCGGCCATGGCTGCTCGCCAGCCGCTCGACCAGGGTGCGCTCGTTCTTCGACATGGACAGGCTCCCGCGCAGACCCACACTCGATTGGGGAGAGTGGGGCCGGAGGCGGGTTGATACCGCCGCGGGGAAAATTTTCCCGTCCGGAGGGGGTCAGGTCTTGCAATCGGCATCGCGGCAATGCCCGATTGCAAGACCTGACCCCAGCCGTCTACCGGCCCGCCTTACCTCAGCACCACCGTCTTGTTCCCGTTGCGGAGCACCCGCCGCTCCGCGTGCCACTGCAGTGCGCGGTTGAGCACGATGCTCTCGAGCTCACCGCCGATCACGGTAAGGGCTTCGGGGGACAGCGTGTGGTCCACACGCTCCACGCCCTGCTCGATGATCGGGCCCTCATCGAGGTCGGTCGTCACGTAGTGGGCCGTCGCGCCGATGAGCTTCACGCCCCGCTCGTGGGCCTGGTGGTACGCCTTCGCGCCCTTGAAGCCCGGCAGGAACGAATGGTGGATGTTGATGGCCTTGCCGTCGAAGTAACGGCACATGTCCGCGGTGAGGATCTGCATGTACCGCGCGAGCACCAGCAGCTCTGCGCCGGACTTCTCGAACACCTCGACGATGCGCTTCTCCTGCGCGGCCTTGTCTCCGTTCAGGATGGGGAAATAGTGGTACGGCAGGCCGTGCCACTCGGCGAGGCTGCGCAGGTCCTGATGGTTCGAGACCACGGCCACCACTTCGAGCGGCAGCGTGCCGGTGCTGCACCGGTGCAGGATGCTGTTGAGGCAGTGTCCCTGTTTCGATACGGCCAGCACCGTCTTGCAGCGGCGGCTCGCCTCGTGGAACTGCCAGGTCATCTTGAAGCGCTGGCCGACGCTCGCGCCGAACTCGCGGTCGAGGTCGGCGATCTTCGGCATGCCCTGGCCGTTGTCGTGGAACACCGTGCGCATGAAGGAGGCGTTGCTGTACGGGTCGTCGTAGTGCTGCGCCTCGGTGATGAGCGCATTCTTGGAGGCGAGGAAACCCGCGATACCCGCGACGATACCGGTGGTGTCCGGGCACCACGTGGTCAGGATGTATGAAGCCTCGCTCGGCGCGGCAGGCGCGCCCGGTGTCTTCTCCCGCATCGTCAGGGATCCTTCTTCAGTGTCGCAGGGTGGAGGCGCGGCAGCCGCGCGGGCCGCGAAGTATACCCGCAACGCACTTATGTACTACTTATGCGCATGCTTATGCATGCCCCCGGCACCGGGTCCCGAGTCAGGCGGCGTTCCTGCGCAAGTCGGCGAGGACGCGGTGGGCAGCGTTGAAGCCGGGGGCGCCGGTGACACCGCCGCCGGGATGGGTGCCCGCGCCGCACAGGTACAACGAGCGTAGCGGAGTGGCGTAACGGGCATAGGCCGGCACGGGCCGCATGAAAAACAGCTGGTCCAGCCGCAGATCGCCGTGGAAGATGTTGCCTTCGGTGATGCCCAGAACCTGCTCCAGATCGAGAGGCGTGTAGAGCCTGCTGGCGACCACGGATCGCCCGACTGAAGGCACGAACCGCTCGATGTGCTCGAGGATCTGCCGGGCCAGCCCGTCCCGTTCGGCTTCCCAGGTGGAGTTCGTCAGCCGGTACGGCAGGTACTGCACGAAGCAGGTCATGACGTACCGGCCACGCGGCGCGAGCGTGGAATCCACCGCGGACGGCACCAAGCAATCGACCCAAAGCTCGTCGTGGATGGTTCCTTGGCGCGCGCTTTCGTAACAACGCTGCGCACCTTCGAGCCAGGGCACCAGTGTGTAGCTCGCCTTGCGCAGAGCCGGCGCGTCGACGCCCAGCCCTTCCAGGTGCGGCTCCTCATCCAGCACCAGATTGAACTTGGCGCAGGGCCCGTCCATCTTGATGCCGCGCACTGCGGCGAGGAATTCGGGATCCAGCTCCTGGGCGGACGTGAGCCCGAGGAACGTGCGCTTCGGATCGGCGTTCGAGACGACCACGCGCGCGTCCAGCTCCGTCCCGTCCTCGAGGGCCACCCCGATGGCGCGACCGTTGCGGACGCGAATCTGGCTGACGGGCGCCGAAGTGCGCAGCTCCACTCCATGGGCGCGGCACGCCACGGCCATGGCCGCAGTGATGGCACCCATGCCGCCGATCACGTGCCCCATGAAACCCTGCTTTGCCTCGTGGCCGCCACCCAGCAGATGGAACAACAACCCGAACAGCGTGCCGGCGTCGTAAGGGCCGCCATGCTTGCCGTACAGGCTGTTCGCGAGGATCAGGGATTTCAGATGCGGCGAGCTCAGCGAGCGGTCGAGGAATTCACCGAGGCTCCCGGTCGTGAACGAGACGAGATCGGCGACTTCCCGCCCGCGCACGCCACGCATCTGCAACGCGAACCGCACCAGCTCGATGAAGCCTGCGAAACCGCCCGCCTGCAGATCCGGCGGCGGTCGCATGAACAGGGGCTCGAGATGTCGCGCGAGCCCGCGCAGACGACCCTCCAGCGAAAGGAAACGCTCGCAATCCGCAGGCGCGAGTTGCTGCAGCACTTCGCGCATGCGCGCGGAATCGTTCCACCACGGAATGATGGTTCCATCCGGCGTCACCGCCTGCACGCCGGGATCGGCCGCAATCATGCGCAAGCCGTGCTTCGCGAGCTCCAGATCGCGGATGACCTCCGGCCGCAGCATGCTCGCCATGTACGAAGCGGTGGACACCCTGCAGCCGGGAGCTGCGACAGGATCGATCTCCTCGGTGACGCAGCAGCCTCCGAGCAGCTCCCGCCGCTCGAGCACCAGCGTCTTCAGACCCGCGCGAGCGAGATAGAACGCGGCCGTGAGGCCGTTGTGGCCGCCACCGACGACGATGACGTCATGCTGGCCGCTCATGCCGGCCTACGCCCGCACGCGTCCCAGATCGCCGAGATGCTTCTCGAGATAGCGGCGGATGTCGAGGCTCGGGTCTTCCATCGGCGCGTAGAAAGCGCCGCGGAATCCGCGCGAGCCCATGCCTTCCTGCACCGACTCGCAGATGCCCCAGTCCTGGCGGTTCACGATGTCCCAGAAGTCGATGACGTCGGACGGATCGAAGCCGGGCTTCTCCACCTCGCTCGCGTGGAACAGGAAGTCGCACGCGATGCGCGTCAGCGCCGGCCCCATGGGCCACAGCGTGAAGGCCGCGACGTGCTCCGCCGCCATGCTGAGCAGCAGGTTGGGATAGATCACCTCGCCCTTGTGATGCGTCTTCTCCCGCTCCGAAAGGCCGGGAAACGGCGCGCGCGAAGACGTGCCCGTGGTGGAGAACGTCCAGGCGCCCGGCCGGTGAGGAATGCCGTCATCCCACGTGAGGCCGCCGCCACCCTGGTTGCGGAAGGCCGGCACCAGCTCGCAGAGCTCCGGATGCACCGGCCCGCAGTGGTAACACTCGTTGTAATTCTCGGCGATGACCTTCCAGTTCGCATGCACGTCGTACACGATCTGCCCGCCGCGGCGCAGATCCTGCAGCGGATAGCGCGCCAGGCGCTGTGCGACGGTGCCTACCTGATCCGCCAGGGTCTGCGAGGGTGCCTCGGAAAGATTGACGAAGACGAACCCGCCCCACCGCTCGAGCCGCACCGGCACCAGGGAGAAGCTGCTCTTCGGGCAGCTGTCGTCGAAGCGCACGAACGGCGAGGCGCGCAGGCTGCCGTCGAGGTTGTACGTCCAGGCGTGATAAGGACACACGATGGCGCCTTCCATGCGGCCCGAACGCTCCACGGGCGCAGCGCCCTGCGCCTCGGGCTGCGCGGGCTCGCGTACCAGGCGGCTGCCCCGGTGGCGGCAAACGTTGTAGAAGGCACGGAGCGCATCGTCCTTGCCGCGGACCACGACGAGGCTTTCCCCCGCGACGGAGACATGCAGATAGTCGCCCCTCGCCGGCAGCTGCACCTCGCGGCCTACGCAAAACCACTGTGCATGGAAGATGCGGGCCTTCTCGAGCGCGAAGACTTCCGGGCTCAGGTAGAAATGGGGGGACAGCGCCGGCTTCATCTCGCCGGCATGCACGGCATTCGGTTCTGCGCTCATGCCGCACGATATACGCGCAGGCGGTCAGTCATGGCAAGCGGCCGCCCCTTTCGTGGGGAACCGCCCGGCCGGGCCTCTCAAGGCGTCGAGAACGCCCGCAGCAGATTGGAATGGGTCTTGTTGAGCAGGTCCAGAGCCTCGGACTTGCCCTCGCGCTCGAACAAGGTGCGCCGGACGCGATAGAGGTCGAAAAGCGCCTCGCGCAGCCGGGGGTCGCTGACCAGGCTCTGGATCCAGCCCACCACCACGTTGCGCACTCCCGAGCGGACCGGCTCCACCCGGTGCAGCATGGTGGACGGATACAGCACCACCGAGCCGGCATCCAGCTTGTAGCTGTGGTCGCCCTCGGACATCTCGAGCATCAGCTCGCCGCCTTCGTAGTCCGCAGGGTCGCTGATGAAGAGGGTGAACGAGAGGTCGGTGCGCATGGGGGGCGAGCCCATGACGGCATCGTCCACGTGGCGGCCGTACCCCATGCCCGCCTCGTAGCGGCTCACCAGCGGCGGACGGTACGCACGAGGCAGGGCTGCGGCCTGCACGATCTCGTTGGCAGTGAGCGCATCGATGGCGAGCTGCGCGACGTTGCGGTGCGCATCGGTGCCGCCGGGCAGCTGCAGGTTGTTCTTCACGGACCTCGCTGCCCAGCCGGCGGTCTTGCGGCCGTCCTCGAACTTCGCACCGGCGAGCTCGGCCCTCACTTTCGCGAGGGCCGAGGCGTCGAGCACCGATGCGATGCAGAGGATCATCCGGCTCAGTGTGCCAGAGTGGCCTCGAGCTTGCGCCCCTTGTGCAGCGTGTTGCCCTTGCCGACCAGCTTGTCTCCGTCGAACAGGCCGACGTTGTTCAGGATGAGGAACACCGAGACGCAGCCACTCTTGCCGGTGACGGGCCCTACGGCAGGCACCGTGCAGAGCTTGTTGCCGCGAACGCTCCACTGGGAAGCCGGCAGTTTCACGGTCTCGCTGTGCCAGCACTCGCCGTCCTCGAGCTCATAGGACGCATCCGCGCCCTTGCCGCACTTGGCGACGTCGACCTTGGAGTACTTGATCTCCCAGCCCTCGCCCTTGCCGGACTTGTCGAAGTAGTACGCATTGTGGTGCTCGATGCGCAGCGTGTTGCCGCCGATCGCCTGCTTCACCTGCGCCTCGTCGAGCGCCGGGATGCTGACGGTGTCGCCCTTCTTGCTGAGCCCGATGCCACCTTCGCCGCCTTCGCCGGCCAGGATCTTCCCGAGCGCGCTTTCAAAGGTGCCCCCCGGGAAGTTGCCGCCAGCCTCGCCGCCCTCGCCCGCTTCACCCGCCTCACCGCCCTGCGACTGCTTCGCCTTGGCGCCGGCCTCTCCGCCTTCACCGCCCTCGCTGCCGCCGACGGCCGCGAAGGCCATGCCGCCCGAGGCGATCAACGTGACTCCCAGCCAGACTTTTCTATTGACAAGCATAATTGCCCTTTCCACTCTTGAAATACGCGATGTGCGCGGGATTGCAGCGCGGCAGCCTACGCGGGCAGGTCGGAAAAAGCAGCCTCGATCGGGCCACGCGGCAGCAATTTTCCACGCCTCCCAGCGCGCTGGCCACGCAAATCCGCGTCCCTGCGGCGCGACGGATCCGAAGCTGAATGGCAGATGAACCGAACACGATCGATCCGCAGCTGCGCGCCGCCCTGCGCGCGCACGAAGCAGGCCGCCTGAGCGAAGCCGAGGCGGGCTATCTCGCGCGGCTTGCGCAGCATCGCGAGGACGCCGTGGCGCTCCTCTACCTCGGCGTGCTCCGGTACGACACGCGCGAGCTCGATGAAGCGATCCGCCTCATCAGCCGCTCCATCGAGCTCGAGCCGCGGCGCCATTCGGCCTACAACCACCTGGGGCTCGCCCTCCTCGCCCGCAACGAGCTCGACGACGCGGCGAGCCAGTTCCACCAGGCGCTGCGGCTGCAGCCCGGCCATCCCGATGCGCTCAACAATCTCGCGAACACCTACAAGCGCATGAAGCGCTTCGACGAAGCGGAGCGCACGTTCGGCCAGTTGCTCGCGACGCACCAGGGACACCTCGAAGCGCGCTACAACCTGGGCCTGCTCCAGTTCGAGCGCAGGCGGTACGAAGAGGCGTCGCGGCAATTCGACGAGGTGTTGCAGCTCGCGCCCGCCTTTCACCGCGCGCATCATCAGCTCGCCCTGGTTGCGGAGAGCCTGGGCCGCTTCGAAGATGCTGACCGCCATTACCGTCGCGTGCTCGAGATCGTGCCGGAGCACCCTGCGGCGCTCGCGGGTCTCATGGCCCTGCGCAGCCATCCCGTCGACGCGGCACTAGTCGCGAAAGCCGGCGCGCTCGCCGCGCGCGAAGACCTGCCGGACCCCGACAGCTACGTCCTGCCCTACGCACTCGCGAAACGGCTGGAGGCGCAAGGCGACTATGATCGGGCGTTCGAGCTCCTGAAGCTCGCGAACACCAGGCGCGGCAGGAGCGTCCGTTACGATCCGCAGCGCGTGGAAACCTATTTCCGCGAGATCACATCCACGTTCTCACGAGCGTTCGTGCGACGTCATGCACCCGCGGGAAGCGATTCGCAGCGACCGGTGTTCGTCATCGGCATGCCGCGCACGGGCACCACGCTTACGGAGCAGATCCTGGGCGCGCATCCGCAGGCGTACGGCGCAGGTGAGCTCGAAGATATCCCACGACTGGTGAGCCGGCTGCCGGCCGTCATGCAACAGGCGCTCGGCATCGGTGTCGCCCCGTATCCCGCCTGCCTCGAGCACCTGAACCCGGACTTCATGCGCGCGATGACCGGGTACTACCTCACCATCCTGCAGCGCCAGAGCGCCGATGCAGCCCGCGTCGTGGACAAGCATCCCTTCAATTTCCTGCACGCAGGGCTGATCGCGGCGCTGTTCCCGCGGGCGCGCATCATCCACTGCACGCGGCACCCGCTGGACGTCGCGATCTCCTGCTACGCGGAGACTTTCGAGCTCAGGCAGGACTTCAGCACCGACTTCGGCCGTTTCGCGCACTACTACGGATGCTACGAGCGGCTCATGCGCCATTGGCGAGCCACGCTCGACCAGCCGATGCTGGAAGTGCGCTACGAAGCGCTGGTCGCGGAGCCGGAGCGCCGGGCACGCGAGATCGTGCGGTTCTGCGGACTCGAATGGGACGACGCCTGCCTGGCTTTCCAGCAGACCGGAAAGCCCGTGCACACGCCGAGCCGGTGGCAGGTACGTCAGCCCATCTACGCCAGCTCGGTCGAACGCTGGAAGCGTTTCGAGGCGCACCTCGCACCCCTGCGCGAAGCGCTCGCGGCTTACGGAATCGTGCCGGGCGACGGCGCCTGATTCGCGACCGCGTCCGCGGCAGCAAGCTGCTCATCCAGGAAGGTCGCGTAGCTCGAGGGCACCCAGAGGTCCAGCGCATCGCCGCCGAAACCGCCGCGAGCGTTGTCGTTCCGCCCACCGTGGCAGGCGACGATCACAGGGCACTCGAACAACGACATTGCCGCGCAGCCTCGATTCGCGAGCATCGCTTCGACATCCGCGCCGGCAGCCAGCGCGCGCAGGGCTCGGTCTCCACGCAGCAGGCGCCGTTGCCACTTGCCTTCGACATCGATGCATTCGACACCAGGGCGATCCGACACACGGGCCAGCAGTTGCGGTGAAGGCGCGGGCAGCAGCCAGCGTCCCGGCGCGAAGTGCAGCATCTCGGCGTTTCCGGTGGCATCGCGGGAACACGCGCCCGGCTCGACCGGCCAGCCTTCGCCGAGCGCGGCCGCGTCGACCGCGCCAGTGACGGCGAGCTCGAAGCACCTTTCGAGCACTGCCTTGCCGATGTCCAGCCGTCGATCGCTCATACGCGCATGCGCTCCCCGGACGGATCGAAGTGCACCGAAGGTGTCACGCGCACGCGCGTTTCGATGCCTCTCAACGGATCGTGCGCGACGAGCTCGGTGCCGAGTGAGGACAGGTGGCGCCCGACGAGCGCCAGACCCACCCAGCGCTGCAACGCCGGGCTGTACACCGATGATGTGACGTAGCCGACGCTGTGCGCCGGTGCGTCGGCAGTGGTGATCTGCGCACCGGTCAGAAAGCTCGCCCTGGCATCGCAGGCCTGCAGGCCCACGAGCTTCGGCCGCTGCGCTTCGTGGAAGGCCTCGCGATCGAGCAAACCCCGCCCGACGCAGGGATTGCCGAGCTTCAGCAGCCCTTCCATGCCGAGATCGAGCGGCGTGGTCTGGCCCGTCATCTCGGAAGTGACGAGATACCCTTTCTCGACGCGCAGGATGTCCAATGCTTCCAGGCCGTAGGGCGCGAGGCCCGCGTCGACCAATGCCTGCCATAACGGCACCGCGATGGCAGGCCTGCAGTGCAGCTCGAAAGCGAGCTCGCCCGAGAAGCTCGCCCGCAGCAGCCTCAGCGCGTGCCAGTGCCAGCTGCCTTCCGCGAACGCCATGTGCGTCAGCGCCTGCAGCGGCCCATGCCATTCCTCGCCCAGCACACCGCGCAGCTTTTCGCGACTTTGAGGGCCGGCGACCACGATCACGGCCCATGCTTCCGTGACATCGGTGAGCGTCACGGCAGGTGGCGGTGCCGTGCCGGCTTGCGTCTCGCGAACACCTCCGACGTCCCGCCAGAACTCGAAGTGCGACAGCATGTGCCCGGCATGCCCGGAGCTCACCGTGGCGAGGAACCGATTCTCCGCCAGCCGCAGGACGATGCCGTCATCGAGCACCATGCCGTCCTCCCGCAGGTTCACCATGTACTTGCTGCGGCCCGGTTTGATGGTGCTGGCGCGCGTCAGGTAGACGCGATCGAGGAACTCGGCGGCGCCCGGACCGGCGACTTCGATCTTGCCGAGCGTCGAGCCATCCAGGATGCCACCGGTGCAACGCACGCGATGTGCTTCGGCGACACCCGCTGCAAATGCATCGGCGCCATTCGCCGCATAATGGCGTGGACGCATCCACCACCCGGCCGGCTCGAGCACGCCACCATGCGTCGCATGCCATTCGTGCAGAGGTGTACGGCGAACGGGCTTGAAGGACATGCCCGCGCGCGAGCCGACGAGAGATCGCAGCGTAACGGGCTGATAAGGTGGCCGAGTGCGACTCGTACCCACCGTGGCCAGCGCACCGCCCGACAGCTCCGCGACGATGGCAGCGCCGAGCACTCCGCCCGTCCTGCCCTGCTCGGTGCCGACACCGAGGGTGGTGTAGCGCTTCACGTGCTCGATGTCGCGGAAGCCTTCTTCCAGCGCCTGCCGGAGGTCGGCCACGGTGACGTCGTTCTGCAGGTCGACGAACTGCTTTTTCTCGGCGGCCCGGCTCGCCGGCGAGCGCCAGAACGGAACGAGATTCGGTGCCGGATCGGCTGCGCCGGTGGGCGCGGCTCCGATCAGCGCGGAAAAGCTGCGAGCCGCGTGCCGTCCAGCGGCATAGCCATGAGCCAGCACGTCACCCAGCTCGAATGCGCCGCCGCAGGCGCCACACCCGGCCCGCCATTCAGGCTGGTCCGACGCGACGAATGCCGCGACTTCGGAAACGAACGCCCTCGTGCCGCCTTCGTGCAGGCCCGGGTGGATGGCCGGAGACCAGCCCCCGCTCACGAGAATGGCGTCGCACGGAATTTCGCGCGGAGCATGCGGCGCGGAGAGCGATGCCACCGCGGCGCCGCTGACGCCCAGTCGCCCACGCGCCGCCAGTACCGCATGGCCGACCAGACACTCGACGCCTTCGCGGCGCAAGACATCGCGTGCGGAAGCGCTGCCTGCTGCCTCTTGCTCGTCCCGCGTATCCACGATGGCGATCACGCGAATGCCGCCGGCCATCAGGCGCGACGCCGACGCATACAGCCTGTCATGATTGCCAAACAGCACAACGCGCTCACCGGCCCGCGCACCATAGCGCGCGAGATAGCGCTCCGCCGCGCCGAGGAGCATCACCCCCGGCAGATCGTTGTCGATGAAAGCGATGGGCCTCTCTACCGCGCCGGCGGCGATCACGAATGCGCGAGGGCGAATTCGGTACACGGCGTCGGCGCCCGCAAGGCCGCCGCGCTGCCGATGCGCGATCATCAATCCGCCGGCGCCGCCGACCACGGCAGTGTCCGTCAGAACCTTTGCCTTGCGCTCGCTCAACTCGCGCAATGTCGCGTCGATCCAGGCCGAAGCGCTGCTCCTATCGAAGCGGGCTGTTTCGAATTCGAGCTCGCCGCCGCACACGGGCTCGCGCTCACAGATCACCACGTGAGCGCCCGCGCGCGAGGCGGCCAGCGCTGCGCTGAGCCCCGCCGGCCCCGCACCGGCAACGAGGACGTCGGCGTGCAAGTGCTCGATGTCCACTGCCGGCAGATGGCAGGCACCGGGTGCCTCGCCCAGGCCTGCGAGCCGGCGGATCATGCCTTCGTAGGCATGCCACGAAGGCCACATGAAGGTCTTATAGTAGAAGCCCGCGCCGAAGAAGCCGCCGCCGAGCTGCAGCAGCGCGCTCAGATCGAACCGCAGGCTGGGCCAGCGGTTCTGGCTGCGGACCTCGAGCCCTTCGCGCACGACGAGCCGCGAGCCGGGAACGTTCGAGAGCACGTTGGGCGGCACGCCCACGCTGAACAGGGCGTTCGGCTCTTCGATTCCCGCCGTAAGCACGCCTCGCGCCCGCCGGTACTTGACGCTTCGGCCCATGAGCCGCTCGCCGTTCGCGAGCAATGCCGACGCCACCGTATCACCGGCGCGCGCGGGAATGCTGCGCCCGTCGAAAGTGAAACTCAGCTCACCCTGACCAAGACGGGAGCCGTTGCGCCCGGCGCTTCCGCCAACCCTGCGTGCGCCAGCAATGGCCACGTTGCCTGCGCCAGACGCATCCGCCACAGCGTTTTCCCCGTTGCTCACGGCGGGAACTCCGCCAGCCGCCGCACCTCGAGCACTTCTCCAGTGGATGGATTTCGATGCACGAGAAGCCATAGCCTGCAGCCGTGGACGTGCTGCCACTGCTCCCAGCTCGACTCGAGCCGGTTCACGCGCTCGTACACCTCACCGACGGCGCTCGTGCCCGCCTCGGGCACGGTCTTGCGGAACTGGAACTCCTCGAGCTCCCGGGGGCCGCAGAACGGACAGGCCAGCCGCCTCATTGGCGCACCGGGAACGGGCCGCCACCCCGCTCGTCGAGCAGATGACCCGTGGCGAAGCGCGAGAGCCGGTAGGCGCGGATGAGATCCGGAGCCGTGCCCGTCGCGACCAGTTGCGCGCAGGCGGCACCGGATGCCGGAATGGTCTTGAAGCCGCCGTAGCACCAACCGCCGTTGAGGAACACGTTGTCGTACGCGATGCGATCGATGATAGGGCTGCCGTCCATCGTCATGTCGTTGGTGCCCGCCCAATGGCGCAGCAGGCGCAACCCGGCGGCCTGCGGCAGCAACGCCACGATGCCCTGCACGACATCCTCGAGCCGCGACCACTGGCCTTCACGCGTATACGACGGGAAGCCATCCAGCACGCCGCCCATCACCAGCCCGCCTCGATCCGATTGCGAGACGTAGACGTCCGAATGCCCGTATACGTAGATCAGCACGGTGTGCAGGAACGGCTTGATGGGCTCGGTGACCATCGCCTGCAGCAGGTGCGTCTCGATGGGCATCGGCACGCCGAGCATGGCACCGATGGCGCCCGTGTGGCCCGCCACCGCGAACACGATGCGGTTCGCCCGCACGAAGCCACGATTGGTCTCGACGCCGGTAGCCGTTCCGGCCTCCGTATGAACACCAGTGACCTCGCAATCCTCGATGATTTCGACGCCGAGCGCGGTCGCCGCGCGCGCGTACCCCCACGCCACCGCATCGTGCCGAACCGTTCCACCACGCCGCTGCAGCAAGGCGCCGACGACCGGGAATCTCCGCTGGGCGTCGACATTCACGTAAGGAGCGAACTGCGCGAGCGCCTTGCGATCCAGCAGCTCGGCATCGATGCCGGCGAGACGCATGGCATTGCCGCGGCGGGCGTACGCCGCCATCTCGTCATCCGAGTTGGCGAGGTCGCATACGCCCCGCGCGCTGTACATCACGTTGTAATTGATGTCGCGAGAGAGAGTTTCCCAGCGGCGCAGCGCGTCCTCGTAGAAATAGTGATTCTCGGGAAGCAGATAGTTCGAGCGCACGATGGTGGTGTTGCGGCCCACGTTGCCGTAACCCACCAGCCGCTTCTCGAGCACCGCGATGCGCTTCACTCCGTGATCGCGCGCCAGGTGGAACGCCGTGGCGAGCCCATGACCGCCCGCTCCCACCACCACGACATCGTAGGCGTCCTTCAGCCTGGCACCACCCCACAGTGGCTTCCAGTAGCCGGACCCGGCGAGCCGGGCCCGCAGCAGCGACCATGCCGAATAGCGCGGACGACCTGCGCTTGAGGGCGATGGAGTCATGCGCTCAGGGGCTGATACCGGGCTCGTACGACTCTGCGACCGTGATGATGTCCACGGCCTCGGCGATATCCTTCGCCACGGCCTTGATGGTGCGCGAGCCCACCCGCTGCATGCCCGGCAGATAGCTGAACACCTCCGCCGCGGCGTAATTCTTGTAGCTCATCTCGAGAGTGACGGGAGTCGGGACGGTGTAAGGCCTGAACTCCTTCAGGCGGGACAACGCCGAACGGGCGCCTGCCTCGATGCGGGCCGCCGATTCCGCAGGCGTGAGGGTTTCCGCGGAGTGGAAGCTCAAGGCCTTTTTCGTCTCGACCGTGACGATGTTGCCGATGCGATCGCGCAGCTCCGCCGTCGCCACGTCGTCGCCGGAGACGAAGATCACCGGTACGCCCAGCGCACCGGCCTGCGCCGCGCCCAGCGAGCCCTCGCTCGCATCCTGCCCGTTGATCGTGATGCGGGTGAAGGTGGCACTGGAGATGGTATGCGCACGCACGCCCGACGGGCTGCTCGCAGATGCGTGATAGCCGATCATCATCGCGGCGCTGAAACTCGAATCGAGCCCTCCCATCATGCCGCCGCGGCGCGGCCAGGAGCGCACGATGCGCACGTCGCGCGGAAACTCGTCGATGAGCAGGCTCTCGCCGTTGCCGTGCGAATCCGCGACGACGATTCCGGTGGCGCCGGCGGCCTTCGCCGCACGCACGGCGGCAAGCGCCTCTTCCGTCATGAAACGGCGGAAACGGTCGTACTCGAAACCTGCGGGGTTGAGCTGGTCTGCCGTCACTACGCCCGCGATGCCTTCCATGTCCACCGAGATGTAGACCTTGAGGGTGCCAGCCGCCGGCTTCTGTGCCAGCGCCGAGGACGATGCGGCGAGCACGCCAAAGGCAAGGAACGCCAGCGCGGAAACGCCGCCCCTCGCACGCACCGCCGCGCACGAACCGAACGATATGCTGCTCAAGATGGATGCTCCCCTGGGCTGGATCGCACCATGTTACCGTTTTCTCCGGCTCGCGGCGCCAGTCGCCGGCCGCGGCTTGCCACGCGCCGTCCGCGAGTTGCCGGCAGGGAGCGCGAACCGTTAGCCTGTCGCGCGATGCCTGCCCATCCTGCGCCACGCTCATGAGCCGCCTGCCGACGGTGATCGCCTCTTCCGTGGTTCGCGGCACCGTGCAGGGTGAGAGCCACGGCGGACTGTATCTGGTCGACCTCGACACCGGCCGCACCGAGCAGCGGCTCGACTGGAACGGCACGGACATCGACATCAGCGGGCGCGGCGGCGACCGCGGCCTGCGCGGCATCGAATTCCACGAAGGCGGGGTGGTCGTCGCGGCGAACGCGGAGATCCTGTTCCTCGACCAGCAGTTCCGCCGCATCGAGAGCTTCACCAATCCCTTCCTGCAGCACTGCCACGAGATCTCGATCCACGGCGCGCAGCTCTTCGCAGCCTCCACGGGCTTCGACAGCATCCTGATGTTCGACCTGGCCGTTAAGCGGTTCACACTGGGATTCCACCTCTCCTTCGACGGGCAGGGCGTCCGCGTGAGCCGCTATGATCCGCAGGCGTCGAACGGCCCGCCACCCGGCCGGCATTTCCACATCAACTCGGTGAAGGCGCTCGCCTCCGGTGTTTACTTCAGCGGTGTGCGCATGCAGCGCCTGCTGCGGCTGGACGAGCGCGGCGTCTCGCATGTGGCGCACGTACCTCTCGGCACACACAACGCGCAGCCGCTGGAGCGCGGCATCGTCTACAACGATACGGCTTCGGATCGCGTGTGCTACTCGGCGGAAGGCGCGTTCGTGCGCATGAGCGTGCCGCGATTCCCGCAGGAGGAGATCGTGAACATCGACCGCTTCGAATCCACCGTGGCGCGCCCCTGCTTCGCGCGTGGGCTCTGCAGTCTGGGTCCGGGCCTGATCGCAGCGGGCTCTTCGCCTTCCACCGTCTGCGCTTACGAGCTGGCGGGCGGCACCCGGCTAGCGCTTCGCAACATCTCTATGGACGTCCGCAACGCGATTCACGGGCTGGAAGTCTGGCCGTTCTGAGGCTTCAAGGCCGGCAGGCGCACGAACAGCCACAGCGATGCACCGAGCAGCGCGAAGAACGCACCGCTCGCGAAGGCCGTTACCCATCCCGCCTGGTCGACCATGTAGCCGACGAAGGGGGCGAGCAATCCGGGAGCGTTGCCGCCGGTGTTCAACACGCCGCCCGCGGTGCCCACGTTGGGTCCGGCGGCGAACGTGGCGCCCGACCAGAACGCCCCTTCCGTGAACTGCTGGAAGCCGAAGCACAGCGACAGCAGGGCGAGCGCGAGATAGGGATTCGTCGAATAGACACCGCCCAGCAGGAAGCCGGCCACCAGGATCAATCCGACCATGCCAGGTATGCGGCAGCCCCACGTGGCGCCCATCCGGCGGCTCAGCGCATCGCAAACGAGACCACCCACCGTGGCCAGCATCGCCCCCGTCAGGAACGGCAGCGACGACAGCAGCCCGCTCTCCAGCAGCGAATAGCCGCGCTGCTTCACGAGGTATTCGATGAGCCAGTTCGCGAAGATGTAGAAGACGTAGTTGCTGCAGAAATAGCCCCCGGCCAGCAGCAGCACGTTGCGGTCGAACATCACCTTGCGCAGCGGGATCTTCTGCGCCAGCCCCGTATCGGCGATGCCGGCATTCTCGATGAAATCCAGCTCCTCGGCCGTGATCGCAGGATGCTCGCGAGGCCGGTCCCGCGCGTACCACCACCAGAGCACCGCAGCGACGATGGCGCTGGGGGAGGCGATGTAGAAGGCCTCCCGCCAGCCGTACCTGACGATCAGGTAGGTGAAGACGGGCCCGATCGCCGCCTGGCCCAGCGTCAGTGCGGTGTTGAGCACCGAGTTGGGCAGAGCCCAGCGGCCTGACGGGAACCACCTGGCGATGACCACTCCGGTGATGGGAAAGAGCGGCGCCTGGGCCGCGCCCATGAGCAGGCGCACCACCATCAGCGAAGCGATGGCACCGCCGGCCGAAGCCGCGAACAGCTGAGGCGCGAAACCCGTGAGGAAGGTGAGCACGCCCCAGCTCACGGCGCAAAGCGTGATGGCGAACCGCGGGCCGAACCGGTCGCCGAACATGCCGCCGGGAAGCTGGAACAGCGCGTAGGAAAAATTGAAGCTCCAGATGATCCAGCCGATCTGCGTGGCGTTGAGCGAGTACTCGTCGCCGATGACGGTGGTGGCGGCGGAGATATTGTTCCGCAGGAAATAGTTGACGAAGGAGAGGACGAACAGCAGCGCGATCATGCGCACGCGCAACGACAGCAGCACACGGCTCCAGCTCATGGCGTCATGATCCCATTCTCCCCCGGCGACGGGCATGTCGTGCACCCGATATTGCACGATTCGCCGCGGCGTGGCACGGTTTTGCCGAGCCGCCCGAGGATGCCATCGATGGAGGCGCCGTTGCCCGCAGAAGTCCCGATCCGCATGGCCGAGCCCGCAGACCTGCCGGCCCTCCTCGATATCTACAACGACGTCATCACTCATTCGACGGCGGTCTATGCTCTGGAACCCGTGACCCTCGAGAGCCGGCAGGCGTGGTTTGCGGGCCTGCGCAAGTCGGGGTACCCGGTGCTGGTGGCCGTTCGCGAGGGCCGCATCATCGGCTTCTCGGCTTTCGGGGACTGGCGTGGGGGATGGGCGGGGTATCGCCACACCGTGGAGCATTCCGTGCACGTGGAGGCTGCATGCCGCGGGCAAGGCGTAGGCCGGCAGCTGGTGGAAGCTCTGTTCCCGCACGCGAGGGAGCTGGGCAAGCACGTGATGATCGGCGCGATCGACGCGGGCAATGCGAGCTCCATCCGCTTCCACGAGCGGCTCGGCTTCGAGCGCGTGGCGCACTTTCGCGAGGTGGGGCACAAGTTCGGACGCTGGCTCGACCTCGTGTTCATGCAGAAGACGATGTAGCGGGCGGGCGGGAACCGCACCGCATGCGTACGCCGCTACGGCGGCGTGAGGCGGGAGATTTCCTCCATGGCCTGTCGGACGCTCACGATTCGGAACCCGAACGGCGCGCAGCGACCCGCCAGTGCCAGCACTTCCTTGTCGCGCGAGACGAGCAGATCCGCCTGACAGCGCAGCGCCAGCGCGAGAAAGACGTCGTCGTCCGGATCGCGGCACCGCGGCAGGCTCTGCCTGGCGGCGGCCGGATTCGATGCGCCCTGCTCCGGCGCTCCGCGGGCAGTGGCATTCTCATCCGTGCCCGCCACCATCACCGTCCTGGACAGATATCGTTCGGCGAGCTCGCC
>JBGAIL010000064.1:0-25711 GCA_044225565.1 Steroidobacteraceae bacterium | reverse complement strand
CCGCGTCCTTCGAGCCGACCATCGACTACGTCGTCACGAAGATCCCGCGCTTCACGTTCGAGAAATTCCCGGGCGCCAATACCCGCCTCACCACCCAGATGAAGTCGGTGGGCGAGGTGATGGCCATCGGCCGCAGCTTCCAGGAGTCCCTGCAGAAGGCGCTGCGCGGCCTCGAGACCGGGCTCGACGGCTTCACCGAGCAGGTCACGCTGCCTCTCACAGAAGAAGCGGCGAACACGCTGGCATACGAATTGCGCTCGCCGGGCGCCGATCGGCTGCTTCATGTTGCGGACGCCTTCCGCGCTGGCTGGACCTTCGAGCGCATAGCCGATCTCACCCGCATCGACCCGTGGTTCCTCGCCTACATCGAGGACCTGATCCACGAGGAGGCCACGGTGAAGCAGCAGGGCGCCGCGGCGCTCAACGGGGATCGCTTGCGCGCACTCAAGCGCAAGGGATTCTCGGACAGCCGTCTCGCGAAGCTCACCGGTCAGACCGAAAAGGCGCTGCGCGCCAAGCGGCGCGAGCTCGGCGTGCATCCCGTGTACAAGCGCGTGGACACCTGCGCTGCGGAGTTCGCCACGTCCACCGCGTACCTCTACTCGACGTACGACGAGGAGTGCGAGGCGCAGCCGACGGACAAGCGCAAGATCATGATCCTCGGCGGCGGGCCGAACCGCATCGGGCAGGGCATCGAGTTCGACTACTGCTGCGTGCACGCGGCGCTGGCCCTGCGCGAGGATGGCTACGAGACCATCATGGTCAACTGCAATCCGGAGACGGTCTCCACGGACTACGACACGTCCGATCGGCTCTATTTCGAGCCGCTCACGCTCGAGGACGTGCTCGAGATCCTCGCGCGCGAGAAGCCGGTGGGCGTCATCGTGCAGTTCGGTGGGCAGACCCCGCTCAAGCTCTCGCGCGCGCTTGAAGACGCGGGCGCGCCCATCATCGGCACCACGCCGGAATCCATCGACGTCGCCGAAGACCGCGAGCGCTTCCAGCAGCTCGTGCGCAGCCTCAAGCTCAAACAGCCGGCCAATGCCACCGCCCGCACGGAAGAGCAGGCGGTGCAGCTCGCCAAGGAGGTGGGATTCCCGCTCGTGGTGCGTCCGTCCTACGTGCTCGGCGGCCGCGCGATGGAAGTGGTCTTCACCGAAGAAGACCTGCGCAACTACATGAACGTGGCGGTGCACGTCTCGAACGACAGCCCCGTGCTGCTCGACCGTTTCCTGGACGTGGCCATCGAGGTGGACGTGGACGCCATCTGCGACGGCGAGGACGTCCTCATCGGCGGCATCATGGAGCACATCGAGCAGGCCGGCGTGCATTCCGGCGACTCGGGCTGCTCGCTGCCGCCCAACAGCCTCACGCCCGCGGTGCAGGCGGAGCTGCGCGAGCAGACCCGGAAGCTCGCGAAAGCGCTGAACGTGGTCGGGCTGATGAACATCCAGTTCGCCATCCAGAACGGGGTCATCTACATCCTCGAGGTCAATCCGCGCGCCTCGCGCACGGTGCCGTTCGTATCGAAGGCGACGGGCATCCCGCTCGCCAAGGTGGCGGCGCGGGTGATGTCGGGCCGCAAGCTGAAGGAGCTCGGCGTGCTCGAGGAGCGCGTGCCGCCGTTCTTCGCGGTGAAGGAAGCCGTGTTTCCCTTCGCCAAGTTCCCGGACTCCGATCCCATCCTCGGGCCGGAAATGAAGTCCACCGGTGAGGTCATGGGCACGGGCCGCACGTTCGGCGAAGCGTATGCGAAGGCTCAGGCTGCATCCGGCGTCACGCTGCCGCGCCGCGGCGTGTGCCTGCTCAGCGTACGGGATCGCGACAAATCCGGTGCCGTCACGCTCGCGCGCCGCCTCATCGAGCGCGGCTTCGAGATCGTGGCGACGGACGGCACCTGCAAGGCGCTGCAGGAAGCCGGCCTGGAATGCCGCCGTGCCAACAAGGTGCGCGAAGGCCGCCCGCACATCGTGGACATGATCAAGAACGACGAGATCGATCTCATCGTCAACACCACGGAAGGCAAGCAGGCGATCCGCGAGTCCAACTCGATCCGGCGCGAGGCCGTGCACAAGCGCGTCACGTATTACACGACGCTCGCGGCGGCGCTCGCAACGTGCGAAGCTCTGGACCATCTCGACGAAGTCGAGGTGAACCGGTTGCAGGATCTCCACCAAGAGGCGTTGCGCGCATGAAACGCACACCCATGACCCTGCGCGGCGCCGAAGCGCTGCGGGCCGAGCTCAGGCGGTTGAAGACCGAGGCGCGTCCGAACGTCATCAAGGCCATCGCCGAGGCGCGCGGGCACGGCGATCTCTCCGAGAACGCCGAGTACCACGCGGCTCGGGAGCAGCAGGGCTTCATCGAGGGGCGGATCGGCGAGTTGGAATCGAAGCTCTCGACGGCGGAGATCATCGACACCAGCCGGCTCACGGCCACCACCAGGGTGGTCTTCGGAGCCAACGTCGAGCTCGAGGACCAGGACGGCGGCAACGTGCTCAAGTACCAGATCGTGGGCGAGGACGAGGCGGACATCCGCGCGGGCCGCATCTCGGTCACGTCCCCTATCGCGCGCGCCGTCATCGGCAAGGAAGAGGGCGATACGGTCGACGTGGAGGCTCCGGGCGGCACCCACACCTATGAAATCGTCGCCGTGAGGTACGAGTGAGCTGAGTCAGGTCTTGCACTCGAGCAGGGCGCGGATGCGCCACTGCTCGAGTGGAAGACCCCACCATCCACTTGGAACTCGCTCGTGCTCGTGGAGTCTTGAAGTCCGCGGGTAGCACCCGATCAAGGTGTTCGGAGCGCGCCTCGCAGCTGCGGGAGCGGGTCTTCCGGGGCAAATTCGCCAAGGTGAAGCTCTTGCGGAGGCGGGGCTCGCAGCCTCCGCGGCCTGAGCGGTATCTGCTGGCAAGACAGGATCCATTGGTGTAGGTTCGGGGGCGCATTTCGTGCCGTAACCGATCGAGAGGACGGCTTTTGAACGACCTGACGAAAAACATCCTGCTCTGGGCCGTGGTCGTCATCGTGCTGCTGGCCATCTTCAGCCGCTACATGCCCCCTTCCGGCCAGCCGGATACCATCGAGTACTCCCGCTCCCTGGAAGACGTGAAGTCCAACCGTGTCGAGTCCGTGGTGCTCGAGGGCGACATGGTCTACGGCAAGCGCAAGGACGCGAGCCCAGTTCCAGTCCTATAACCCCGAGACGAGCTACGGCCCTCATCGGCGAGCTGCAGAAGGCCAACGTCCCAGGTTCGAGGGCCGGGCGCCCAAGCAACCGAATTTCTTCGCGCAGCTGCTGCTCCAGCTCGCCCCCGCGCTGCTGCTCATCCTCGTGTTCGTCTACATGCTGCGGCAGATGCAGGGGGCTCCGGCGGCGCGCGGGGCCATGTCCTTCGGCAAGAGCCGGGCGCGCCTGCTGGGCGAGGACCAGGTCAACGTCACCTTCGCCGACGTCGCCGGCGTGGACGAGGCCAAGCAGGAAGTGGGCGAGATCGTCGACTTCCTCAAGGACCCCGGCAAGTTCCAGAAGCTCGGCGGCAAGATCCCCAAGGGCGTGCTCATGGTCGGCTCGCCCGGCACCGGCAAGACCCTGCTGGCCCGCGCCATCGCCGGCGAGGCCGAGGTTGCCGTTCTTCACCATCTCCGGCTCCGACTTCGTCGAGATGTTCGTCGGCGTCGGCGCTTCGCGCGTGCGCGACATGTTCGAGCAGGCCAAGAAGCATGCGCCCTGCATCATCTTCATCGATGAAATCGACGCGGTCGGTCGCCATCGCGGCGCAGGCCTCGGCGGCGGGCATGACGAGCGCGAGCAGACGCTGAACCAGCTCCTCGTGGAGATGGACGGTTTCGAAGGCAACGAAGGCATCATCGTCATCGCGGCGACCAACCGGCCGGACGTGCTCGATCCCGCGCTGCTGCGTCCGGGCCGCTTCGACCGCCAGGTGATCGTGCCGCTGCCGGACGTGCGCGGCCGCGAGCAGATCCTCCGCGTGCACATGCGCAAGGTGCCGGTGGGAGACGACGTGAAGCCGATGGTCATCGCGCGCGGCACGCCCGGCTTCTCCGGCGCGGACCTCGCCAACCTCGTGAACGAGGCAGCGCTGTTCGCCGCGCGCGGCAACAAGCGCACGGTCAGCATGCTCGAGTTCGAGCGCGCCAAGGACAAAATCTACATGGGCGCCGAGCGGCGCTCCATGGTCATGTCGGACGAGGAAAAGAACATGACGGCGTACCACGAGGCGGGCCACGCCATCGTCGGCATGACCGTGCCGGAGCACGACCCGGTCTACAAGGTCACCATCATCCCGCGTGGCCGCGCGTTGGGCGTCACGCAATTCCTTCCGGAGCAGGATCGCTACAGCCTCTCCAAGCGCCGCATCCAGAGCTCCATCGCCACGCTGTTCGGCGGCCGCGTCGCCGAAGAGCTCATCTTCGGGCCGGACTCGGTCACCACTGGCGCCTCGAACGACATCGAGCGCGCGACGGACCTCGCCCGCAGCATGGTCACGAAGTGGGGCCTGTCGGACAAGCTCGGTCCGCTCACGTATTCCGAGGAGACCGGCGAGGTCTTCCTGGGCCGCAGCGTCACGCAGCACAAGCAGGTGTCAGACGGCACCGCGCACGCCATCGACGAGGAAGTGCGCAAGGTCATCGCCGACAACTACCAGCGCGCCAAGCAGATCCTCACGGACAACCTCGACAAGCTGCATACCATGGCGGAAGCCCTCATCAAGTATGAGACCATCGATGAGGAGCAGCTGAAGGACATCATGGCGGGCCGCACGCCCAAGCCGCCGAGCGACTGGGACGACAGCGTGCCCAGCAACAAGCCTCCCAAAGGCCCGGAAGAGCAGAAGGGCGCGACCATCGGGCCGGCGGCAGGTCAGCACTGAGGCTGGCGCACGCCGCCCGTCCGCGCGCTCCCGCCGTCCGAATCCGCTAGCGAACCGTCGAGTGCCCGGTATGCAGCTGCGCTGCGCCGACAAGGCCCTTTCCCTCGAGCCGCCCATCGTCATGGGTATCGTCAACGTCACTCCCGACTCGTTCTCCGACGGGGGCCGGTTCCTTCACGTCGACGATGCGGTCGCGCACGCCTTGAGGCTCGTGGAGGAGGGCGCGGCGATCGTCGACATCGGCGGGGAATCGACGCGGCCGGGCGCTCAGGACGTGCCGGTGGAGGAAGAGTTGCGGCGGGTAGTGCCGGTCGTCGAGCGGCTGGCGGGCCGGACTGGAGCGGTCATTTCCGTGGACACCAGCAAGCCCGAAGTGATGAAGGCGGCCGCAGAGGCGGGTGCCGGGCTCATCAACGACGTGCGGGCGCTGCGGGAGCCCGGAGCGCTGGAGGCCGTTGCCGGTACCGGATGCGCCATATGCCTCATGCACATGCAGGGCGAGCCCCGCAGCATGCAGGCGGATCCGCAGTATCGGGATGTCGTGAGCGAAGTCTCGGAGTTTCTCCGGGAGCGCGTGCAGAGTTGCCGCGCCGCGGGCATCCCGGATGAGCGCATCGCGATCGATCCCGGCTTCGGTTTCGGCAAGACGGTGGCGCACAATCTGCGGCTGCTGCAGCGGCTCGGCGAGCTCTGCGATCTCGGCCAGCCGGTGCTGGTGGGGCTTTCGCGCAAGTCGATGCTGAAGATGCTGCTGGGTCGGGAGCCCGACGAGCGCGTGCATGGTAGTGTCGCGCTCGCCGTGATGGCGGTGCTCAACGGCGCACGCATCGTGCGGGCTCACGATGTTGCAGCGACGGTGGATGCGATCAAGACGGTAGCCGCCGTTCGCCGCGCGTCCGGTTGAGCGTGCGCATCCCGCCTCCGCGGGGTGGTCGATATCTGTGAGGAAAGTGAATGGCGCGAAAATATTTTGGCACTGACGGCGTCCGCGGTCGCGTCGGCGAGCATCCGATGACCGTGGATTTCACGCTGAACCTCGCCAGCGCCGCGGCCCGCGTCCTGGCGCCGGAAGGCGGCACGGTGCTCATCGGCAAGGACACGCGCCTCTCCGGCTACATGTTCGAGGCCGCTCTGGAAGCCGGTTTCGTCGCTGCCGGCGTGAACGCCATGCTCATCGGGCCGCTGCCTACGCCCGGCATCGCGTACATGACGCGCCGCTTCAACTGCAACTTCGGCGTCGTCATCAGCGCCTCGCACAATCTCTATGACGACAACGGCATCAAGTTCTTCGATGCCACCGGCGGCAAGCTGTCCGACGAGCTCGAGGAGCGCATCGAGGTCGAGATGGGGCAGGGCTCGGTCACGCAGACCTCGCGCAGCCTCGGTCGCGCGACGCGCGTGGACCGCTCGCGCACGCACTACCAGGATTTCTGCGCGTCGACGCTGCCGTCCGGCGTCGACCTCTCCGGCCTCAAGATCGTCATCGATTGCGCGAACGGCGCGGCCTACAAGGTGGGTCCGCGCATCCTCGCGGACCTCGGCGCCGAGATCGTCCCCATCGGCTGCTCGCCGAACGGGCGGAACATCAACGACGGCTGCGGCTCCACCGCTCCCGAGCTGCTGCAGCTCACCGTGCCTGGCGTGCGGGCCCACGTCGGCCTCGCCCTCGATGGTGACGGCGACCGGCTCGTCATGGTCGATCATCTCGGCCGCATCGTGGATGGCGACCAGCTGCTCTACGTCATCGCCCGCGCCCGCCAGCAGGCGGGCTCCCTGGAAGGGCCCGTGGTCGGCACCGTCATGACCAATTTCGGGCTCGAGCTCGCCCTGCGCGCCGCCGGCATCGGCTTCCACCGGGCACAGGTGGGGGACCGGTACGTGCTGAGCCTGCTGCGGGAGACAGGAGGCTCGTTGGGTGGCGAGACCTCCGGGCACATCCTGTGTCTCGACAAGACCACCACCGGGGATGGCCTGGTCGCGGCTCTGCAGGTGCTGGCCGTCATGAAGCAGACCGGCCGGCCGCTCGCGGAGCTTGCCGCCGGCATGCAGAAATTCCCGCAGGTGATGATCAACGTGAAGGTGGCGCAGCGCTTCGATCCCTCGAAGGTGCCGGCCGTCCAGGAAGCCGTGGCACGCATCGAGAAGCGCCTCGCGGGCGAGGGCCGGGTGGTCCTGCGTGCTTCGGGCACCGAGCCCGTGATCCGGGTGATGGTCGAAGGCCGCGACGAGCGCCTCACCCGCTCTTCGGCCACGGAGCTGGCGGAGGTCGTCCAGGCCGCCGCGGTGTGACGCAGCCGATTCTGCGGTAAACCGGCTGACCGCCGGAGCGGGGCCCGCCCCAAGCCCCGGAGGCGGAATGCCCTGCCCGCGGGCCGAATTTGCGCCACGGGGAGGGGGTCGTTATCATCCCGCGCCCTTTTTTGGACCTTTCCCCCATGCGCCGCCCCATCGTCGCCGGAAACTGGAAAATGCACGGCTCCCGCGCCGAGAACGCGCGGCTGGTCGAGGGTGTGCTGTCGCATTTCCCCGCGGAGGGGAAGGCGGCCTGCGTGGTCTGTCCGCCTTCGGTCTACCTGTCGGACGTCGCCCGGGCGCTCCGTGATTCGGGTGTGCAGCTCGGCGCTCAGAACGTCTCGGCCGAGGCTCAGGGTGCTTTCACGGGTGAAGTATCCGCAGCCATGCTCGAAGACGTGGGCTGCACGTACGTGATCGTGGGCCATTCCGAGCGTCGCGCGCTTTACGGCGAGACCGACCAGCTGGTCGCCCGCAAGTACGCTGCGGCGCAGTCGCGCGGGCTCATTCCCATTCTCTGCGTCGGTGAGCAGCTCGCGGACCGCGAAGCGAACCGCACCGAGAGCGTCATCGCGAGACAGCTGGATGCGGTGCTCGAGCTCTGCGGGGCGCAGTCGCTGGAGAAGGCCGTGGTGGCATATGAGCCCGTGTGGGCCATTGGCACCGGCCGCAACGCGACGCCGGATCAGGCGCAGCAGGTGCATGCCTTCCTGCGCTCTCGGGTGGCGGCGGCAGATGCTAGAATCGCGGCCGGCCTGCGCATCCTCTACGGCGGCAGCTGCAAGGCCGGCAATGCGGCCGAGCTTTTCGCGATGCCCGATGTGGACGGTGGTCTCATCGGTGGCGCATCGCTCAAGGCCGAAGAGTTTCTCGCGATCCTGAAGGCAGTCTGATGTTGCGCATGGTATTGACGGTGCTGCAGGTGTTCTCGTCGGTGGCGATCATCGGCCTGGTGCTGCTGCAGCGTGGCAAAGGTGCCGATGCGGGCGCTGGCTTCGGCGCGGGCGCTTCGGGCACGGTGTTCGGTGCGCGCGGCGCGCGCACCGCGTTATCGCGCGCCACCGCGATCTTTGCAGCCATCTTCATGCTGAACAGCCTCGCGCTCGCGTACATGGGCTCGCATGCCCCGGTCGAGCAGAAGAAGTCGATTCTGGACGAAGCGGCGGAGACCGCTCCCGGCCGTGCCGGTACCCCGCGCCCGCAGCGCAGGCGCCCGCGATTCCTGCTCCGGCGCCGAGCGTACCGGAGCCCGAACGGGCCGCGCCCGCTCCGAAGTGAGCGAGCGGCCTTCCGATACATGCCGACGTGGTGGAATTGGTAGACACACTAGCTTGAGGGGCTAGCGCCGCAAGGTGTGGGAGTTCGAATCTCCCCGTCGGCACCATTCAATAAATCGAGCGCGGACTAGCCTAACCCCGCGAGATTGCTACAATGCGCCGCCCGTCGCGGGGACGGGTCACGGCTATTGCTTGGGCCTGTCTGCTCGCGCTCGGAAATGCTCACCAACTACCTGCCAGTTCTCATCTTTCTCGGCGTTGCCACCGGCCTCGCACTGGTGCTGCTGACGGCCGGCACCGTCCTCGGCCGCTTCTTCGCCCGCAACCGCAACGACCCCGAGAAGCTCTCGCCCTACGAGTGCGGCTTCGACCCGTACGAGGACACGCGCATGAAGTTCGACGTGCGCTACTACCTCGTGGCCATCGTCTTCATCGTGTTCGACCTGGAGATCGCCTTCCTCTTCCCCTGGGCGGTCATGTTCTCGAAGCTGCCGCCGTTCGCGTGGGCGACCATGGGCATCTTCCTCTTCATCCTGGTGGTCGGGTTCGTCTACGACTGGAAAAAGGAGCCCTGGATTGGGACTAGCCGAGGCGGAGACGCCTGAAAGCGCCGTCGCGGGCTTCGCCCAGCGCGGCTTCCTCACCCGCAGGTCGACACGCTCATGAACTGGGCGCGCACCGGGTCGCTGTGGCCCATGACCTTCGGCCTGGCCTGCTGCGCAGTCGAGATGATGCACGCCGGCGCCTCGCGCTACGACCTGGACCGCTTCGGCGTGGTGTTCCGCCCGAGCCCGCGCCAGTCGGACGTCATGATCGTGGCCGGCACCCTGGTGAACAAGATGGCGCCCGCTGCGCAAGGTGTACGACCAGATGGCCGAGCCGCGCTGGGTCATCTCCATGGGCTCGTGCGCGAACGGAGGCGGCTACTACCACTATTCCTACTCGGTGGTGCGCGGTTGCGACCGCATCGTGCCGGTGGACATCTACGTGCCGGGCTGCCCGCCCACGGCCGAAGCGCTGGTGTACGGCATCATCCAGCTGCAGAAGAAGATCGCGCGCACCAGCACGATCGCGCGGTAAGGAGTTTCCTTGGCTTTGAACGTCCAGGCCCTGGCGGAGAAGGTGGATGCGCACCTGAGCGGGCGCGTCCGTCGCACGCGCGCGCTGCCGGACGAGCTGGCGTACGAAGTGAAAGCTGCAGACCTGCTGGAGGTGTGCGGCACGCTTCGCGATGCGCTCGGCTTCGAGCAGCTCATGGACGTCGCCGGCGTCGACTACCTGGTGTATGGCCATGACGAATGGCAGACGCACTCCGCCACGCGCTCCGGCTTCAGCCGCGGTCGCGTGGCACGCATCGGCCCGCCGGACGATTCGAGCGAGGCGGGTGAAGGCGGGCAGGGCGAGGCTGGCGCATTCGACTCCGACCCGGCGGCCGAACGGCCGCGCTACGCCGTCGCATATCAGCTGCTGTCCGTCGCGAACAATGCGCGCCTGCGCCTCATCGGCCTGTGCGACATGGACGAGGGCGAGCCCGTCATCGATTCACTGGTGGACGTGTGGGCCGGCGCCAACTGGTTCGAGCGCGAGGCGTTCGACCTCTTCGGCATCGTATTCCGCGGCCATCCGGACCTGCGCCGCATCCTCACGGATTACGGCTTCATCGGGCATCCCTTCCGCAAGGACTTCCCGCTAGTCGGCAACGTCGAGGCGCGCTACGACGAAGAGAAGAAGCGCGTCGTCTACCAGCCGGTGAGCATCGTCCCGCGCGTGCTGGTGCCGAAGGTGATCCGCGAGGACCACCGCTACGACCCCTCGCTCAAAGCCGAGATCCCCGCCAAATGAGCGCGGAAATCAGAAACTACACGATGAACTTCGGGCCGCAGCATCCGGCGGCGCACGGCGTGCTGCGCCTGGTGCTCGAGCTCGATGGCGAGGTCATCCAGAAGGCCGATCCGCACATCGGGCTGTTGCACCGCGGCACCGAGAAGCTGGCCGAGTCCAAGCCCTTCAACCAGACCATCGGCTACATGGACCGGCTCGACTACGTGTCCATGATGTGTAACGAGCACGCGTACGTGCTCGCCATCGAGAGGCTGCTCGGCATCAAGCCCACCGAGCGCGCGCAATACATCCGCGTGATGTTCGACGAGATCACGCGCATCCTGAACCACCTCATGTGGCTCGGCGCGCACGGCCTCGACATCGGCGCGATGTCGGTGTTCCTCTTCTGCTTCAAGGAGCGCGAGGAGCTCATGGACGTGTACGAGGCCGTCTCCGGCACTCGCATGCACGCCACCTATTACCGTCCGGGCGGCGTCCATCGCGACCTGCCGGACGGCATGCCGAAGTACCAGGCCTCGCGCTGGCGCTCCCAGAAGGAAGTGGACCAGCTCAACGAGGCGCGCTGCGGCAGCATGCTCGACTTCATCGAGGCGTTCGCGAAACGCTTTCCGAAGTCCATCGACGATTACGAGACCCTGCTCACGGACAACCGCATCTGGAAACAGCGCACGGTGAACATCGGCGTGGTCTCGCCGGAGCGCGCGCTGCAGCTCGGGTTCTCGGGCCCGATGATCCGCGGCTCCGGCATCGCCTGGGACCTGCGCAAGAAGCAGCCCTATGAAGTCTACGACCGGATGGATTTCGACATCCCGGTCGGCACGAACGGCGACTGCTACGACCGCTACCTGGTGCGGGTCGAGGAAATGCGCCAGTCGAACCGCATCGTCGCCCAGTGCATCGACTGGCTGCGCGCCAACCCGGGCCCGGTGATGGTGGACAACGCCAAGTTGCGCCCGCCGCGTCGCACCGACATGAAGGGCGACATGGAGTCGCTCATCCATCACTTCAAGCTCTTCACCGAAGGCTACTGCGTGCCGGAAGGGGAGACCTACGCTGCCGTCGAGGCGCCCAAGGGCGAATTCGGCATCTACCTGGTGTCCGACGGCGCCAACAAGCCTTATCGAGGAAGGCGCGCGCGCCGGGCTTCGCGCACCTCGCGGCGCTGGATGAAATGGTGCGCGGCCACATGCTGGCCGACGTGGTCGCCGTCATCGGCACGCAGGACATCGTCTTCGGGGAAGTGGATCGATGAGCGGGCACGAGAGCAACGAAACGGGTGCCGCCGTGCTGAGCGAGCACACGCGCCAGGAAATCGACCACTGGGTGGCGAAGTTCCCGCCCGGCCGGCAGCGTTCCGCGACCATCGCGGCGCTGCGCGCGGCGCAGGAGCAGAACGACGGCTTCCTTACCGCGCAGCTCATGGACGCCGTGGCCGCCTATCTCGGCCTGCCGCCCATCCAGGTCTACGAGGTGGCGAGCTTCTACTCCATGCTCGAGACGCATCCTTGCGGCCGGCATCACGTGAGCATCTGCACGAACATCTCCTGCATGCTGAACGGTGCGGAAGCGTTGGTGGCGCATGCGGAGAAGAAGCTGGGCATCAAGCTCGGCGAGAGCACGCCGGACCGCCGCGTGTTCCTCAAGCAGGAAGAAGAGTGCCTCGCCGCCTGCACGGGCGCGCCCATGCTGATGGTGGATCACGTCTTCCACGAGCACCTGACGCCCGAGAAGCTCGACAAGATACTGGATGAGTTGAAATGACCTCGGCCGCCGAGAAGTACCGCGAGAAGATGAACCTGGTGGTGTTCGAGCCGCTCGGGCTCGAGCGCTCCTGGGAGCTGAGCACCTACTGCGCCAGATCGGCGGCTACGACGTGTGGGAGAAGATCCTGCGCGAGAAGCCGCCGCGTGAGCAGATCATCGATGCGGTGAAGGCTTCGGGACTGCGCGGCCGCGGCGGAGCGGGTTTTCCCACGGGCGTGAAGTGGAGCTTCATGCCGCGCAACTCGCCGGTGCAGAAGTATCTCGTCTGCAACTCGGACGAGAGCGAGCCCGGCACCTGCCACGATCGCGACATCCTGCGCTACAACCCGCATTCGCTCATCGAAGGCCTGGCCATCGGCGCGGATGCGACGAACACCACCGTGGTCTACAACTACATCCGCGGCGAGTTCCTCGGCGAGCCCGTGCCGCGCTTCGAGGCCGCGCTGAAGGAAGCGTACGCGGCGGGCCTGCTCGGCAAGAACATCAACGGGTCGGGCGTGGATGTGGACATCCACACGTTCGTCGGCGCCGGCGCCTACATCTGTGGCGAGGAGACCGCGCTGCTCGACTCGCTCGAGGGCAAGCCCGGCAAGCCGCGCTGCAAGCCGCCGTTCCCGGCGAACTTCGGCCTGTACGGTGCGCCCACCACCATCAACAACACGCAGAGCTTGCCTCCGTGCCGACCATCCTGCGCAAGGGGCCGGAGTGGTTCGCGGCCCTGGGCCCGGCGAACTCGGGCGGCACGGTCATCTTTTCCGTCTCGGGCCACGTCGAGAAGGCCGGTACTGGAGGTGCCGCTCGGTGGCCTGCCCGACCTGCTCGAGCTCGCGGGCGGCATGAAGGGTGGGCGCAGGATCAAGGCCTGCATCCCGCTTCGTGCCGGTGCCGGGCGACCGTGATGAAGCTCAACATGGACTACGACGCGTTGCGCGCCGCGGGCTCCGCCATCGGCTCGGCTGCGGTCATCGTCATGGACGAGACCACTTGCATGGTGAAGGTGCTAGAGCGACTGTCGCGCTTCTACATGTCGGAGTCCTGCGGCCAGTGCACGCCGTGCCGCGAAGGCACCGGCTGGATGAATCGGCTGCTCAAGCGCGTGCTTGCCGGGCAGGCGCGGCGCGAAGAGCTGAATCTGCTCGTCGACGTGGCGAACCGCATCGAGGGTCACACCATCTGCGCGCTCGGCGACGCCGCTGCGTGGCCGGTGCAGAGCTTCCTCAAGCACTATCGCCACGAGTTCGAGTACATGGTCGACCATGGCGGCCGCAGCATCGTCGAGACGCTCGGGGCGCAGGCGGCATGAAGCGCGACGATCTGGTTACCGGTTGCGGGCGCTGGCACCGAGATCATCACGCGACAAGGACCGTCAACATCGCGAAGAGCGCGAGACATGATCATTCGTGCCACGGGGCGCACGGCGCGGTACGTGCCGCGCTTCTGCTATCACGAGAAGCCGTCGATCGCCGCCAACTGGCGCGTGCCTGGTGGAAGTGGAGGGCGCCGAAGCCGCCACGGCTTGCGCCACGCCCGTAACCGATGGCATGAAGACCACGCGCTCGCCCGCGCGCCATCGGCGCGCAGCGCGCCACGATGGAATTCCTGCTCATCAACCATCCGCTCGACTGTCCCATCTGCGACCAGGGCGGCGAGTGCGAGCTTCAGGATCTCGCCGTCGGTTTCGCCGCGACGTCGCGCTTCAACGATGCCGCTCCGTGCCGGACGAGACCGGCCCACTGATCGCCACCGACATGACGCGCTGCATCCACTGCACGCGCTGCGTGCGGTTCACCGAGGAGATCGAGGGCTTCCAGGAGCTCGGGATGATCGGCCGCGGCGAGCAGATGAGAGTGCGCGCCGCCATCGAGAAGACCGTGGACCACGAGCTCTCGGGCAACGTCATCGATCTCTGCCCGGTCGGCGCGTTGGTGTCGAAGCCTTTCCGGTTCCGCGCGGTTGGAGACAGGCCGCATCCGCTCGTGTCGCCGCACGACGGATCCCGTAGGCAGCAACCCGTTCGGCCACGTGCTGCGCGGCAAGCTCATGCGCGTGATCCCGCGCGAGAACGAATCCATCAACGAGACGTGGATCGCCGATCGCGACCGTTTCAGCTACGAAGGCGTCTACAGTGCGGACCGCCTCGGCGCGCCTGGAAATGCGCGAAGGCGGCGCGGCCGCGGATTGGGGCAGGGCGCTCGAATCGGTTGCGACCCAACCTGCGCGCAGGCGCAGCCTGGGCGTGCTGGCCAACAGCTCGAGCACGCTCGAAGAGCTCTACCTGCTGAACCGCATCACGCGCGGCTTGGGCTCCAACAACATCGATCATCGTCTGCGTCAGCGGGACTTCCGCGACCAGGATGCCGATCCGGCGTTCCCCGCGCTCGGCATGCCGATCGCAGAGGTGGAGAAGCTTCAGTCGCTGCTGCTCATCGGTGCGAATCTGAGGCGGGACGTGCCCATCCTCGCGCACCGCGTGCGCAAGGCGGCGCGCGCCGGCGCCAAGGTTTCGCATTTGAGCCCGGCGGAATCCCCCATTCCGGTGGCCGGCGATCGTCTCCGCGCCCAGCGAATGGGTCGCGGATCTCGCCGGCATTCTCGCGGCCATGGTGCTCGGCACGGACCACAAGCTGCCCGCGAACGTCATCGAGACGGTTCGCACCGCGGACGTACGCGACCGCCATCGCATCACCGCGGCTGCATTGCTAAGCGGCGAGAGGAGAGCGTGCGTGGCTCGGCGCGCTGGCCCTGCGTCATCCGGCCTATGGACATGCGCGCCTGCTGCGGTCATCGCCAATCTCGCGGGCGCTACGCTCGGCGTCATCTCCGAAGGCGGCAATGCCGCGGCGGCCATTCTGCGGGCGCCGTGCCGCATCGGGCGTCGGCGGGCAACCAGCATCGGCAGCCCGGGGCTCTCAGCCGCGGAATGGCGCTGCGCCAGCCGCAAAAGGCCTATGTGCTGTTCGGCGGAATCGAGCCCTGGTTCGAGGCGCTCGATGGACAGTGGCGAAGAACCTCAAGGCGGCGGAGCTGGTGGTGGCCATCACGCCGTTCGCTAGCGAGGCGCTGCGCGAAATCGCGCACGTGTTGCTGCCCATGGGCACGTTCGTGGAGACTTCGGGCACCTACGTGAACCTCGAAGGCGTGTGGCAGAGCTTCGCCGGCGCGGCGCAGCCGTTCGAAGAGGCGAGGCCGGGCTGGAAGATCCTGCGCGTGCTCGGCACGCTGCTCGATCTGGATCGCTTCGAGTACCAGTCCTCGGAGGAGGTGCGTGACGAGCTGCACGCCCGGTGCGAAGGCGTCGCGGCGCAGCCGTACGATGGCCAGCATCACGTGGACGGGACTGTGCCCTCCGGACCGCTGCTCGATCTCAACATGTATCAGGTGGACGCCATCGTGCGCCGCGCGCCTTCGCTGCAGCGGACGCGTGAAGGGCGCATCCCGGCGGCGACGTACTGAGGCATAAAGTGCTGGAATCCGTGACAACCTGGTGGTCTGGCCTTCCGGAAGTGGCGCGCTACGGCGTCATCTCCACTGGTTGGATCCTCGCGGTGACGATCGCGCTGATCATCTGCGTGGCGTTGCTCACGCTGTGGGAGCGCAAGGTCATCGGCTGGATGCAGCTCCGCCGCGGCCCCAACCGCGTGGCGATCTTCGGCCTGTTTCCCGGCCTGGGACAGCCTTTCGCGGACGTGGTGAAGCTCCTCATGAAGGAGGTCATCATCCCCGCGAAGGCGAACAAGTTCCTGTTCTTCATCGCGCCGATGATCGCGCTGATCCCGGCGTTCGCCACCTGGGCCGTCGTGCCGCTCTCGCCGGACTCGTCATCGCCGACGTCGATGCCGGCCTGCTCTACGTACTGGCGCTCACCTCGATGGGCGTATACGGCGTCATCCTTGCGGGCTGGGCAGCGAACTCCAAGTACGCCTTCCTCGGTGCCATGCGCTCTGCCGCGCAGATCGTCGCGTACGAGATCGCGATGGGCTTCGCGCTCGTCGGCGTGCTGATGGCGGCGGGCAGCCTGAACCTCGGCGACATCGTGCGCATCCAGACGGGCGGGCCGCTCTCCTGGAACTGGTTCTGGCTCTTCCCGCTGTTCGTCGTCTATTTCATCTCCGGGGTCGCGAAACGAACCGCGCGCCGTTCGACGTGGCGGAAGGCGAATCGGAGATCGTGGCCGGTATTCCACGTCGAGTATTCGGGCATCGCGTTCGCGCTGTTCTTCCTCGCCGAGTACGCGAACATGATCCTGATCTCGGCGCTCACGTCCGTGTTCTTCCTGGGCGGGTGGCTGAGCCCCTTCGAAGGCTATCTGCCCGCCGGCAGCTTCCTCGCGGCGCCGAGCTTCTGGCTCGCGTTCAAGATCTTCCTGGGGTGCTGTTCCTGTTCCTGTGGTTTCGCGCCACCTTCCCGCGCTACCGCTACGACCAGATCATGCGCCTCGGCTGGAAGGTGCTGATCCCGGTCACGATCGTGTGGATCGTGGTCGAGGGCATCATGGCTTACGCGAAGGTGGGCCCCTGGGCCGTCTGACAGAGAACCTCAATTCATGGCGAATGTACTGAAGACACTGCTGTTGCCCGAGATGCTCAAGGGTCTCATGGTGACGGCGCGCACCTTCTTCCAGAAGAAGTACACGCTCAACTATCCGGAAGAGAAGACCCCGCAGTCCCCCCGTTTCCGCGGCCTGCATGCGCTGCGCCGCTACCCGAATGGGGAAGAGCGCTGCATCGCCTGCAAGCTGTGCGAGGCGGTGTGCCCGGCGGTGTGCATCACCATCGATTCGGACGTGGCGCAGAACGGCACGCGCCGCACCACGCGCTACGACATCGACCTGTTCAAGTGCATCTATTGCGGCTTCTGCGAGGAAGCCTGTCCGGTGGATGCCATCGTGCTCACGCGCCTCCACGAGTACCACATGGAGAACCGCGGCGAGAACATCATGAGCAAGGACAAGTTGCTCGCCGTGGGCGAGCGCTACGAAGCCATGATCTCCGCGGACAAGGCCGCGGATGCGAAGTACCGATGAGCGCGCGTTGCGCAAGGCGGGCGGGCGGCGCGCCCCTGACGAAGAAGGCGTGAGCTAGCATGCTGGTCAGCGTTCTTTTCTATCTCTTCGGCGCCATCCTGGTGGGCTCGGCGCTGGCGATGATCGTGTCGCGCAACCCCGTGCACTCGGCGCTGTACCTGGTGCTGTGCTTCTTCACCAGCGCGGCCATCTGGCTGCTCATCGAGGCGGAATTCCTCGCCATCGTGCTGGTGCTCGTCTACGTCGGCGCGGTGATGGTGCTGTTCCTGTTCGTCGTGATGATGCTGGACATCAACATCGAAGAGCTGCGGCGCGGCTTCACGCGCTACGCATGGCTTGGCTGGATCACCGCCGCGGCCGTCATCTTCGAGATCGCCGGCGTCGTCACGGCCAAGACCATGGGGCTCGACGTCACCAAGGGCGCGATGCCGTTGCCGCCGGATTACAGCAATACCCGCGAGCTCGGCAGCCTCCTGTACACGGACTATGCCTATCCTTTCGAGCTTGCGGCCATCCTGCTGCTGGTGGCCATCGTGGCCGCCATCGCGCTCACCATGCGCCACCGCCCCGGCCGCAAGGTGCAGGACGCCTCCAGGCAGTTCGCGGTGCGTCGCGAGGATCGCGTGCGCATCGTGAAGATGGAAGCGGAGAAGAAGCCGGAAGCGGGGAACACGCCATGATCACGCTCGGCCATCTGCTGACGCTGTCGGGGATCCTGTTCGCCATCTCGGTGGCGGGCATCTTCCTCAACCGCAAGAACGTCATCCTGCTGCTCATGTGCGTCGAGCTGCTGCTGCTCGCGGCGAACTTCAACTTCGTGGCGTTCTCGCGCTACCTGGGCGACATCAGCGGGCAGGTGTTCGTGTTCTTCGTGCTCACGGTCGCTGCGGCGGAGTCCGCCATCGGCCTCGCCATCCTGGTGGTGCTGTTCCGCGAGCGGCGCAGCATCAACGTCGAAGACCTGAATACCCTGAAGGGCTGAGCGAGCATGAATCCGAACCTGCTGCTCGCCATTCCGCTCCTGCCGCTCTTCGCGGCCATCGTGGCTGGGCTCTTCGGGCGCCAGATCGGCCGGGCGGGCGCGCACACCATCACCATTCTCGGCGTCGCGGTGTCCTGCGCGCTGTCGTTCTATGTGCTGAAGCAGGTGTACTTCGACGGGGTGCCCGCTTTCGACGGCACCGTTTATTCGTGGCTGGTGAGCGACGGCGTGCACATGCAGGTCGGCTTCCTGGTGGACCGGCTCTCCGCGCTCATGATGGTGGTCGTCACCTTCGTGTCGCTGTGCGTGCACGTGTACACCATCGGCTACATGCACGACGATCCGGGCTACCAGCGCTTCTTCAGCTACATCTCGCTGTTCACGTTCTCCATGCTGATGCTGGTGATGTCGAACAACTTCATGCAGCTGTTCTTCGGCTGGGAGGCGGTGGGCGTCGTCTCCTACCTGCTCATCGGCTTCTGGTACACGCGGCCCACGGCCATCTTCGCCAACATGAAGGCGTTCCTGGTTAACCGCATCGGGGACTTCGGCTTCGTGCTCGGCATCGCAGGCGTGATGTACTACACGAACTCGCTGGACTACGGCGCGGCGTTCGCGGCCGCGCCGCAACTGGTCGGCGAGACGATTCCACTCACTTCGGATACCAGCGTGCAGGCGCTCACGCTCATCTGCATCTGTCTGTTCATCGGCGCGATGGGCAAGTCCGCGCAGATGCCGCTGCACGTATGGCTGCCGGATTCCATGGAAGGCCCCACGCCCATCTCGGCGCTGATCCACGCGGCCACCATGGTGACGGCGGGCATCTTCATGGTGGCGCGCATGTCGCCGATCTTCGAGTACTCGGAAACGGCGCTGTCGTTCGTATTGATCATCGGCGCGACCACGGCGTTCTTCATGGGGCTGCTCGGCATCGTGAGCAACGACATCAAGCGGGTGGTGGCGTATTCCACGCTCTCGCAGCTCGGGTACATGACGGTGGCGCTGGGCGTCTCCGCGTACAGCGGCGCCATCTTCCACCTCATGACGCACGCGTTCTTCAAGGCGCTGCTGTTCCTCGCGGCGGGCTCGGTGATCATCGGGATGCACCATGAGCAGGACATGCGGAAGATGGGCGGGCTCGCCAGGCACATGCCCATCACGGCGATCACCTCGTGGATCGGAGCGCTCGCACTCATCGGCACGCCGTTCCTGGCCGGGTTCTACTCGAAGGACGCGATCATCGAGGCGGTAGGGGAGTCCCATCGCTGGGGAGCCGAGTACGCATACTTCTGCGTGATGGGTGGCGTGTTCGTCACGGCACTCTATACGTTCCGCATGATCTTCATGACCTTCCATGGGCCGGAGCGCTGGCGGCATGCCGATGCGCATGGCCACGATGCCGGGCATGGCGGCCATGGTCATGGCGATCACGGCCACCACGGTGGGCATGTGCCGCACGAGAGCCCGCTGGTGGTGACCGCGCCGCTCATCGCGCTGGCCATTCCGTCGGCGATCATCGGCTTCCTCACCATCGGGCCGGTGCTGTTCGGCGATTACTTCGGGGACGCCATCTTCGTGCTCGAGAAGAACGACGTCATCGGCGAGATGGCGCACGAATTCCACGGCGCGGTGGCATTCGCCCTTCACGGCTTCACGGCGCTGCCGTTCTGGCTCGCGGCGGCAGGTGTCGGCACGGCCTGGCTCTTCTTCCTCAAGAACCCCGCGCTCGCCGAGGCGGCCGCGCGCAAGCTCGGCCTGCTGCGCACCATCCTGGTGAACAAGTTCTTCTTCGACTGGATCAACGAGAAGATCATCGCGCCGCTCGCGCGCGGCCTGGGTCTCGGCCTGTGGTACGGCTCCGACCGCGGCATCATCGACGGCGCGCTCGTGAACGGCAGCGCCGCGACGGTCGGCTGGTTCGGCAGCGTCGTGCGCCGCGTGCAGAGCGGCTATCTCTACTCGTACGCCTTCTGGATGATGATCGGCCTCGCGGTCCTCCTGGGCTGGTTCCTGTTCAGAGCATAAGGTCGCGCATGCACGGTCTCTTATCCATCCTGGTCTGGCTGCCCATCGCGGCGGGCGTGCTCGTGCTGCTCATGGGGGACCGGCGCATCGCGGCGGGCCGCTGGGTGGCGCTCGCCGCTTCGCTGGCCACCCTGTTGCTGTCGCTGCACCTGCCCGCGGGCTTCGACAACGCGACGGCGGACTTCCAGTACGTCGAGAAGCTGCCCTGGATCCCGCAATTCGCGGCCTTCTACCACCTGGGCGTGGACGGCATCTCCCTGCCGCTCATCCTGCTCACCACGTTCATGACGGTGCCGGTCATCGTCGCCGCCTGGCGCGTCATCGAGCAGCGGCCGGCGCAGTACTTCGCCGCCTTCCTGATCATGGAAGGGCTCATGATCGGCGTGTTCGGCGCCATGGACGCGCTGCTGTTCTACTTCTTCTGGGAAGCGATGCTGATCCCGATGTTCCTCATCATCGGCATCTGGGGCGGCCCGCGGCGCGTGTACGCCACCATCAAGTTCTTCCTGTACACCTTCCTCGGCTCGGTGTTCATGCTGGTCGCGCTGATCTACATGTACGTGCAGGCGGGGGACTACTCCATCGCGAGCTTCCACTCGCTGCCGCTGACGCTCCTCGAGCAGCGCTGGATCTTCATCGCCTTCCTGCTCGCCTTCGCGGTGAAGGTGCCGATGTGGCCGGTGCACACGTGGTTGCCGGACGCGCACGTGGAAGCGCCCACCGGCGGCTCGGTGATCCTGGCGGCCATCATGCTGAAGATGGGCGGGTACGGCTTCCTGCGCTTCAGCCTGCCCATCGCGCCGGATGCCAGCCGCGAGCTCGACATGCTCATGATCGCGCTGTCCCTCATCGCGGTGGTCTACATCGGCTTCGTGGCGCTCGTGCAGCAGGACATGAAGAAGCTCATCGCGTATTCCTCCATCGCGCATATGGGTTTCGTCACGCTCGGCGCGTTCATCGCGTACGACATCTACGCCAACACCGGCGCGCTCAAGGGCGCAGCGATGGGCATCGACGGCGCCATGGTTCAGATGATCTCGCACGGCCTCATCTCGGGCGCGCTGTTCCTCTGCGTGGGCGTGCTCTACGACCGGGTGCACAGCCGCGAGATCTCGGCTTACGGCGGCGTGGTGAACACCATGCCGAAGTTCGCCGCCTTCATGGTGCTCTTCGCGCTCGCGAACACGGGCCTGCCCGGCACTTCCGGCTTCGTCGGCGAGTTCCTGGTGATCCTTGCGAGCTTCAAGGCGAATTTCTGGTATGCGCTGCTCGCCGCCGTCACGCTCGTCCTCGGGGCTGCATATACGCTGTGGCTCGTGAAGCGCGTGGTGTTCGGCCCCGTGGCGAACGAGAACGTGGCGAGTCTCGAGGATCTCAACGGCCGCGAGTTCGTGGTCCTCGGCGTGCTCGCGCTCGCCGTGCTGGCGCTCGGCCTGTGGCCCGCGCCGCTGCTGGACATGATGCAGGCCTCGGTCCATCACCTGGTGGAGCAGGCCGTCTCCACCAAGCTGCCGCTGTAGGGCTTCCGCTATGACCAATTTCACCTGGGCCAGCCTCGCACCGGCGATTCCGGAGATTTATCTGGCTGGCGCGGTCTGCGCGCTGCTGATGATCGACGTGTTCTTCGGGCAGACGCGCCGCGGCCTCACGGCCACGCTCACCCTGGTGGTGCTTGCGGGCGGTGCCGCGCTCACTGCGGCCTACGCGCAGGTGTCGCAGCCCACCCTCGTTTTCAGCGGCCTGTACGTCGCGGACTCGCTCGGCTACGTGCTGAAGCTCTTCGGCTTCCTGTTCGTGGCCGTCGCGCTGCTGTACTCGCGCAGCTACATGGAAGAGCGCTCGCTGATGCGAGGCGAGTATTTCGTGCTCGCTCTCACCGCACTGCTCGGCGTATTCGTGCTGGTTTCCGCCAACAGCCTGCTCACGGTGTACGTGGGCGTGGAATTGCTGGCACTGTCCGTGTACGCCATGGTGGCGTTCGACAGGGACTCCGGCGTCGCTGCGGAAGCAGCCATGAAGTACTTCGTACTGGGCGCCATCGCTTCCGGCACGCTGCTCTACGGCATGTCGATGATCTACGGCATGACGGGAACGCTCGCGCTTGACGAACTGGCGGGCGCCATCGACGGCTCACGTGGAGCGCTGAGCCCCGGGCTGATCCTCGGGCTGGTGTTCGTCGTGGTGGCGGTCGCCTTCAAGCTCGGCGCGGTGCCGTTCCACATGTGGCTGCCGGACGTGTACCACGGCGCACCCACCAGCGTGACACTGTTCATCGGCACGGCCCCGAAGATCGCGTATTTCGCGCTTACGTTCCGCCTGCTGGCGCAAGGGCTCGGCGGGGCCACGGCGGAGTGGACGCAGATGCTCGCGATCCTCGCCGTCCTGACGCTGGTGGTCGGCAATCTGGTCGCCATCGCGCAGACCAACCTCAAGCGCATGCTCGCGTATTCCACCATCGCGAACGTCGGCTTCGTGCTGCTGGGCTTCGTGGCAGGCACGCCGGGGGGCTATAGCGCGGCGCTGTACTACACGCTCATCTACGTGATCGTGGCGCTCGGCTCGTTCGGTGTGATCCTGCTGGCGAGCCGCAAGGGATTCGAGGCGGACGAGCTGGAGCACTACAAAGGGCTCTACGCGCGGGATCCGCTGCTGGCGCTCAGCATGATGGTGCTCATGTTCTCGACGGCCGGCGTGCCGCCGTTCGTGGGCTTCTGGGCGAAGCTGCGCATCATCCAGGAGCTGTGGGCGGTGGGGCAGACCTGGCTCGTGGTCATCGCCGCCGCCGTGTCGGTGATCGGCGCGTTCTACTACCTGCGCATCGTGAAGCTGATGTACTTCGATGCGCCGGGGGATCTGCCGGTGCCGCCGCGCAACCTGCCGGTGCGGCTCGCGTTGGGTGCCAATGCGCTCGCCGTGCTGGCGCTGGGCCTGCTGCCGGGGCCGCTGCTGGATCTCTGCGCGCGCATCATGCCCTAGCCGGGTTTGCGGAACCGGTACAGGAACTGATCCGTCTTGTGCCGGATGGACGGATCGAAAACCATCTTCGTGTGGCCGTCGTCGGCGCTCCCGAACGAGTCATCCTGTCCGTCGAGCTTGAACCCCGCCTGCCCGAACACGCGCTTCACCGCCTCGGGGTCGATGCGATGCAGCTTGTTCACCGATTCCACGGGATCGCTGCCGGCCGTGGCGACGTGATCCTGCACCACCACCACGCCGCCCGGCTTCAGCGCCGTGAAGAGCGCTCCGACCATCTGGGAGGCATCTCCCATCGGCCCCTTGGCGCCTTCCGGCGTGTAGTACACGTCGTGATAGCTCATGACGAAGAGCGCCGCATCCAGAGACTTCGGCGCCGGCTTGAAGTCCGCGACCTCCTGAACCTTGAGCAGCGTGTTCGGCACACGCTTGCCCGTGAACCGCTTCGCGAGTCCCTGACCCGCATAACTCGCGTAGCCGCCGTTGTTGTAGACGATGACCTCGCCTTTCGGGCCGACGACGCGCGCGAGCAGCTCGCTGAAGTAGCCGTCTCCCGCAAAGTAGTCGACCACGTGCATGCCCGGGCGCGCGCCCAGGAACGTGAGCACGGTTTCGGGCCTGGCCCAGGCGTCACGCTCCTTGTCGGCCGCGGGCCGATCCGGGCTCGCGATGGAGGCCGCGATGGCCGCGGCATCCGCCTTGGCGGCGCGTGCCGGCGAAGCGGCGGAGAGGGTGAGGGCGACGACCGAAGCAAGAGCCAGCATGAGCGACGGGATGCGCATGACTTCCTCCCATTCAGGACGGCAGTGAGGGCGAGGCGGCGATTATACTGCGCGACTTTTCCCGCCGGACGTCCCGCGAATGTGGTTCAAGAATCTCGTCATCCAGCGCCTGCCCGCCGACTGGTCGTACACGGCCGCGCAGCTCGAGGAGCTCATGAGCAAGCGCATCTTGCTGCCCTGCGGGCCGTTCGAGATGGCGAGCCGGGGCTGGGTGCCGCCTTCCGCGGGCAACGCGCGGCTGGTGCACACGGTGAACCAGCAGCACCTCATCGCGCTCGGCGTGGACCAGAAGCTGCTGCCGGCTTCGATCATCCGCCAGGCGGCGGCCGAGAGGGCCGCGGAGCAGGCGCAGCAGCAGGGTTTCCCCGTCGGCCGCAAGCAGATGCGGGACATCCGCATGCGCGTGACGGAAGAGCTTCGCGCCCGGGCGCTGTGCCGCCGCCGCGTCACGCGAGCCTGGATCGATCCTCAGAACCACTGGTTCATCGTGGACGCCGCCGGCCCGGCACGCGCCGAAGAGCTCACCGAGATCCTGCGGGAGACGCTGGGCGGAAGCTTTGCGGCCCAGTTCCTGGAGACGCAGCAATCGCCCCAGCATTCCATGGCGACGTGGCTGGGCCACGGCGATGCGCCCATGCGGTTTTCCATCGACCAGGAGCTCGAGCTGCAGGCCGCGGACGGATCGCGCGCCAGCGTGCGCTACGCGCGCCATCCGCTCGACTCGCGCGAAGTGCAGGCGCACCTCAAGGCCGGCAAGCATCCGCTGCGGCTCGGGCTCACCTGGAGCGACCGCATCTCCTTCGTGCTCACCGACAAACTGCAGGTGAAGCGCCTCGAGTTCCTCGAGATGACGAAGGACACCGCCGACGGCGGCGACATCGACGAGGCCGAGCAGTTCGACATCGACTTCGCCGTGATGGCCGGTGAGCTCGCGAAGCTGCTCGAGGATCTCTCGCAGGTGCTCGGCGGCGAGTTGCCGAAGCAGGAGGCGGCGTAGCGGCCGGGCCTTACTTCGGAATGAGCGTGCCCGTCTCGGTTTTGAGTCGGTCGGCGTCGCGCTTGCAGCGGCTGTCGTCCTTCCGGCAACCCGGACTCCCGTCCCGCAACGGGGGCAAGGCAACGGTGGTCGGCGGCACGGCAAAGAGGTCTCCGGTCCACGGGCGGCCGGATCGATATGCCGCCAGGCGCTCGTCCATCAGGCTGGTGTTCCAGTGGAGCGCCTGCGCTTTCTTCAACGCCGCCTGCTGCTGCTCCACGGCGACTCGAAAGTCTCCGGCCGCGGCGTAGGCCGCTGCCGCCACCTCGTGCGCCTGCGGGTCGACGCGCATCGCATCCTTCATCAGCGCCTTGGACGCCTCCAGCGCTTTCTGCGTGTTTCGCAGGGTCGCGAGCTCCGTGGTGCAGAGCATGGCGATGGCGTGCTTCCTCGCATAGTAGTCCTTGGAATCCGCCGCCCGCTCGAGCAGCGCGCGCGCCTGTGAGACGTCCGCTTCTCCTCCCGCCTGCAACAAGGCGGAAGCCAGCGAGACCTGCGCGGGGCCATTGCCTGCCGCGGCCGCCTGCCTCAGCCAGACGAGCTTCTTGGCGCCTTCGCCGCAATCGCTGCGCTGCGCGAGCTTGTGCGCGACCCAGTACTGCGCATGTGAATTGCCGCCTTGCGCCGCCGTCAGGAGCATCGATTGCGCCCGCTCCGCAGGGATTTCGAGCGAGCGATCCAGCGTCGCGGCGATGCCGAGCACGTAGAGCGCATCGGCGTGACCGCGATCTGCGAGTTCCTTGAGCTGGCCGACGGCCTTCACGTTCCAGAGCGTGCCCCCTTCGTCGAACCTGAAAACGAAGCGCGTCGTGTGGCGGCTC
>JBGAIL010000063.1:0-23399 GCA_044225565.1 Steroidobacteraceae bacterium | reverse complement strand
GCGCATCGCGAGGGTCGGAAGTGGTGAAGCCCACCTGATTGTTGATGATGATGTGCACCGTGCCGCCGGTGTAGAACCCGCGGGCCTGTGACAGCTGCAGGGTCTCCATGACCACGCCCTGGCCTGCGAAGGCGGCATCGCCGTGGATGAGCACGGGGAGCACCTTGTCGCCGATGGCATCGCCGCAGCGTTCCTGGCGAGCGCGAACCGAGCCTTCGACCACGGCGTTCACCACCTCGAGGTGCGAAGGGTTGAAGGCGAGCACCGTATGAACGTTACCGGCGGGCGTACGCAGGTCTGCGGAGAAACCTTTGTGGTATTTCACGTCGCCAGAGCCGCGGGAGGCACTGGCGTCGTACTTGCCTTCAAATTCCGAGAAGAGCGTCGAGGGCGATTTACCGAGCAGGTTCACCAGCACGTTGAGCCGGCCGCGATGGGCCATGCCCACCACCGTTTCCTGGATGCCCGTCACGCCGCAGCGCTGCACGAGGTCGCCGAGCAGGGGAATGAGCGAGTCGCCGCCTTCGAGCAGTTTCCGGCCGACGTACCTGGTGCGGAGCGCGCTCGAGGCGCCTTCCGCAGCCGTGAGCTGCCAGAGGATGTTCTTCTGCTCCTCGGCCGTGAACTCGTGCAGCACGCGGCCGGACTGGAACTGGTCCTGCAACCACAGGCGCTCGTCCGAGTTCGAGACGTGCGCGAATTCCGCGCCGATGGGACCGGCGTAGATGTGCTCGAGCTGCGCGAGGATGTCCCGCAGCTTCATCCTTCGGGATACCGCGTCGATGGTACGGCTGCCGGTGAGGAATTCCGTGTCGAGGTCCGTGCTGGTGAGGCCGAAGTAGCCGATGTCCAGCACGCGAGGGCGTTCGCGCTTGAGCAGGCCCAGCGGATCGACCTTCGCGAGGAGGTGGCCACGGTTCACCCAGATCTGGATGAGTCGCGAGACGGATGCCTGCTTGGCGGCATCCCCGCCTTCAAAGCGCCAGCCACGCGGCTTTACGGTAGCTGTGCGCGTTCCGCGAAATCGCGGCCCAGATGGGCGTAGTGGCCGGTCACGCCGGCGGCTGCCGGCGCGATGCTGGCGAAGTATTCGCGCCATTTCGGCTCGAGGCTGGCCGGGTCGCGCAGGTACTGCTCGTACAGGGCCTCGAGATAATCGGCATTGCCACCGTAGAGCGCCGTAGGTTCAAGCATGGCAGCGGAGCCTTCCGCCGGCGAGCGCCGCCGGGGCGAAAATTGCAGTCAACTCAATGGCCTAAGTAACCACGCAAGGGGCCGGTAGTTTAGCGGAACCTCGTGGCTTGCGTAATGTGAATTAGGTCGGCTTTCAAGGCGGATCACAGCGCGCGGCGCAGGTAGATCACCGCTTCCAGCCGGTCGTACTCGAACAGGGAGACGGTCGAGTCGTTTCGCAGGTACTGCACCTGGGGCGCCAGCACCCAGTTCTCGCCGGGCCAGCCCGTGAACTCGACGGCGGCGGCGGCGCTCAGCTGGTCGTCCTTGCGATCGAAGCCGAAGAAGGGGTCGCGGTAATCGCTGCGCAGCCCGGAAAGCTGGATGTAGGCCTGGATGCCCTCCTTCACCGACCAGTCCGCGGAGAGCTGCACGCCCAGGCGGTCGTTGGCGAAAGGCGATGCGCGCCGCAGCGGTGAATCGTGACCGCTGACGAAGGTCAGGCCGACGTTGGCGGCGTGCGAACCGATGGCGCTGCGAGTGAAAGACAACGCGGCAAGGTAGCGATACACCTCGAGGTCCGCGAACTCACGCTGGTCGTTGTCGACACGGCTCAGGCGCAGGGTGAAGACGGTGGCGACGTTGTCCTCTTCGTGTGCGGCGTTGAGGTCGAGGTTCGCACCGCGCTCATCCCCCTCACCGTGCAGCCAGCTCGCATAGCCGCCGATGGCCGCGCTGAACCGCGAGGCCCCCCGGTTGATGATTCCTTCGGTGCCGAGCGCAACGATCGACTGGTCCGCGAACGACGCTTCCGGGTTGACGCGATGGCTCAGTTGCATCGACGAGACGAAGCCGCGGTCCGGAGCGAGGTTCAGGGTGTGCTGGACGCCGAAGCCCGCCTGGGCGAACGAGGATTCCGTGGCCACGTAACGAGGATCGAGCGGAAAGCCCAGGAAGGACTGCACGCTGGTCGAGCCGTTGGCGTTGGTGTCGTAGCCGGCCCCCAGCTCCACGGAGCCCTCCCATTGGGAGCGTGGCACTTCCACGGTGTCCTCTTCCTGCAGCGCCGGCTCGGCCTGCCCTTCCTGCGCCCCCGCCGTGCCCAGGGGCAGCACGGCCAAGAGCAGGGCCATGCCCCGGATCCCCATCGTTGTCCCGCCCGTCCATCCCACTCCAGCCCCGCATTATGCAGTTTGTGCGGTAGCCGGTACTCATGCCTTTCATGCCATGTGAACGGCATGACCCACCTGGACTGCGGAACTTCCGGGTGAGGGCAGCGTTGGACTGACAGGCCAAGGCAGAAGGAGGCGCCATGCAGGACATCATCGGCTGGTGCGCTGTACGACGACCACGTGTCGGCGGCGGCCGCGCGGACCGAGCTGGTCAGGGATGGCTTCGCGACGGATCGCGTAGAGCTGACCTCTCCACACGAGCACCGGCAGGCCGACAAGGGGCCCGCGCCGGATTTCGACACGAACGTGGCCGACTACTTCCGCACTGCGGCAGACGATGCTTCGGCAAGCCGGTTGCGGCGCTTGCGGATGCCGTGATCGGCGGCGCTTCGGCCGTGACGGTGCATCCGCGCGGCGAAGAAGAGATCCGTCGGGCCGAGCTGATCCTGACCGCAGGACCACGCAGGACATATACCGTTACCTGCCGGAAGACGCCGCGCACGTCGTGGATCGCAAGATCGAGCGGGCTGCCGCGCCGCCACGCAGCTAGCGGCTACCCCGCTCCTCCCCGACGGCGTCAGAAAGAGGCCTTGGCCCCCGCGTACAGGAACTGCCCCATGGCCGACACCGGTACGAGCTGTAGTATCCACCGAGGTGGAGCCGAACTCGGGCTTCTGATCGAACAGGTTGTTCACGCCGACGTACGCGCTGAACTTCTCCGTGAACTCGTAATCGAGCTGCACGTCGCGCTCCCACTTCGCCTTGACGTAGCGGTACTGGCGAGCGACGTAGTCCGGGTCACCCGCGAGAATGTCGTTCGCATAGCGGTTGGTCTTGTTGAACCAGTCGATGCTGTAAGTGACCGACATCGGTCCCTTCTCCCAGTACAGATCTAGCGTCGCCACGTATCGGGGCATGTACTGCTGTCCCTTCTCCGAGGTCGCCGCCGCACCGGGCGAGGCGACGAACTTCAGCTCGTGCAGGTAGCCGCCGAGCAGCCTGACGTTGAAGTTGCCCAGCGCCGTGGCCGGCAGCTGGTAGTTCGCCGTGACGTCGAGGCTGCGAAGTGGTGAACGAGGCCACGTTCTCCGGCCGCACGTTGAAACCGGTGATGAAACCGCTCGTGCCGCTGCGCGCGGTGCCCACGCAGTAAGGGTTCTCCAGCGTCGGCTGATCGACGCAGAGATCCGCCAGCTCCTGGGCCTCCGGCGTGTTGATGGCCTTCTTGATGTCGATGTCGTACCAGTCCGGCGGTAATGGTGAGCGAAGGCAGGAAGCCCGGGCGCAGACGATGCCCACCAGTCCACGTCTTGGCAGGTCTCCTCGCTCAGGTCCGGGTTGCCGCCCGCGAGGCCGTCCGTGAAGATCGAGGCTTGAGGCGAGCTCGAAGGACTGAACGTGGCGGGGTCGATGCCGAGTGCCGTGAGCAGCTGCGCGCAGTTGGCCTCGCGGCTAGCCGACCCGTTGTTCAGCTCCTGCGTCGCAGGGGTCGACGATGAAATTGCTGAGGTAGCTCGGCGGGTTGAACAGCTCTGCGATGTTCGGCGCGCGCACCGCCTGCGAATACGTGCCGCGCAGTGACACGGACCGGGTGGAGCGCCTGCGCACGTCGACCTTCCACGTGGTCGTCTTCTCCCACCGTCTCGTAGTCGGACAGGCGCACTGCGCCGCCGAACGACAGCAGTTTCGCCATCGGCCGGTCCTCGAGCACGGGCGCGTTGAGCTCCAGGAACACCTCCTTGACGTCGAACTTGCCCTTCTTCGGCTGCTCGCCCTCCACCCAGGTGAGGCTCTGCTGGATGATCGGATCCGGCACGAAGTCGCTGGTCTCCCGCCGGTACTCCGCGCCCACCGCGTAGCCCAGTGAGCCGCCAGGCAGCTTCAGGAACGAGCCGAGATCCCCGGATATCGGAAAGCGGACAACACCTGTTGAGTAAGGCGTGCATGGCTCACGCTGTCCGTGAGGATGAAGTCGATGGCTGCGGGATCCTGCACGTGCTCACCGAACACGTTGTACGGCACGCGCCGGCCAGCGATGCGGGTGCGTCCGGATCGAGGCTCGAGCGGCATACCGGCTGACCCGTGACGGGATCGCTCACCACGTCCGTCGCTGCCGCCCAGTTCGCCGTGATGCGGTTGTTCACTGAGACGATGCGGCTGCGTGTCTCGCCGTAGACGTATGAGATGTCGTACTTCGCGTGGTCCGTGAGCCTTCCCGTCGCGCCGACCACGCCGCGCAGCGTGTCGCGATCGATGTCCTCGCCGTTGATGCCGAGATCGAAGTTGTCGCGCAGCATCAGCACGCCATCTGGCGTGTCCGGATCGCCGAAGTACGCGGCCGCCGCTCCGGGCACGATGGCGTTGCGGATCGAATCCGGCATGAACGGGTTGTCGGTCGTGAAGAGCAGCTCGCGGAACTCGAAAGTGGGCTGCGAGTACGAGAACGCCTCGGCGTGCACGTACTTCGCTTCGCCGTAGAGGCTGAACGCGTCGCTGAAGTCGAAATGGGCCAGCCCGTTCACGAGCGTCACGCCACGCGCGGAAGAGATCGCCCTGATAGATCGAGATGGGCGTGCTGGAGCCGCCCACCGTGTAGCCGCCCGAGCCCTCCAGGACGAAACCCCGGTCGTACGCTGCGCCGTTGCCCTCGAAATCGGAGAGATAGTCGAAGTCGACGTCCACGCCGCCTGCGCGCGAGCTGTCTGCATACCGCACGTCGCGATACGGAATGTTGTCCGGCACGTTCGGGTCGTCGTCGAGATCGCCCTGGTTGCGGAAGAGATCGCCTGTCTTGGGATCGCGCAGGAAGGCGCGCGCCTGGTCCGGCAGCCGGTCGTCGGCGTTGTATTCCACCGCGAACGCGACGTTGCCGCGGCCTTCGCCGGAACTGCGGCCCGCCGTGATGGAAGCGAAGCGGTTGTCGCCATCGCCGTGGCGCGAGGTGCCGGTCTGCAAGCGGGCGGAGATACCTTCGAAGTCGCGCTTCATGCGGAAATTCACGACGCCGGATACGCCGTCCGCGCCGTAGATGGCGGACGCGCGGCCCGTGAGCACGTCCACGGCTTCGATGAGGTCCGTCGGGATCGCATCGACGTCGACGGCCGCGGGGCCCGCTTCGGCCGCGACGTGGCGACGGCCGTCCACCAGCACCAGCGCGCGGTCCGAGCCGAGGTTGCGGAGGTCGAGCAGGTTCAGGCCCGTCTCGCCGAAGTTCGTCTCGGAACCGCCGGTGCGGTTGCCCGTGACGGAGCCGACGAGCGCGGGGCTGCTCGAGAGCAGCTCCGTGATGTTCGTGCTGCCTGAGCGCTGGATGGCGTCGGCCGAGATCGACACGACCGGATTGGCGAACGCCGTCTCCGGGCGGGCGATGCGTGAGCCGGTGACGGTGACCTCCATCGTGGGCTCCGCGTCGGACGACGCGGGCTCCGGCGTGGTGGCTTCCTGTGAGAAGGCGCTGGGCGCGGCCAGCATGAATGCGGCGGCGGACACGTGCAGCGCGGCATGACGCGAAAGCCCTGGAAGTCTTCTCATCGCTTCGCTCCCCTTTGCGGCGCGCCCTAGTTGGTCGGGCGTTCAGCAAGAGGATAGCGGCCCGGGGAGCACCGAGGCAATGCAGGCGGAAAGCCGCCCCGTCCTCGATGCCGCGCCCCGGGATGCAGGCTCGACCTTGACCGTGCCTCGGGCAGGTACAGCTGTGCCAGCCCTTCCGCAGCCCGGCGGATGTCGATGTCACCGCTCGAGGAGTTGAAGTGGATCGCGACGACGATGTCGTCCTGGTAATAGTTCGCGAAGCGCGAGTCCGTTCCTTGACGTTGCCCGAATGTCCCGCGTAGCCGCGGCCCTCGGCATCGCGCTCCATCATGAAGATCAGGGCCTGCTTCGTTCCCATCGAAGGCTCGATCCAGGTGTCCCCTCCTGCCGCGCGCCGCGCCTCCCTCTCCTCCTGGTCGTGGTACGGAATGTCCGGCGGAAGTTGCAATCGGTACATCTCCTTCAGCGTGGCGGGCTTCAGCAATCGCCCGGAGTTGAGCGCGGAGCCGAAACGGCACAGGTCCTCGTCCGTCGAGAGCATCCCTCCGCCGGCGAACTTGTAACTCACGTCCTCGGCGACGGCATTCTCCAGCAGCCCGGTCTGCCGGTTGCGCTCGTAGCCCCGACCACGGCGCGGCACGATGCGCGAAGGGATGTCGAAGCGCGTATCCGCCATCCCGGCGGGCCGCCAGAGGTGCCGCGAGAGATAGTCCTCGAACGGCTCTCCGCTCGCCGCCTCGACGATGGCGTGCAGCAGGTTGGTCGCGAAGGACGAGTACATCCAGCGCGTGCCCGGATCGAACGCCAGTGGATCGTCGCGCCAGCGGCGGTGGACTCCTCGACCCGATCGTAGTGACGGAACATCCACAGCTCGCCGGGCTCGAATTCGTCGTCGCGGTAATGCCTGATGCCCGAGGTGTGCGTCAGCACCTGCCGCACCGTGACGGGCCGCTGCTTCTTCGGGAACCACGGCACGTACTCCTGAACCTCGGCATCGAGCCGTACCTTGCCCAGCTCCACCAGCTGCAGGATGGCCACCACCGCCTGCGTCTTCGAGATGGAGCCGATGTTGTGCACGCTGCGACCGTTCTGCGGCATGCCGCTCTCGAGATCGGAGACGCCGACACCGCCCGAGAACACGAGCTCGCCGGCGACGGATACCGCTGCGGAAACACCGGGAGCCCCGCTCTCGGCCTGCCAGCGCTCGAGGTAGGAGCGCGCCGCATCGGCCGCAGCGGAGGCGGCCGCCATGGCGCCGCTCATCGGCAGCAGGAGGAACAGCAGGAGCCATGCCGCCGCACGACCCTGGAAGCCGAATACCCGGATCTTCCCGGCACGCCGGGATCTCACGAAACTCATTTGCGATGGATCTCCTTACTGGGGGGACTGCCGTTCGGCAGTGAAGTCAGGCTCGAAAGCACGGCTCAGCTGCGGAAGATGCGCCGAGTACCGCTTCCAGCGCTCCACCGATCGCGAGTAGACGGGCTGGCGCACCTGCCACCGGCTGGGTGTCTGGACCGCCCGGGTGTGCTCGTGGAACTCGAGGCAGCGGTCGTCCCAGGGCACTTCCAGGAAATCGAGCAATCGCCTCGCCTGGCGCTCGACGCCGGCCACCGTCTCCTCGTACTGCAGATCCAGGATCCGCAGCGGCAGCACCCGATGCCAGTGCGCCATCAATCTTTCGTACTCGGACCGCAGGAATGCCAGGTCGTCGAAATCCGTCGCGTAGCGTTGATCCGCTGCGAAATTCTCCATCCAGATCGACAGCGCGTTGTCGGCCGCGGAGCGACGGCAATGCACCACCCGTGCGGCAGGGAACAGCACGGCGGCAAAGGCGAGCTGGAAGAAGTTGAACGGTGATTTGTCGGCGATCCGCAGCAGCCCCCTGGGACAACCGTCGCGCAAGGCGCGGAGATATTCGCCGGCCACCTGGCGGCTGCCCGGCTCATCGAGCCGGCTGGCCGCCTGCCACGAGGGGCGGTCTTTGCCCGACACGGAGGCCGCCAGCCGGCCGAGCGTCGGCAGCTCACCCGCGCCATGCATGAGGGGGTGAGCCGCGAGGATCTGCTCGGTCATCGTGGTTCCCGAGCGCGGCAATCCGACTATGAATACCGGCTGGTCGGTGCCGAGCCCGAATCTGCGGCGCGCGTGGAAGAACTCCGCAGTGTGAGTGTCGATCAGAGCATCGACGCGAGCACGCAGCACGTCGCGCTCCATCGGTCCGGCAGTCCGCCTTCGCGCAGCGTTGGCCAGCTGGCCGGCGCGCGCCGCCGCCCGATGGCTTCCGCTGCGGTCGTGGTACTTGGCCACGCCATAGCCGATCAGTGCTTTCGCCTCGTCCCTGACCGAATCATCGTCCAGCGCCGCTTCCGCACGCGCGAGCCAGAACGCCGCTTCGCCATCGGCCGCGCGGCGCGCCGTCGTCTCAGCAGCCAGGTACTGGCTCAGAGCCAGAGCATGGTCCGGACGACGGCGCAGCACGTTCAAATAGGCACCCCGCGCACCGCCCTCCCTACGTCTTCCAGGGTACGCCCGAGGCCCAGCCAGCCCTCCACATGGGTGGGATCCATCGCCACCGATTCCCGGAACCGACCCTGCGCGAGCCACCTTTCCACGGTCCAGCAGCTGCCAGGCGAGGCGGCTGCGCGTGCCCGGCATCCTGCGATCGTGCCTGAAGGCGCGCTCCAGGCATTCCAGCGCGTCTTCGAAGCGGCCGGCTTCGACCACGAGAGCGCCCAAAGAGGTCGGATAGGTCTCGGCACGGGCCGGATCGATCAGCAGCGCATTCTTCAGGGCGGCGAGCAGCGCCTTGCGTGAACTGCTTCATCGCGGTGCCCAGGTTGTGCCGCCCCTCGGCGAGCGTATCGATCTCCACTCGTCGCCAGCCATCGGGCGGCGTTCTCCAGCTCATCGAGCAGAGCGTAGACCTGCCCCAGCGCACACCAGCATTTGGCATCGTCCGGCGCGAGCTGGCACGCACGCCTGGCAGCGCCGACTGCAGCCAGACGCTCACCTCTGGCGGCATGCACAACACCTTCCCAGATGCCGGTAGGCTTCGCATCTTCGGAAGACTGCGCGAGACGCGTCGTGCACAGCTGCAGAGCGGAATCCACGTCTCCAGCATCGAGCGCCATGTTGACCGCTGCCGTCAGCGGCAGTGCTAACCGTCTGGCGCGCCCAGTTGCGGACGACCAGACCCCATCGGCCACAGGCGATATTTCACGCGAGCCAGGACGGCGCGCGGCGCGCCGTAGAAGTTGTTGAAGAGCGTCTTCAGCGCGCTCGAGAGGGTCATCGAGCGCGTTGCGCACGTGCAGGGACAGCTCCACTGTCTCGAAGCCGTTGTACGCGACGCTGAGATCGAGCCTTTCGTAGCCGTCCGCGTAGACCTGCCCGATGCCTCGGCCAGTCGATATGCGCGATCGCCGTAGCTCACCAGGGTGGCGCCGAAGCTGAGCCCCTTCATGACTCCCGACTGCAGCTCGTAGCTCGCGTAGGCGCCGAAGTGCCGCCCGACCGAATCGTCGTTCGAAAGGCCGTAGTTCGGATCCCGCCGGTCGAGGAACTCGTTGGTCATCCAGGTGGCCGCCACGCCCAGCGTCAGTCCCGGCAGCGGCGAGCCGTTCACCTCGGCTTCGACGCCGCGGGTGCGATGCAGTCCGGCGGAGATGCTGAAGTTCTCGCCCGGGCCGTTGTTTGGGTCCGTGAGCGGCCGATGGGTCAGGTCCTGCTGGTACGCCGACAACGTCGCATCCAGCCGGCCGTCGAGCCATTCGGTCTTCAGTCCCGCCTCATAGCCTGTCCCGGTCTCCGGCTCGAGCAGCCCGCCGGACCTGAGAGTGCCCGAGACGGGGGTGAAGGACTGCGCCCAGACGGCATAGCCCGTGAGGTGATCCGTGAAATCGTGGCTCAGGCCGAGGCGATGCGTCCAGGCGTGATCCACCTGCTCGCTGCGGGCGTTGCGGAATCGGTCGTTCCTCCCGGAATCCACGCGGTCGTAGCGGACACACCGAGCAGGAGCCGGGTGCGCTCGGCCCACGCTGAGCACCGTCTGGGCATATGCGGCCTTGCTGGAAGTGGTGGTCGTGGCATCGGCGTACGGCGTCAGATTGTCGGCATTGCCCACGCCGGCATCCGCGAAATTGCCCGCATACAGGTTGGCGGGGCCGAGATAGGCGTATCGCGCCCGGTAGTCGTCCTCCAGGCGGTTGCGCTCAACGCCCAGCGGCACCTGGTGCTCGCGCCCAGCGTCGAAGCTTCCGCCAGGCGCAGCTCGCCGGTCAGCAGGTCCACAATTGACCTGCTGGGTGTTGGCGTACATGTGGAAACTCGCCCGTGCCGCCGAAATCGAAACCGCCGTATCGAAGATCAGCCGCGTGTCGTCCTTGCCGCTCTGGAACAGCAGGCTCGCCAGCCAGCGGTCGCTCAACTGGTGATCCACACCTGCACGATGGCGTCGAGGATGTCCTCGTTGGATTTCTTCCGGCTGGGCACGCCGAAGAAGAACGAGCAGGGCACGTTCGCAACCTCGATGCGGTCGCCGCTCAGGTGGGTGGGTACGCCCGGATTGGGCACGTAGTCGGTTTCCTGGGACCACAGCTGCAGCAGGACGCGGGTGCGCTCGCCGATTCGCGCCTCGAGGCTCGGAGCGAGGAGCCGGGTCTCGGTCTCGACGCCATCCACGAAGGACCCCGCGTCGTTGTAGCCTGCGTTCAGGCGGCCTGCGAAACGGCGCGCCTCATCCAGCGCACCCGTGATGTCGGCATCGATACGGTAGGTGTCGAAGGAGCCCGCCTGCGCGGAGATGCTCGCTGCGAACGCGTCCTTGGGTTTCTTGCGCACCAGATTGATGAATCCGCCCAGCGATCCCTGGCCGTAGAAGCCCGCGGGACCCTTCACCACCTCGATGCGCTCGAAGGCGGCCGGATCGAAGGAGGAAAGCGATCCGCCGAAGGCGAACCCGTCGGAGCGGACGCTGCCTTCCTGACCCCGCATGGCGAAGCGGTCGCCGCGAAAGCCGCGACCCGCGAAGGCCCCGGGCGCGGTCGAGCCGGGCGAGACGCCCGAGGAGAGCTCGATCGCGCTCAGGGTGTCCTGGGCGAACCGGGCTTCGATCGATTCCGCCGTGATCACCGAGATGGCCTGCGGCGTCTCCCGGATGGTCATCGGCGTCTTGGTGGCGGTGGAGTTGGTCTTCAGCCGGGAGCCGGAGACCAGAACCTCCTCGACGTCCGGGCCCGACGATGCATCCACTTCCGCGTTGTGGTCCTGCGCCATGAGCGGCATGGCCGCCATGGCGAGCGCCGGCGCTACGCGGAAGGCAACCGCCGTCTGCTTGTCGGCGAGGAGGGACGGGGACGGCGATCTGGAGTTGTGCATGGGGTCCTCACGGTGGCTGCTCAATAGGACGACTCACCTCCCGATTCGTGAAATGGTTTCTCGATCGGACGGCGTCCAGCCACGCGCCCGGATGCCGGGCACCGCGCCATTCCTCGCGGACGTCACCTGCTGCCGGGCACCGACGCGGGCTCGGGCAGCACGACGTCCGGCGGAGGCGGCTCGTGCAGCAGGTTCTCCACGAAGTAATCCCACGTCCTGAGATTCGCGTACCCGCTCCACCAGAGATTCCTGTGGTTCTTCTCCGGGAGAATCAGCATGTCGAACCGCTTTCCCGCGTCGATCAGCGCCTGCGCCAGCTGCAGGGTCTGCGCGACGTGCACGTTGTCGTCGATGAGGCCGTGCATCAGGAGCAGCTTGCCGCGAAGGTTTCCCGCGATCTCCATGTTCGTCGGGAAATCGAATTCCTTCCTGCCCGGAGGAGCGGGACTGGTGGCCCGCCAGATGCCGTAGTCGTGACTGCCCGCGGCCGCCACGCCTACCTTGTAGAACTCCGGGTGTTGGAGCAGCGCCCGGGCCGCGCGCCAGCCTCCATTGGAATGCCCGTACACGCCGATCCGGCTGACGTCGAGAAACGGATATCTCTGCGCGAGCCGGCGGATCGCCAGGATGTGGTCGTCGTAGAACCCGGGCTCCGTGGCTCGCGGATCCTCGAAGTGCAGGTAGTGCTTCCTGGAACGGAAGAATGCCTCGCGCCCTTCGAACTCCATCACGGCGAAACCGAGCTGCGCCATGGCGAGCGCGCTGCCGTGCCACGGCAGCGTGGTCAGGAATTTCCACTGGATGAAATCGCCGTCGAAATAGCCGGACTCTATGACCGGATAGGAGCGCGCTTCGTCCAGGTCGTACGGCAGATAGAGCACGCCGTGGAGATCGGACACGCCGTCGGTGGAGCGTATGGTGAAGGGCACGGGCGGCTTCCAGCCCAGCGCCTCGAGCCCGGTGATGTCGGCTCGCATCAGCTCCAGGGAAGAGCGGCCGTCCGCACTCCTCAGCACGTGGACGGGTGGCGTGGTGATCGTGGAGTGAGTGTCGATGAACCATCGACCATCCGGCGAAAACGCCACCTCGTGCTGCGCATCCTCCGGAGTGAGCAGCACGGGCTCGCCGCCATCGAGCGATACCCTGTAGAGATGCGAGTGATCCGGATGGTGGCCCCGTTCGCGGCCCCTGCCCGCGAAGTAGATCCAGCGGTGCGGCTCATCGACCCTGACGACGTCGCTGACCGCCCATTCCCCTTTCGTGAGCGGCCTCACCAGCCGGCCCGTCGCACCATCGTGCAGATACAGGTGTCCCCAGCCGGAACGCATCGAATACACGATGACCTGCCGGCCGCCGTCGAGATAGGAGAAGCGCTTGTGCGAATGGATCTCGGATTCCGCGGAGTCGGTGACCAGCGGGCGGGAGCGACCGGTCGCGGCATCGACCGCATAGGCGGTCGAGGTCATGCCGTCGGGATTGGAAAGCCCGACGAAGACGCTCCTGCCGTCCCGGCTCCAGCTGGCCCCGTTGTTGGCGATGACGTAAGGTTTCGGCACGTCGAGATCGACGCGCCCGCCATCGCGCATGTCGAAGACGATGAGCTCGGCGCGCGACATCTTCTGGCTGTAGCGGAACGTCGCATTCTGAAAGTATGCCCACGGCAGCTGATGTTTGGCGCCGGGCACGGTGGCCACCAGAAACGGCATCTTGTAGAGCGCGCGCTCGTCGACCCGATACGTGAGGAGGCGGTCGCCGTCGGGCGACCAGACGCCGTCGGGCTCGTCAGGCGTCTCTGCGATCTTCTCGGAAAGAGTGATCGCGGAGCGGAGGCTGCCGTAGCGATGATCCGGCACGCCATCGCTCGTCAGGGGATTCTGTGCACCGCTGCGCAGGTCGATGCGGATGAGTTGATTCCCTTCGAGACGGACGGCCCATCGCCCGTTGGGCGATGCCAGCCAGCCTGCATGCAGCGCGCGCGCCTCCTCCGGCCGGGCATTCGATTCGGAAGGCCGGGCGTGGAGCGGGCTCTTGCGCAGGGCACCCAGGTCCACGCGCCAGTGGCGGGCAGCCTGCGCGGTATCTTCCTCGAACCAGAGGCTGCGGCCATCCGCGCTCCAGTGAGGATCGAGCCGCGCCCCGTGCACGTATCGCCCGATGCGCCACGGAAGGAACTCCGCCGCCCTCTCGTAACGATCCTTCATCGGGATGGGCGCGGCGGTGGCTGCGCCAGCCACCGGCTCATCGAGCATGGCGGCGATGAAAGCCAGGAGTACCAGGCTTGCCGCCTTGCCCGCGGGCGTGGCGTTGCATCGTTCTCTCATGTATCGGCTCCGAAATGCGTGTTCTTCATGGCTCTCGCGGCCGAGCCGGCAGCGGGCGGCGTCCCGCCGCTACCACCGGCCCCGCAGCGTCAGGACGTAGCTGCGAGGAGTGCCGTAGACATTGTTGCGACGGGTGTCACCCAGCACGGTGTAGTACTTCTCGTCCGTCAGATTGTCCCCGTACAGTCCGATGCTCCAGGTGTCGTTCCAGCGCCGCTGCACCGACGCATTCCAGATCGCGCGGCCGCTCTCCTCGAAGCGATGGCGCCGGGTGACGCCGTTTCCATCGATCACGTCCCCCATCACGTAGGTGCTCGACTGGGCGAGGACTCCCACGCTGACGCTCCACGCGGAATGGCGGCCCGGCAGCTGCCAGGCGCTCCACACCTTGAGGAGATGCCTGGGGGTGAATCCGAAGTAGTACACCGGGCTGGCGGCCTCGTCGCTGAAAGAGGTCTGCCCGAAGGCATAGCCCGCGGACAACTGCAGACCCGGCAGCACCATGCCGCTCATCTCGGCGTCGAATCCCTCGCTGGTCACGTTGCCCTGCGCCAGATAGCAGCACGAGGAGCCATCGGTGGCGACTTCGGGAGGATGGGCCGGATCCGCGGTCCCTTCGCCGCGGCGCTCGATGCGATACAGGGAGAGCGCTGTGTTGACGACCCCGAGCGCCTGACCCTTGACCCCCACCTCGAACCCCTCGCCGGTCACCGGCCGCAGCGACGAGTCGAGCAGCGGCGACTGCCGTTTGCTGCCCTGGGACTGGAACGTTTCCGCGTAGCTCGCGTAGGCGCCCCAGTGCCTGGCGAGATCCAGCTTCAGTGCGACGCTCGGAATGAACCGGCTGTCCCGGTACCGCAGCGTTTGCGGAGCGCCATGGCTGCCGTTGGGCGCCACGACCTGTCCGACCTGATGAAAGCCGTACTCGCCATAGCGCCCGCCCAGCGTGAGCCGCAGCCGCCCGGCGAGCGGCAACCCGATGCTGCCGTAGAGGCCGCCCTGTTTCTGTTCGAACCGCGGGTAGTAGCCCGACAGCACCTCGGCGGGCTTCGGGTAGGTCGACGGATCGAAGTGGAACACGTCGAGCAGCGGGCCGGTGACGTTGTCGTAGCCAGGCAGCGTGTAGGTCTTGTAACCGTCATCGTCCAGACGCGAATGGTCTGCGCCGAGCGTATAGGGATATTCACGGCCGAACAGATGCAGGGTGCCGGTCGCGGAGAGGTCCAGCAGATCCTGCCGCGAGTCGTGGTCGCTGGCCCGGGAGCTCGCTCGCGGCCCGAGCAGCGTCACCGGATCGACGGCGCCAATCGCGATGACCTGGCGATCGCGGCTGTCCTGGGCCAGCCGCGTGACGTTGAGCCTGAGCGTGCCGCTCGTGCCGTATCGCTGCTCGGCGCGCAGGAACGCCTCGCTGGTGACGAAGTGGAAATAGGCCCAGTCCGGATTGAACGCCATGCTCCGCGGCGCTTCCAGATCCCTGCCGTCGGCGTATCGGGGGAAACCCTGGACGGCGTACCCGTCTTCCCTGCGCCGCTCGTAACTGGCCCCGGCGATCAGCAGGGTCGAGGGCGTCAGATCGAAATCCAGCGTGGCGAAGACGAGCGCCTTGGACGACTCGCCGCGCTCGTAGAAATAGCCCTTGTCTTCGTATGCGCCCACGATGCGGCCGCGCAGCCGGTCGTCGGAAGTCAATCGCCCGGTCGCATCCGCCTCGCCGCGCAGGAGGTTCCAGCGGCCGCTGGAAAGCGCGAATCGCGCACCGGGCTCGGCCTTCGCGCGCTTGCGCACCAGGTTGATGACGCCACCCGGCTCACCGGCGCCGCTGTAGATGCCGTCCACGCCCCGCAGCATCTCGATCCGCTCGTACTCCGCCGTGTCCGGCGTCAGGAAAGAGCCGAAATCCCCGGTATACGCGGGCGCTCCGCCATCGATCTGCAGGGTCTGCACGCGGAATCCGCGCGAGAAGTAGAAAGGATCCACGGAGCTGTAGCTCGCCGTCGTGATTCCCGTCGTCTGGTTCAGCGCCTCGAGCAGCGAATCCAGGTTCTGCACCTCGATGCGCTCGCGCGTGACGATGGACACCGATTTGGGCGCCTCGCGCAGCGACTGGCCGGACTTCGAGCCGACGGCCAGCTGGTTTTCCAGCGTACCGAAAACGAGCACCTCCTCGATTCCGGCGTTCTCTCGCGCGCGCTTCGGGTCACCGGCGGGCTCGCGGGACGGGCTCTTCCCGGATGCCTCGCCCGGTAAAAAAAAAACGGCATCCGGCTGCGCGAGCCGCAGCGCGGCGCTGACCTCGGCCGCCGCTCCCTTCAGCGGCGTCCCGTCCCCTCGCACGATGGCGATGGTGTTCCGGTCGATCTCCTGGAACGCGAAGCCGGTGTCGTCGAGGATGGCCGCCAGGGCTTCCGCGGCCAGGAAGTCGCCCCTCACGCCCGGCGACAGGGCATCCGATCCCACGCCGGCCCACATCAGCACCTGCACGTCCGCCTGGCTGGAGAACGCCAGCAATGCGGTGTCCAGCGCCTGGGCCGGGATCTCGAAGCGGTGTCGGGTCTGCAGATCGGCGGCTCCCGCGATGAAGGGCCAGGCGAGGATCTGGGCCGCCATCGTCAGCGCCAGAGCCATCGCGCGGGTCACCCGGGCCTGCTTTCCCATCTATGCCGCTTCCTCCGTACCGCGGATCGCGGTCATGCAGTTCAAGACTATAGGACGACTCGCGCGCGGATTCGTGAAATGCCTTTCACCCGCCCCCGTTCCGGCCCGGTGCGACGGCATTCCGGGGCGCGGAGGATTGCCCGCAACCGGGTCGTCGAGGTAGCTTGGGCTGCCGGGCGTTTCACGATTTCGAGGCCCGGTCGTCTTACATCCAGAGTCCATGCCTGCGGAGCCCGAGATGAGACGTCCAGTCGGTCGGAACGCCGACACCCCGACGCCGGAATCCGGGGACGCAGCCGTCGCGGACGACAATGATCCCCGTGCAGCCCGAAGGCACAGCGAGCGGATCGCGGAACTCTTTACCGCGCACAACGGAGCGCTGCTGCGCTTCCTGACCTGTCGTTTGAAGTCTCCGCACGAAGCCCGGGAGGTCGCACAGGAAGCCTACGTGCGGATGCTGCAGCTCGACGCGCCGGGCGGGATCAGCTACCTGCAGGCATTCCTGTTCAAGACGGCCTCGAATCTCGCCGCCGACCGCATGAAGAGCCAGGCACGGCGGCGGCGCATCGACCAGCTCGGCTTCTTCGACGACGTCGAGGTCTCCCCCTCACCGGAATCCGGTGTCGCCGCGGGTCAACAGGTCGAGAGCGTGCTCGAAGCGCTCGATGAGCTGCCGCCGAAATGCCGGTATGCCTTCATCATGCACCGGTTCCACGGACACGAGATCGGGCACGTCGCGGAGCTCATGAACCTGTCCGAAAGGATGGTGCGTCTGTACGTGGAGCGCGCGCTGGTTTTTTGCCGCAAGCGGCTGCTGGCTGCAGGCGGCAGCGAATGAGCAACCGGACCCACATCGACGATGCTGCGCGATGGTTCCTGCGCTTGCAGGACGACGCGACCGATGCGCGCGTGTTTCTCGAATGGCAGCGCTGGATGAATGCTTCCACGGCGCATCGGACGGCGTACGCGGAAATCGAAGAGACGTTTCTGCGGTTGAGGACCCCGATCGCTCCCCCTCTGCCTTCGGACGAAGAGCTGGCCGCGGACGACTACGATGGCTCCGTGTCCGTGGAGGAGTGGCGGGATCGCCCGCCGTCGCCCGCCACATTCCCGCCGCCCTCCGCCAGGACATGGATGAAGAGATACGCGCTCGCGGCGGGCATCGCGATGATGGGCCTCCTGGCTGCAGTGCCCTGGATGTTGGGCAACCATCGTGCGCAGCACGGCACCTACAGCTACAGCGCTCCTCCCGGAGAGCGGCGGGAAATCGAGCTGCCCGAAGGCTCGCGGATCACGCTCGATGCGGGCTCGATATTGAATGTGGAGCTCGCTTCCGGGGAGCGGACGCTCGTGCTCGTCCGCGGCGAGGGCTATTTCAGGGTTTCAAAGGACGCGTTGCGGCCCTTTACGGTGCTCGCGGGCAGCACGCGGGTGCGCGCGGTGGGAACGGCTTTCAACGTGCGCAGGAGCGAGAACCGCACGGTGGTGGCCGTCACCGAAGGCAAGGTGGAGGTGACTGCCGCCGTCGCGCCCGGCTCTCTGGAAGGCGAAACGGAAGGGTTGCAGCGGGACTCTTCTTTCCGCGAAGGGCGCAGATCACGGAGACCCGTCGCGCAGCTCTCCGCCGGCGAAGCCGTCACCGATCTCGGCGAGGGATCGCTCAGTCCATTGACGCCTGCGGAAGCTTCCCTGGCGACGAGCTGGCTCGATGGACGTCGTTCGTACCGCAACGAGCCCTTGCGTTACGTGCTGGCGGACATCGACCGTTACAGCGGTCGACGGATCGACGTCGCCGACGAGGCAACGGGCGACCTGCAGTTCACCGGCACGCTCAATCTGGGCAACCGCGAGGCATGGCTGAAAGCCCTCTCCATTGCCTTGCCCGTGGTCATCGCCGAGACCCCGGACGGCGGACTGTCCGTGGCGCGGGATCCTGGCCGGTAGCCGAGTCACCCCGTCGCGAGCCAGTCTTGTTGCAGCCAGTCGATGAATGGCGCCCCCGGCCGGAGTTGAACCGACGACCTACCGCTTAGGAGGCGGTCGCTCTATCCACTGAGCTACGGGGGCGGGCTTGGTCGGTCCACGTCGGGCGGGACGGAGCCCTGTGGAGGCCGTGGAAGCGGAAGCATACAGGCTCGCGCGAGCACCGTCTCCCCGGCCGCACGGCGCGGGCACATGCCTTCGAACGACCACGGACGCACGCCGTAGGGCGTGGAGTCCGGCCATACCCGGTCCAGAGTGTCGTCATCGTATACGTGGCCTCCTTGAACGACGTACGCGATGTCCGCGGTGTTGCGGATGTCCTCGAGAGGATCGGCGTTCAGCACGAGGAGATCGGCGAGCTTGCCGGGCTCGATCGTGCCCAGATCGCGATCGAAGCCGAGATAGCGGGCCGGATTCAACGTCGCCGTCTCCAGCGACTCCATGGGAGTGAGCGCCGTCGCGAACGTCCAGATCTCGCGATGCAGGCCGATGCCGTCCCACTTGCTGTGCGCGCCGGCGGACACGCTTCCTCCCGCGCGCAGGATGTCCTTGTCCGTCTCGGTCCAGTACAGGATCGGGTATTCCTCGAGCGGCCGGCGTTTGAAGTCGGAGAACCGCTCCAGCTCGCGCCAAGGCGTGTACCGCAGGAATTTTTCGTCGTGCAGCAGGTCGGTGCGCGCCTGCCAGTACTCCGACGCCTCGAGCCCCTGCCCGGCAGTCTGCATCGCTGCCGTGTGATTGGCGCCGGATTGCGCGATGAACCTCGCGACGTCGCGATACGTGGGATGCTCGGTGATCGGATGCTCCCAGCCGGTCTGGCCGTCCATGATCATGCCGAGATCGTAGTAAAGATTGAGGCGCTCACCCGTCACCCCGACCGAGCCATTCGCGCGCGCCGCCTCGACGATCCATTGTCGCTGGTCGCGCCGCCGCTGCGTGTACTGCTTCACGGAAACCGCACCCCAGGAGGCAAGCCGGCTCACATCGTCGAGCGCGTCCTCATAGTCGCGAATCGGCCTGATGTCGCCCGTGGAGACCAGCGCCGGCCCGGTGGTGAGCACGCGCGGGCCTCGAAGCTTTCCGGCCGCAATCAGATCGCTCGAGGGGAAGACACCTTCCGCCTCCGCAGACGGATCGAACACCGTGGTGACGCCATATGCCAGGTAGATCGCCAGCCTCGGGTGATGCTGACGATGAATGTCGCCGTCCCACGGCGGATGCGCGTGTGCGTCGATGAGCCCCGGGATGATGGTCTTGCCCCGCGCATCGATGATCTTGTCTGCCGGCCCGGGCCTGCACACCCCGACGCATGAGATGCGGGTGCCAGCGATCGCAACATCGGCATCCGACAGTACCGCACGGTCTCTCATGGTGAGCACACGAGCGCCGCGGAACACCAGCCGTCCATGCGGCTGCTCGCGCGGCACGCGCAGACGAATCGTCGTCGAACGTGTCTTTCCGCTCGCCATGTCGTAGCGCTGGTAGAGATTCCCGCTCACGAACTCCACCGTTCCCGCATCGAGCCAGCGCGCGTCGAGACCGCCGCGCCTCGTGAGCCACTGGACGGACGAGCCCGCCGCACTGCGGTCGAAGAACGGCGACCCGGGTGCGTCGCCGGCGCGCATCGTCGCCATCAGCAGGTTGTGAGCTTCGTGAAACACGATGTGGCGGCCGTCGGGCGCGATCTGCGCATGACCGGCAAACGGAAAGTGCGCGTGCTCGCGCCGATCACCGCCCTGCACGTTCATGGATATCAGGGTCTTGCGGGGCTGATACTCGTTCCACTCCTGTCCCTCGTTCGCGGCATCGTAAGGCCGGGTCTCTTCGGTGTAGTGGATGCGGCCTCCGGGTCCGAAGTCCAGGCGGACGATGCCGGACACCCAGGCCACCGTGGCCGAGGAGCTGCCGTCGGCGCTCAGCCGGAGAACGCCGAATCGCTCGTTGTCCCGTACCGTGAGCCCGCGAAGCGAGGCGCCGAAACCGCGCAGCGCAAAGAGATCCTTGCCGTCCGGACTCCACACCGGGTTCAGGTACTCGCCAGCCTCGCGGCTCACCCGGATGGGCGCGCCGCCTGCTGCGCGCATCTTCCAGAGATGGCCCCCCGACTCATCGTCCCAGGTCACGAAGGCGATCCACGTGCCGTCACGCGACCATGCAGGCGCATACTGGAATGCCGTCGTCGGCCGCGGATCGAGCGGCCGTGGCGCGCCGTCGGGCAGCGACATCCTCCAGATGCGGCCAACCGCCTCGAACAGCAGCGTGCGGCCGTCCGGAGAGCTTGCGGGACGCCGCAGGAAGCGGACATCGAAGCTTCCATCCTCGATGCGCCGCTGGGGGCGCGCCATCTGTGAGATCTTGCGGTGGACGCGCGCCGAGAACGGGATCGTCGTCACTGAGCCGCTCGCAACGTCCAGGCGCCTGATCTGCCCTCCTTCCGGAAGCACGATGGAGCGCCCGTCGCGGGCCCACGCATAGCCCGGCGAGAAACGCAGGTGGTAGCCGTCCGAGGTATCGAAGTGATCGGGAGTGATGGGGACCAGCGCGAGCCGCTCGCGACCTGAAGCGAGATCGCGGATCCAGAGCCCCGTCGAATGCGAGGAGCGCCGCTCGCGATAGGCAGTCCCGGCGAACGGCACTCGTCGCACGAACGACAGCTCGCGCCCGTCGGGGGAAAGCTGCGGAGCCGCCGCATAGCCGTAGGGCCGGGGAGCGCTGCTCTCGGTGACGGTTTCGCTCTCGCCGCTGAGCAGATTCATGCGCCGCAGGTGATGAGCGCCGCTGACCAGGAAATGGTCCGCGGTGCTCGCGGGTTGATCCATCTGCTCGTAATAGAGATACCGCCCGTCCGGCGATACCGCCGGAGCGACGAGGTAGGTGAGCCCCTCCCCCACCAGCTTCCGGGGCGGCGAGCCGTCCAGAGGGTATTGCCAGATGCGCGAGGACACCGTCCAGTTCCCGGACGACAGGCGATGGATCAGGTACCGCGCAGCCACCAGTGAGCGCCCGTCGGGCATCCAGGCCGGCTGCAGCAACCAGTAGGGCCCGCCTTCGGCGACCTGCCGCGGGTTCGAGCCGTCGCTGCCCATCACCCACAGGCCGTTCTGGCCGGTCCGGTCGGAGACGAATGCGATATGCCGGCCATCAGGCGAGTAGCGCGGATCGTAGTTCAATGCGATGCCGCTCTGCTGCGTGAGGCATTCGGCGTCACCACCGCTGGCGCGCACCCGATAGACGTGGGCCAGCAAGTCGAACACGATCCATTGGCCGTCGGGCGACAGGTCCAGCGCCTGGATCGTGCCTTCGCTGGTGGTGAAATCGATGTCCCGCGTCATGCCGCGTGGCGCGGAGACGTCCCAGGCCGGTTGTGCTTCAGGAGTGGCTGCCAGCGCGAGCAGCACCAGCGCCACGCGATGGGCGCTCATGATGGTGGAGCGGAAGGGGATCGAACCCTCGACCTTCGCATTGCGAACGCGACGCTCTCCCAACTGAGCTACCGCCCCACACGAGGGCGCGCATGGTAACTGATCGCCCGGCCGGGCACCAACATTCCCGAGCATCGGGGCTGGCGGTACTGACGCAGACGGATCAGAGGCTTACGCCGTTCTTCGCCGCCGCGGCGCGCAGCAGCTCCTCGATGCGCGCCGCGCTCGTGGCCAGGCCGTCGAAATCGCAGGGCCTGCCGTCGGTGAGCCGCTCGATGATGCCGGCCTGTTCGCCGATGTCCGTGAAGCCGAGCGTGGCGCCGGTGCCGTGCATGCGGTGTGCGAGATGGCGCAGCTGCGCGAGCGAATCGGCATCGCCCGAGCGTGCGCTCTCGATGAGGCCCTTGAGCGTGACGAGCTCTTCCGCCGTGCGCTTGATGAATCGCCCGGCGAGCTGTTGCAGCTTGCCGCGGACGGCATCCTGGTCGCTCATCACAGCTTCTCCCACAGGGCGAGCACCTGGCTGCCGAGCTGCATGGGATCGAACGGCTTCGCGATCACTCCGGCGGCGCCGAGCTGCTGAAAGCGCGCCACTTCCTGGGGCATCGCCTTCGCCGTCATGAAGACCACCGGAATGCGCGACATGTCCGGGTCGGCCCGCATTCGCCCGAGCGTCGTCGGCCCATCGGTGCCGGGCATCATGACGTCGAGCAGCACGAGATCCGGCCTCAGGGACGGGATGCGCTCGAGCGCGCCCTCGCCGGAGTCGCAGGTGTGCACGTGCAGCCCCTCGACCAGGCCGAGCGAAAGCTCGACCACCTGGCGGATGTCCGGCTCGTCGTCCACGTACAGCACCGTTCTCAGACTCGCGCGGTCCATGACCGCCTCCTTTCGAATCACCGGCCGCCAGGCAGCGTCACCCGATTCCGCCCTGCGTTCTTGCTCGCATACAGCCCCTGGTCGGCCTCTCCCAGCAAAGTCTCCGCACTGGGCTCCTGGCCGGGCGGCAACGTACCCGCCGTGCTCACTCCGACGCTCGCCGTCACTGCTATGGGGCCGGCGCCGGTATTCATCGGCGTGGCGGCGATGCGGGCGCGCAGCTTCTCGGCCACTTTCGCCGCACCCTGTACGTTCGTTTCGGGCAGCACTACGGCGAACTCCTCGCCGCCGAGGCGCGCGCACCAGTCCATGTCCCGCGACAGCCCCGAGCCGATGCGCCTGACGAACTCGATGAGCACTTCGTCGCCCACGGCATGGCCATGGCGGTCGTTGACACGCTTGAAGTGGTCGATGTCCATCAACAGCAGGGCGAGGTCCGCTTCCGGGGGCCGCAATTCCTTCAGCTCCCTGGCGAGATGGCGCATGAAGTAGCGACGATTGTGCGCTCCCGTGAGCGAGTCCGTCATCGCCATGCGCCGCCGCTCATCGAGCGCGCTCTTCAGCGAGTGTTCCAGCGACAGGATGCGGCGCGCCGTGCGCAGCCTGGCGACCAGCTGCGCCGACGACGCCCGCTTGCTCAGGTAATCGTCGGCGCCTGCCTCCAGGCCACCGAGGATGTCCTCCTCCGTGGCCTGCGCGGTGAGCAGCATCAGATAAACGTATCCGGGGTAGCTTCGCTCCCGGATGCTGCGGCACAGTGCGAGGCCGTCCATGCCCGGCATGTTGCGGTCCACGATCACGATGGGAGTGAACTCTTTTTGAAGCGCCTCGAGGGCCGCCTCCCAGCCCCCTGCCGTGGTCACCTCGAACCCGGCGCCGTT
>JBGAIL010000307.1:0-2906 GCA_044225565.1 Steroidobacteraceae bacterium | reverse complement strand
TCGAGCGTACGGTCCACGTTCGGCCTGCTGGCGCAGCGCGGGGTATTGAGCGGTCCCAGGCTGGTTGAGCTCGCGCTTCGCGCCCGGGGGCGGCATCCGAAGGTGAAGGCCGGCACATACGACTTTCCAGCTGGCGCCAGCGCCGCAGAGGTCGTACGCCTGATGGAGCAGGGCGCCGTCGTGCTCGAGCAGCTGACGGTGGTGGAGGGCTCTACTTTCGCAGCGTTGCGACGCGCGCTGGAGGCGCATCCGGCGGTCGATGCGACGCTGAAGGGCAAGTCCGACGCGGAGGCGATGATCGCCATCGGCAGCGCGGGCCAGCTGCCGGAAGGCCGGTTTTTCCCGGATACCTACCGGTTCGCCGCGCGCACCCCGGACGTCGATATCCTCAAGATGGCCCACGTCAGCATGCGGCGCGCGCTGGATGATGCCTGGAAGCGGCATCGGGAGGGCCTGCCGCTGCGCTCTGCGGACGAGGCGCTCATCCTCGCTTCCATCGTGGAAAAGGAAACGGGACTGGCCGCCGAGCGCGCGAAGATTGCCGGCGTGTTCATCTCCCGATTGCGTATCGGCATGCGCCTTCAATCCGACCCGACGGTGATCTACGGCATGGGTGTGCGGTTCGATGGCGATATCCGCACGCGAGACCTCACGACGGACACGCCTTACAACACGTACACTCGCGCAGGGTTGCCGCCCACGCCGATCGCGCTGCCAGGGAAGGAATCGCTGATGGCAGTGGCCCAGCCCGAGGAGACGGGCGCGCTGTATTTCGTGGCCATCGGAGATGGCACCGGCGCGCACTATTTTTCGAAGACGCTGGAAGAGCACAACGAGGCCGTCCGGCGCTATCTTGCGCGATTGCGCAACCAGGCAGGCGCCGCCGCGAGGCCGGCGCGGACATCGGGGGAACCGTGAGCGAAGGTCTGTTCATCACGCTTGAAGGTATCGAGGGCGCCGGCAAGTCGACCGTGGCCCGCATCGTGCGCGACAAGCTTCGTGCGCGCGGGCGGCCCGTGGTCATGACGCGCGAGCCTGGCGGCACGCCGCTGGCCGAGCGGATGCGCCAGATCGTGCTCGATCATGGCGACGAGCACATGACGCCCCAGGCGGAGACCTTGCTGATGTTCGCGGCCCGCAGCGTGCATCTCGACAATCTCATCCGCCCGGCGCTGGCGCGTGGCGACTGGGTGGTGTGCGATCGCTTCACGGACGCCACGCGTGCCTACCAGGGCGGAGGCCGCGGGGTGAGCCTGAAGTGGATCGAGCAGCTCGCTGGCGAGATTCACGGCAATCTCACGCCGCACCGCACACTGCTGCTCGATCTTCCCGTAGCCATCGGGCTCGAGCGGGCCAAGGTGCGAGCGGGCGATGCGGCGGCCGATCGCTTCGAATCCGAGCGCGAGCCGTTCTTCGAGCGCGTCCGTGCGACCTACCTGGATCTCGCCCGCGCGGAGCCGGAGCGCATTCGCGTGATCGATGCAGGAGTCGCGCTGGAGCAGGTCGAGAAGCAGGTCGATGCGGTGCTCGAATCCCTGCTGGCGGGCAGGAGCTGAGAGAGGTGCGAGCGCCGAGCTGGCTGGAGCCCGTCATGGCATCCCTCGCCGCGGCGCACGCGGCTGGGCGCCTGCCGCATGCGCTGCTGGTTCACGAATCTCCGGGCGCCGGGGGTGAATGGCTCGCGGAATGGGCTGCGCGGCTCGTGCTTTGCGAGAGGCCGGCTGCCGCGCCGTGCGGATCCTGTGCGAGCTGCCAGCGTGCGGCATCGGGTCATCATCCCGACATCGTCCCGGTGCGACCGATCGAGGATTCGCAGCAGCTGAAGATCGAGCAGGTGCGCGAGCTGGCTTCGGAGCTGGCGCTCACGAGCCATCAGGGCGGCTACAAGGTCGGCATCCTGTCGCCCGCAGACTCGCTCAACCGGTTCGCGGCGAACGCGCTGCTGAAGACGCTGGAAGAGCCGCCTGCCCATACGCTGCTGATCCTCGTGGCGAGCGAGCCTTCGCGGCTGCCGGTCACCATTCTCAGCCGGTGCCAGCGAATACGGGTCCGCGCTCCTGCCCGTGCGCAAAGCATCTCCTGGCTGCGCGCCTCGTGCGGTGAAGGAGACTGGGATGCCGTGCTCGACGTACTGGGCGAGGCACCGCTCGCCGCGGCGGCCGCAGACGCGAAGGCGATTCCTCAGCTGGGTGGCGAGATGCGGCGCTCGCTGGAGGAGCTGGCGTCGGGCGTGGCCGACCCCGTATCCACCGCTGAGCGGTGGAGCCGCAGCGATTTCGCGCTGCGGCTGCGATGCTTTGAGAACTGGCTCACGGACCGCATCCGTACGGAAGCGGGAGTGTCGGTCGCCGCTGTCGAAATTCGTGCGCCTGCACACTTGCCACGCGCGGCCTCGCCCCCGAAACTACGGGGGCTTTTCGAGCTGATGGACGGCGTGCGCGAGCTGAAGGCGGCTCTCGATTCGCCGCTCAACAAGTCGCTCGCCCTCGAGGGACTGCTGCGCCGCCTGGTGGCCGGGAAGCACTGAGCCCTATCGCTTTCGTAAAGGTCAATCTTGCGCACGGGTGCCAACAAGCCGGGTCTGCTCACGCTCACCATCAAGGACAAGAGCGCGCTGTACCTCGCCTACATGCCCTTCGTGCGCAACGGCGGGCTCTTCATCCCGACGAACAGCAATTACCGCCTCGGCGACGAGGTGTTCATGCTGCTCAACCTCATGGGCGAGGATGAGAAGCTGCCCGTGGCCGGGCGGGTCATCTGGGTGACGCCGAAGGGCGCCCAGGGCAAGCGCACGGCCGGCATCGGGGTGCAGTTCAGCGAGCAGGATCGCGGGCAGACGCAGAAGAAGATCGAGAACTATCTCGCGGGGGCTCTTTCGGGCGACAAGGCCACGCACACGATGTAGA
>JBGAIL010000062.1:0-23359 GCA_044225565.1 Steroidobacteraceae bacterium | reverse complement strand
AAATTCTACGACACCATTCCTGGTCGCGCTGTTCCGTGGCGCAAGCGATTCTTCTGGCGAATTGCCTTGGCTCTGGCGCGGCGCCCGTGGGCACGCGCGCTGCTGATGAAGTAATTGCCGCGCGGGCGAGACGCGGCTGGCCTGCGACCCATTCAGGGCAGGCGCGCTCGGCCCCACGGCGATCAGCCGGAAGCGGGAATGGCCAGCTCTCGCGAGGTGCTGGGTTGTGGCGCGCCGACGAGGCTCAGATAGGTGTTCAGCTGCGACTCGAATGCCTGTGCCCAGGTGAAGTGTTGCAGCACGCGCGCGCGCGCGGCCGCACCCACGGCCTCGAGATCCCGCTCGTAGAGCGCCACGATGGCTTCCGCCAGGCTTGCCGCACTGGAAGGCTCGGCCAGCATGCCAACCTGCTCGTCGATGATTTCCGGAATGGCGCTGGCGCGCGCGCCGACGACGGGCCTGCCGCAGGCCATGGCTTCGAGCACCACCAGGCCGAAGGTCTCTTTCGTGCCCGCATGCACCAGCGCATCCGAGGATGCCAGCCATTGCGCGAGCTCCACGCTATCCCGCCGGTAAGGCAGCATGGTGATGTTCGGCGTAGGGCGCGCTTCGCGATCTCCACCGATGAGCAGCAGATGGTACGGATCGCCCAGCCGCGCGAAGGCCTGGAGCATTACCGGTAGATTCTTCTCGCCCGCGAAACGTCCCGCATAGGCCAGTAGGCGCGTTTCACGAGGCAGCCCGAGCCTGGCACGCAGATCGAGCGTACGGCGCTCCGGCGAGAAGATTTCAGCGTCGACGCCGAGCGGCTGATGCGCCGTGCGCTGCACACCCAGGCTGTCGAGGTATGAGCACATATAGCGACTTGGAGCAAATACCACATCGTAGCGGCTGTAGAGCCAGCGGACGTAGCGCCCAACTGCGCGTTCGCTCAGCGCGCCGAAGCGCCGGCCGATGATCTGTGGCAGATTCGAGTGGTAGAACGCTGCCAGCGGAATGCCACGTCGCTGCGCGACGCGCGACGCGCACCACGCGGGATGGAACGCATCGCCTGCTTCGATGATGTCCGGCTCGAGCGCATCGAGCAGCGAGGCCCAGCGGCGTGGGTTGAGCGGCAGACGATAGTTGAACGTACCCGGTACGAGAGAGCCGGCCACGGTGCAGATGCCGCCGCGCTCCATGCGATCCGTCCCGCCCGGCACGAGGATGGAGTGCGTCCACGACCCATGCGCTGCGAGCCACGAGTGCTTGGCGGTGAGATAGCGTTTGACGCCGCCGCTCGTAGGCGAATAGAAGAGGGTCGTGTCGACGAGGTGCATGCGCGGAACGGGTCTTCTCGAGGGCCCAGCGGGGGCAGCAAGCTTCGGGCCCGCATTGCACCTTCATGACCGAACCGTGTCAAGCCTCAAGCCGCGCTGGTCCGGGCCTCCGTGGGCTCGCGCGCCTCGGCGATCGCGACCAGTACTTCGTCCGCGCTCGCGAAGCGAGCGTCTCGGGATTTCGCGAGCAGCCGCGAGAGCAGCGGCTGATGGTGCGACAGCGAGGCCGGCAGCTGTGGCACCGGCGCGTTCACGTGCTCCTGCAGCACTTCGATCGCGGAGGAGCCGACGAACGGTTTCCGGGCCGTGAGCATCTCGAAGAAGATCACGCCGAGGCTGTAGAGATCGGTGCGCGGATCGAGCTCTTCGCCGAGCGCCTGCTCCGGGCTCATGTAGTAAGGCGAGCCGCGCAGCACGCCGATGCGCGTGCTGTGCAGGCCGCCTTCGAGATTGCGCGCCAGGCCGAAATCGATGAGCGCCACCCCGTCGTCGTCGCGCACCATGATGTTCGGCGGTTTGAGGTCGCGATGCAGCAGGCCTGAGGAGTGGACCACGCGCAGCGCATTCGCGATGCGCTCCAGGTAGCGCAGCGCCTCCTGCTCGGTGACGCCCTGCTGCAGGCGGGCTTTCAGATCGCCGCGCGGGAACAGCTCCATCGCGAGGTATTCGCGTTCCGCGTGCGTGCCGTAGTCGTAGATCTGGACAATGGCGTCGTTGCGCAGCGCCGACACCGCGGCATATTCACGCGCCAGCAGCTGGCCTTCGCTGCGCTCGCTCTTGCTGATCTTCAGCGCCACGTCACGCCCGAGCGCATGGCTGGTCGCGCGATGCACCACGGCCTTCTCGGACTCGCCGAGCAGCACACCGATCGTGTATCCGGGAAGGAAATCCGCGCTCAATGCGGAGGCGGGCATCATCTCGCCGTCTTCCGATTCCGGCGCAGGCCGTTCCGATGCGGTGAGGCTGTGCGAGAGCTTCGCCATCCGCCGTGCGATGCGCCGCTCGACACGGCGCATGGAAAGCTTCACCGAAGTATTGAGGCGCTCCGGGGTGAGCAACCGTTTGGGAATGTAGTCCAGCGCGCCGAGCTGGATGGCGCGGACGGCGGTGAGCTCGTTGCCGTCGTCGGCGATCGCGATGACGGCTGGCGCGGTATGGCGCGCACGGAACTGGCGCAGCCGCTCGAGACCCAGCGAAGCGGGATCTTCCGGGCTCGAGCCGAAGCTCGCGACCAGCAACAGCAGGTCGACCTCGTCGCGGCTGATGGTGTCTGCGCGCGCCGCGAACTCCGTGGCATCGATGACGCCGACCGTGGCGTCCGGGCAGAGGACCCCCAGGTGACGCCGCAGCCATTCCGCGTAGCGGGAATCCTTATCGACGACGAGGAGGCGGGACTGCATCGGGGGCACGCCGCTATTGCAGCTGGAAGCGGATGCGCAGCCGGGTCCGCTGCTCGACGACCTTGCCGTCGCGCTGGACTGGCTCGTAGCGCCACTGACGCACGGCCTCGATGGCGGCTTTGTCGAAGATGTCCGGCGGATCGGCGCGCGTCACGACGATGTCGTCGACCGAGCCGTCGGTCTTTACGGTGAGCTCGAGGTCCACCCAGCCCGAGAGATCCTTCGATCTCGCGACCGACGGATAGGCGGGATCCACGTGGTGCAGCTTCCGGAGCGAGGTGGAGCTCACTACTTCGTTGGCTTTCGTCGTGGCTTCCTGCGCGGCGTAGATGTCCTTCTCCACGGCGGCGATGGCGCTTTCATCGGCGCTGGCGGCGCGTGCTTCGACGAGCCAGTGACGCGCGGCTGCGAGATCGGATGCGGAAGAGTTGCGGGCTTCGCGCACGAGACGCGATGCGAACGTCTCGCGCGCCATGCGCGTGGAAGGATGTTCCGGATCGGTGGCGACGAGCTCGGAGACGTAGTGCTTCGCGCTGTCGTTCGCAGGCTCGAGCAACTTGCCTTGCGCCATGCGCTCGTTGAAGAGTTGCGAGAGGCGTGTCATGGCGCCACCCCGCGCAGTGATGCGTTGCTCCTTGGCCTTGCGCAGCAGATCGTTGAGATCTTCCTCGTCGACGCCGGCTTCCGCGGCGATCTGGATCAGCCGCTCGGCCTCGTCCAGCTTGCCTGCGTCGATGGCGTTGTGCGCCTCGGAAATGATGCGCTCGGCGAGGGCGCTCGGTGCGGATTCGGAAGGCGTAGCGATGGGTGCGGCAGCCGCAGGAGCTGCGGGCCGGGGTCGGGGTGGAGCAGACTCGGAGGATGGAGGCGATGACGCAGCGTTCGGCGGCGGTGTTTGCGCGACAGTGCGCTCTCCCGGGCGCGAGGGGGGTATTTGAGGGGTTGCGTGCTCCGCCACTGACGGTGAGATTTGATTGGCTGGGGGCGCACCGACCTGCGTGCCCGGCGAAGATCGGGCCTCGTCGGCAGGAGCCGTGTCTTCAACTCGCGCCGTCTCCGTTGCGGCAGGCGGCGGTGGTACGGCCCGCGGTCGCGCGGGTGGCGTAGTGTGAGCGGCTACGGGCTCCGGCGCACGCAGCGCAAGCCATGCAATCGCGCCGACGACGACTATTCCCGCCGCGACAGCTATCCACAATCCGTTTCGCGGCTTCGCAGCCGGCAACGTGCGCGTCGGCTGCGTTCGAGCGGCGCCGACGATGCCCGCGTGCTCCTCGCCATGGCGGCGCCATGCCGCCTCGACGAACAGCTTCACGCGCTGCTCGGACAGCGGCTTGTGCAGGAACCGGTACACCGTCCCGCGGGTGATGTGCTGCGTAAGCGCGTTCTGGTCTTCCGAATCGCCCGCGACGACCAGCACGAGGTCGGGGAACTGGGCTTTCAGCCGCTCGGTGAGATGGGTCAGAGGGCTCGTCAGGGCGGCCGAATCGATCAGTGCGACGCCGCCGCGGGCCCGCATGAGCTGGCTCGCCAGCCCGGATTCGGCCTCGACCGCCGCGACCTCGCGGCCGGCGGCCACATTCCGTAAAGTCTCGAGCAGCTGCGGATCGCGGGTCAGGACGATGAGGGTGGCAGCGGCGGACGGGAACACCTCCAGCCTCAGGGCCGGCAGCGCCGGGTCCGTATCGTCCAGTCGGGGGGCGATGGGCACGCTCAGAAACTCCGCAAGCAGCGCTGCACCTTGACCCAAGCCTCCGGCCCTGTCGCCCCCGTGAGCGGGAATCTGTGATGCCCGTCATGCGCTATGCTTCGGAACCGCTTTGGGTGGCCAGGGGTCAGACCGGCATGCTCGCAACCCGCCTTCCGCGTCCCGGCGTCTTCCAGGCCGGCTTCGCTTTCGCGGCGCTCCTCGTCATGGCTTCGGCTTTCGGCGCCACCGGCGAGAAGGTCACGGGTGCGCAGGAGCGCGGTGCCGCGGAGTTCCTCGCGGCCGTCGCTTCAGGCGACCCGCAATCCGTGGCTTATGCCATCCATCCCGCGGAGCTCGATGCCCTGCGCAACAGAATCCTCACGGAGTTGCGCGAGGAGGCGAAGAAAAACGACAGCACCATCCGCACGCGCCTGTTCGGCGCCGGCATGCCGCTCGCGAGCCTCGAGCGCCTGACGAGCGTGGATTTCTACACCACGCTCGCGCGGCGCCTGCAACTGGGCGGTCGGCCTTATCAGAGTGTCGACGGGCTGGTCGCCGTGCCGGACAGGGATGGCACCGTGCTCGTCATGGTGCGGGGCAAGCCGCCGCGGGAGCGGGGCACCGTGAGCATCGTGAACGTGGTGGCACTGAAGCCCTACGGCAAGGACTGGAAAGCAGTCGTGCCCCCGCAGATCGAGGCGCAGATCGAAGACCTGGCCAAAGGGCGCCGCATGTTCGCGGGCCCGCCTCCCGGCCCGGCCGCCGCCGGAGGCATCAAGCCGCCGGGCTCGGCGATCACGCCCGCGGAAGCGGGCCTGCCGCCGGCGCTCCTCGAGCTGCTCGCGAACGCGGAGAAGGCGCTGGCCGCCGGCAACTGCGAGGAATACTACGAGCGCTACATGAGCCCGAGTTTCCGCCGCGTCACTTCGAAGCAGGCGCGCCAGGCGCTGGTGAACACCTGTCGCAACAGCTCGGGCACGCGCGAGATGCTGCTTTCCACGCTGCGCATCGTCAAAGGGCTCATCCCCACGTTCGAGTATGAAGGGCAGCGCGCCACGTACGACCTGTCCGGGCAGGGTTTGCCCTACGACCGCTTCTCGCTCGAGCAGGTGGACAAGCGCTGGTACATCGCCGAGTAGTGCGCGCTATTCGCGCTCGAGCACGAACTTCCTTCCCTGGTGGGACAGCACCACGCCGTCCGGCGTGATCTGCTCCACGTGCACCCCTGACGGCAGGGAATCGCCTTCCCGCACGCGCTGCATGTTGATGAACACGAAGCGGTCCTGCGGCTTCGCTGAGAACACGTGCATGTCGAGGCGCAGCTCGGGCAGCGAGGTGCGTGCGGCCAATTCCTCGTATGTAGGAAAGCCCTCCATGGTGCCTCGCGTGACGCGGCCGCCGGTGGTGGGGGCATTGCCCGCGGATTGCTCCGGCACGGATGCGCTGTTCGCGGACGGCGGCACGGCGGCGGGCTCGTAGTCCTCGGGATTCATGGGCTCGGCTTCGTCGTCGGCGCTGTGCTGCGGTTGGGTCTCCGGGGTTTCGCTTTGCGCTGGAGCGGCTTGCTGGGGGGCCACCGCAGGCGGCGGCAATGGAGCGGGCGTGACGGGCAGGGCCCCGGCGGGTTGCATCGTCGAGGCGACGGGGGCTTGCGCAGGCGCTTCGGGTGGCTTGCGCAGCACCAGCCAGATGACGACGCCGATGTTCACCACCAGCAGCACGGCGAGCGCGACGGCCCACAGCGGTAGGCCCGGCTTCGGCGCGGCCACCTTCACTTCGAACAGCGCGGGGCCGGTCTGCTTCTGGCGCTCGTTCTCGGACTTCTTCAGGGCATCCAGGATGAAGGACATGGCTCAACTCCCCTGCGTCGCCGCGGGGCTCAGCATGGGCGCCGCGGCCGCCGCGCCACCGCGGCCGCGCTTCTGCAGCAGCACGAAATCCCCGTACCAATATCGGGACAGCTCCGCGATGCTGACGTCACGGCGCGCGCCGCCGAGGTCGATCTGCGCGCGGTCCGCACCGAGCGTCGCCATCACCACCTGATGGGCGCCGCCCTTGTCGTCGTTGAGCATGAGGATCGCCGGCCGGTTGTAGTGGCGCAGCTGCCCGAAGGAGCCGCGCTGCATCAGGCACTGCAGACCCTGCTGCTGCGCCTGCGTGCAGGGGTCCACCTCGCCCGCGACGTAGGTGGCTTTCCAGAGCTTGAAGAGCTGCGTGAAGGCGTTGTCCGGATCGGTCTCGGCCTTGTAGCGATCCAGCAGCTCGGCGAGTGAGCTGGCGCTGCCTGCTGCACCAGCGGCAGATGGCGCGGCGGCCGGACCGCTGCTGGCGCCGCCGGCGGTGGGCGGCACGTTCGCAACGGAGCCATTCGTCGTGCCCGACACGAGACCGTTCGTGGGTGCGCGCACAGTGGCGCCTGCCGTCTCGGACGCTGCTGCTTCGCCTGTGCGTTCGATCTGCCCCGCTGCTGGCGGAATGGCGGCTGCAGCATCCTGCGACCGGCTGCTCCATGGCCCGATCTGCCACACCGCCCAGATGCCCAAGGCGAGCACGACTCCGGTGACCGCCGTGGCCGCCCATGGCAGCCAGCGTGGCACGATACGTCGTCCAAAAACTTCCTGCGCCGCACCCCGAACGAGGGATGGGGTGACGCGATGGCGGTCCTGCGTATAGGCGCCGAGCAGCGCGCGATCGCAGATGACATTGATGACGCGCGGCACGCCACCCGAGAGCCGATATACCTCGCTCAACGCGAGGGGTGTGAAGATATCCGTGGTGGCGCCGGCCACGCGCAAGCGGTGTCGAACATAGGCCGCCGTTTCATCCGACGAGAGTGGGTCGAGGTGATAGCGCCCCGTGATGCGCTGAGCGAGCTGACGAAGCTCGTTGCGCGCCAGCAGCTCGCGCAGCTCCGGCTGGCCGATCAGGATGATCTGCAGCAGCTTCTGCGTGTTGGTCTCGAGGTTCGTGAGCAGGCGCACCTGTTCCAGCACTTCAGGCGCAAGGTTCTGCGCTTCGTCGACCACGAGCACCACGCGCCGGCCGCCGCCGTGGGCCTTCAGCAGGTAGTCGTTCAGGATGTCGACGAGATCCTTGCCGCTGCCGATGGCCTCGTCCGGCACGCCGATGCCGATCTCTTCGCAGAGCGTGAGGAGGAACTCGGGGGCCGTCATCCTGGGGTTCAGCACCAGGGCGATCTCGGCGTCCTTCGGCGTCTGCGCGAGCAGCGAGCGGATGATGGTGGTCTTGCCCGTGCCCACCTCGCCGGTGAGCTGCACGAAGCCGCCCGCTTCCTTGATGCCGTAGAGCAGATGAGCCAGGGCTTCGGCGTGGCGCTCGCTCAAATAGAGATAGCGCGGATCGGGGGTGATCGCGAAGGGCTTCTCGTTGAGGCCGAAGAAGGGGAGGTACATGGGGGGCGGAGTATTGCACGCGCTCGGGGGTGTCGCGAACCGGGGGCGGTGAGCGCGTTCGGCGACACTGAGAGATGCGCCGTCGAGGCGATGAGTGACTTGCGAGGGGGGCTGGGAGGCACCGGCCGTAAGAGCCATCCCTGGCAGCCTCGTGAAAAGGCATCCCTGCCTTTTCACGTGCCTCCCAGCCCCCTCGCAAGTCACTCCTCGCTCCACACCACCGCCAAGGTTCGGGAACAAGGTTCGGCGCCGACGTTCGGGACGGATTTCGACAAGCGAGGACAGGAATTTCCGCGCGGGATTCGGGAGCACGGTTCGGGAAGTCTGGCGGCTCTCCGTCTTTTCGGTGATGCACCGAGGGTGGAGGGGCGTGTTCGCAGAGGGGCGGGAAGGCACGTGAAAATGCATGGATGCATTTTCACGAGGCCCGCAGGGATGCGTCTTACGGCCGGTGCCTTCCCGCCCCTCTGCGAACACACCCCATCCCCAGACCTCAATCCAGCCTTCACCCAAAAAGGGCGAGTTGATCCGCAGGCGTGAGATGACTCACCCCCACCCCCAGCAACCGCAACCGCGCGCGCGGGTTTTCGCGCAACCAATCGGCTAGGAGATCCCGGGCCACGTTCGAGATGGTGGCCGGTTCCGCAGTGGGCGGCGAGATGCTGCGCTGTCGGGTGAAGGTCGCGAAGTCGTGCCGGCGGATCTTGATGCTGATGCAGCCGGTGACGAGCTGCCTCGAGCGCATGCGGGAATGAGTGAGCTCTGCGAGCCGGGCCAGCTCGGATTGCAGCCGCACCGCATCCGCGATGTCCATATCGAACGTGTCTTCGGCGCTGATGGAGATGTCTTCGCGCTCTGCGCACACGGCGCGCTCGTCGATGCCGGCGGCGCGGTCGCGCACGCGCTGGGTGTAGCGCCCGAAAACCGGCCACAGCAATGCATCCGGTGCCCGGCGCAGCTCGCCGAGCGTCTTGATGCCGAGCGCTTCGACGCGCCCGCCCGTCTTGCGGCCCAGTCCCGGCAGCCGGCGCACGCTCAGCGGATCGAGCACTTCACTCACCCGTTCGGTCGGCACCACGCTCAATCCATCGGGCTTGTGCAGATCCGAAGCGATCTTCGCGACGAGCTTGTTGGGCGCCACGCCCACCGATGCCGTGAGCTGGGTCGCCTCGCGGATGCGCACCTTGATGGAATGAGCCACCCCGGCCGCATCGGAGATGGAAGTGGAGATCGTCGTGACGTCGAGATACGCCTCATCGAGCGACAGCCCTTCGACCATCGGCGTCAGCGAGCGGAAGATCGCGAACACCTGCTGCGATACCTCCTTGTACCGCGCCATGCGTGGCCTCACGCAGATGGCATGGGGGCACAGGCGGCGTGCGGCATGCATGGGAAGCGCCGAGTGCACCCCGAACTTGCGTACCTCATAGCTTGCCGCAGCCACCACGCCGCGGTTGCCCGTCCACCCCACGATCACCGGCTGCCCCTGCAGCTCCGGGTTGTCGCGCTGCTCGACGGATGCGTAGAACGCATCCATGTCCACGTGCAGGATGGACCGCGGCGTGCGCGTCAATTGACGACGGTGATCGTGATCTTCTTCGACATCACCGGGGGATTGTGCGGAACGTGGTTCTGGTCACCGAGCAGCAGCTGCAGGGTGTGCTTGCCCTGCGGCAGCGTCACCGAGGTCTCGGTCTGCCCCTTGCCGAAATGCACGATCTTGTCGCTGGTGGGCAGCGGCAGGCTCGGGTCGGCCGGGGCATCGGTGTCGATGAGCAGATGATGGTGCCCGCTGTTCTCGAACTTCACACCCGCGGGCGCGACGCCCATGCCCTTGAGGCCGAATCGCACGGTCACCGGGCTCTTCACCGTGGCGCCGTCGGTGGGCGCGATGATGTAGACCTCGGCACCGGCCGGCGAAGCCGTGCGCTCCTGGGCGAATGCGAACGCGAGGGGGACGACGACGGCGGCGGCGAGCACGGCGAGCTTACGCATGGGATTCTCCTTTTGGGTGCGCTCAGGCGACATGGATGCTGGATGCGGCGCCGGCAGGCTGCGCCTGCGCGGCGAGGTTCTCGGGCGCGAAGTCGTCGACGTTGATGATCTCCATCACCTTGCGATCGTACTCGCGCAGCGCGGCGGCCTCGGTCTCGGAAATGATGCCGGCCGCGAGCGCCTGCTGCACCTGTCCCGGAAGGTCGAGCGCGGTGACGCGGCCCGTCTTTACGCCTTCCACGCGGATGCGCTTCTCGATGGGCTCCGCGGTTTGCGAGAGCAGGAGCGCCTCCTGCAGCAACCCGAGAGGGTTGCCTGGCTCTACGGTCTGGTAGACGAAACGGCAGAGCCGCTCCCGCGCCTGCGTGGGACCCATCACCAGCTCCGCGAGCGTGCGGCCGAGCCGGTCGCTCGGCGCGAAATACGTGAGCCCGCGCGGCAGCACGAGCAGGCGCACGAGCCAGGCCAGCGGGCGATTCGGAAAATTGCGCAGGAAGCCGTGCATCTGCTCCTGGGCGTCGTAGAGCAGGTCGCGGCAGGCCCATTCGACGATGGGCAGGTCTTCCTCCGGCGCACCCTGGTTCTCGTGATGCTTGAGCACCATGGACGCCAGGTACATCGCGGACAGCATGTCGCCGAGCCGTGCGGAGAGGTTCTCCTTCTTCTTGAGATATCCGCCGAGCGTGAGCATCGCCACGTCCACCGCGAATGCGAACGATGCACTGAAGCGCACGATGTGCTGATAGTAGCGGCGCGTGGGGCCCTGCACCGGCGCACGCGTGAAGCGCGCGAACGTCATCGCCATCACCAGTGAGCGCACCGCATTCGAGATGGTGAAGCCGATGTGCCCGAAGAGCGCGCGGTCGAACTCGTCCACGCCTTTCTTCCTGTCCGGGTTGCGCGCCGCGTCCATTTCACGCAGCACGAAAGGGTGACAGCGGATCGCGCCCTGGCCGAAGATGATGAGGTTGCGCGTCAGGAGGTTCGCGCCTTCCACCGTGATGGCGATGGGCACCGCCTGGTAGCCGCGGCCGAGATAGTTGCGCGGCCCGAGGCAGATGCCCTTGCCGCCGTGCACGTCCATCGCGTCGTTCGCGACCTGCCGGCCCATCTCGGTGACGTGGTATTTGAGCATGGCCGAAGGCACCGAAGGCTTCTCGCCACCATCGATGGCGCCCGCGGTCACGGAGCGCGCCGCGTCCATCGTGTAGGTGAGCCCGACCATCCGCGCGATCACCGCTTCCACGCCTTCGAACTTGCCGACGGGCATGTTGAACTGGCGGCGGATGCGCGCGTAGGCGCCCGTGGCCCAGCTGGCTGCCTTCGCGCCGCCCGTGGCGTTCGAAGGCAGAGAGATGCAGCGGCCCACCGAGAGCTGCTCGACCAGCATCCGCCAGCCCTGGCCCGCCATCTTCGGGCCGCCGATGATGAAGTCGAGCGGCACGAACACGTCATGCCCCTGGATGGGGCCGTTCTGGAACGGGATGTTGAGCGGGAAATGCCGGCGCCCGATGGTGATGCCCGGCGTGCCGCGCGGGATCAGCGCGCAGGTGATGCCGAGGTCCGTCTTCTCGCCCAGCAGCTTTTCCGGATCGAACATGCGGAAGGCCAGGCCGATCACCGTGGCGATGGGTGCGAGCGTGATGTATCGCTTGGAGAAGTTCAGCCGCAGGCCCACCACTTCGCGGCCTTGCCACTGGCCCTTGCAGACGATGCCCGTGTCCGGCAGCGAGGCGGCGTCCGATCCCGCGCGCGGGCCCGTGAGCGCGAAGCAGGGTACTTCCTCACCCCGCGCGAGCCGCGGCAGGTAATGCTCCTTCTGCTCTTCGGTGCCGTAGTGATTCAGTAGCTCAGCGGGTCCGAGCGAGTTCGGCACCGCGATGGTCGAGGAGGCCGTGGCGCTGCGCCCCGCCACCTTCACCAGCACGCAGGAATGCGCATAGGCGGAGAACTCGAGGCCGCCATACTTCTTCGGGATGATCATCGCGAAGAAGCCGCGCGACTTGAGGAAATCCCACACCTCGGGCGGCAGGTCCGCGCGGGCGTGAGTGATGTCCCAGTCGTCGAGCATGCGGCACAGCTCTTCGCAGGGACCGTCGATGAAGGCCTGCTCCTCCGGCGAGAGCTGCGGCGCCTTCGCGGTAAGCAGCTTCGACCACCTGGGTTTGCCCGTGAACAGCTCGCCGTCCCACCACACCGTGCCGGCCTCCAGCGCTTCCTTCTCGGTCTGCGACATCGCGGGCAGCAGGCGGCGGTAAGCCTTCATGAACGGCCGGGTGATGAGCGCCTTGCGCAACGGCCGGAAGTTGAGCAGCCACAGCCCCGCGACCAGCAGCCAGAGGAAGCCTTTCCACAGGCCCGCCGGCGTGCCTTCGGAGCCGAGGATGGTGTAGGCCGCGAGCAGTACCGTGAACGTCACGGTGAAGGTGATGAGCGGCAGCCGCTTGTAAGCCAGGAACAGCACGGCCGCGATGAAGAGCAGGGTGATGGCACCCCCCACCTGGGTGACGGCGTAGGCCACCCCGCCGACGACCAGAAGAACGAAGAGTGCGCCGAGCATGGGCGGGACTATAACGCGCGGATGGGGTCAGGTCTTGCATGATGCATCAATGCAAGACCCGGCCACTATTCGGCCAACCGCAGCTCCGCGGTGTGGGCGACGCGGCCGCCCACGATGGTGTATTGCACCTTCGCGTCCAGGATCTGCTCTGGTGGCACCTGCATGATGTCCCGGGACAGCACCACCAGATCCGCGTTCTTGCCGACTTCGATGGAACCCGACTGCTTCTCCGTGAAGGTCGCGTACGCACCTTCGATGGTGTACGAGCGCAGCGCTTCCTCTCGGGTCATGCGCTCTTCGGGATCGAAGCCACCGGGCGGCTGGCCCTTCTCGTCCATGCGCGTGACGGCCGCGTAAAAGTTGCGGATGGGATCGATGCTTTCCACGGGCGCGTCGGTGCCATTCGCGATGTGCGCACCGCTCGCCAGCAGCTTGCGCCAGGCGTATGCGCCTTCCTTCACCCGATCGATGCCGATGCGGTCGGGCGCCCAGGGGCGGTCCGAAGTGGCATGGATGGTCTGCATGGAGGCGATGACGCCGAGCTTGCCGAAGCGGGGGATGTCACTGGCATCCGCTCGTAGAGATCGAGCGCCATGCGATTGCCCCGATCGCCGATGGCGTGCGTGTTCACCTGGAAGCCGTGGTCGAATGCATAGCCGATCGCCTTGCGGAGATCATCGGCGGAGGTGACGACGAGGCCGCTGTTGCCTGGATCGTCCTGGTAAGGCTCGAGCAGCGCTGCGCCCCGCGAGCCCAGCGCACCATCGACGAACAGTTTCACGGAACGGATGGTGAGATGGCTGCCCGGCGGACCGATCTGCGGCTTGTCGAACCGCCGCAGCGTCTTCCCGCCCGCGAGCATGGCGTACACCCGGATCGGGATGCGGTTCTGCCGCTCGAGCGACTTGAGGAGTGCGACGTCGTCGTAGCCGACGCCTGCGTCGTCCACCGCCGTGACGCCTTTCTGCAGGCACTCGCGGAATGCAAGCTCGTAGGCCCGCCGCTTCGTCTCCACCGAAGGCGGGGGCGGCTGGATGAGACCGAGCGCACCGTCGATGAACACGCCCGTGAGATGGCCCTGGGCATCCTTCACGATCTCGCCGCCTGCAGGCGCAGGGGTGCTCGCGGTGACGCCCATCAGCTCCATCGCCTTGCCGTTCGCGAGCAGCGCATGGCCGTCTGCCCGCTCGAGCACGACCGGATGGTCGGGTGTGGCCGCGCTCAGCCGCTGGTGAACGGGAAAGCCGCGAACCGCGTCATCCGGTGCGCGTCGCCATTTGGATTCGTGCCAGCCGCTGCCCAGGATCCATGTTCCGGGCGGTTGGGAGCGCGCGGCGCGCTGCACGCGTTCGATGACTTCGTCGAAATCGCTCGCGTCGGCGAGGTCTACGCCCAGCTTCGTGAGGCCGATGCTCAGGAGGTGGGCATGGCTGTCCTTGAACCCGGGAAATACGGCGGCGCCGTGCAGCTCGAGCACCCGGGTGCGCTTGCCCGCCCAGTGTTTGAGGTCGTCCGCGCGGCCGGTGGCGACGATCCTGCCGTCGCGCACGGCGACGGCTTCCACCACGGGCTTCGCCGGATCGACGGTGTAGATGCGCCCGTTCTGCAGGAGCAGGTCGGCCGGGGCGGGCCTGGCACAGACACCGGCCGCCGCCAGCGCGAGGCCGGCGGCGAGCAGCGCGCCCCGGACCGGGAGGCTCAACCCAACAGGTCCTTCACGCCGTCGCGCTCTTCGCGCAGCTCGGTGAGCGTCGCATCCATGCGCTTGCGGCTGAACTCGTCCACCGATAGGCCCTGCACGATCTGGTAGTCGCCGTTCCTGCAGGTGACGGGATAGGAATAAATGACGCCGGCCGGGATGCCGTAGCTGCCGTCGGACGGCACGGCCATGCTCACCCAGTCCCCGTCCGGAGTGCCGCGCACCCAGTCGCGCACGTGGTCGATGGCCGCGGAGGCGGCCGACGCGGCCGAGGAAGCGCCGCGCGCCTTGATGATGGCCGCGCCGCGCTGCTGCACCACCGGGATGAAGGTCTTCTCCACCCATTCCCTGTCGACCAGCGAGGGCGCCGCCTTGCCATCGACGAGGCAGTGGCTGATGTCCGGATATTGAGTCGAGGAGTGGTTGCCCCAGATGGTCATCCTGCGGATCGCGGAGATGTGCCTGCCGGTTTTCTCGCCAAGCTGCGCGAGCCCGCGGTTGTGGTCGAGGCGGGTCATGGCGGTGAAGTTGCGCGGGTTCAGGCTCTTGGCGTTGGCCTGCGCGATGAGCGAGTTGGTGTTCGCGGGATTGCCCACCACCAGCACGCGCACGTTGCGATCCGCCACGGCATCCAGCGCCTTGCCCTGCGCGGAGAAGATCTGCGCATTGGCGACCAGGAGGTCCTTCCGCTCCATGCCGGGACCGCGCGGCCGGGCGCCGACGAGCATCGCGACGTGGCAGTCCCGGAACGCGACCTTCGCGTCGTCGGTGGCGACGACTTCGGTGAGCGTGGGGAACGCACAGTCGTTGATCTCCATCACCACGCCCTGCAGGGCCGGCAGCGCCGGAGTGATCTCGAGCAGCGAGACGCGCACGGGCTGGTCCGGGCCGAGCATCTGGCCGGAGGCGACACGGAAGGCGAGGGCATAGCCGATCTGGCCGGCCGCGCCGGTGATCGCAACGTTCATGACAGGCTTCATGGGGGACTCCGCAGGAAAAAGCGCGACATTCTAATTCATTTGGCAGCTCCTTCATTCGGCAAAAGTCGCCTGCGGCGCTTTTGCGGACATCAGCTTCGTTTCCGGCCGGCAAAGGCGTGGCTTTGCCGGCCTGCGGCGGCAAAGAGAGAGCGAGGCCAGGTAGTTTGCGAGTACTAGGGGTTCGGGTCTGGCGGGACGGGGTAGTCGGGCCAGGCCTGGCGGAAGGATTGCCACTCGCGGTCGGCGTCCTGAGTCTTGCCTTGGGCGCGAAGGGCGGCGATGCGGCGCAGCCAGGCGGCGGGATCCTCTTTCGGTTTGGCGGTGTCCGTTGCCGCGGGCGCTGATGGAGCGGGCAATGACGCCGCGGACGGCGGTGGAGCGGCGACTGCCGCGCGCGATGCCAGCGACTCCGCGGCGTTCGCAGCGGCCTGCTCGCGTTTCATCTGCGCTTGCGGCCTTGCAGCCATGGCTGGTGCGGGCGCCTGCTCCAGCTCAGGCGGTGTAGTGATGGCGAGCGCCTGCTCCTCCGGCACGGCTACGTCGGCCATGATCCGGGTCTCGGCCTTCGGTTCCACTGGCGCAGCTTCCTTTGCCGGCTTCGACAGCATCCCGAAATGCAGCACCACCGCGAGGGACAGCAGCACGGTCGCTGCCAGCCCCACCGGCAACCCCCAGCGCACCGGCTTGAACGGTGGTGGCGAGTGGCTGATGCGGATCGCCTCGCGCGCGTTCGCGAGCACGATGCGGTCCAGCTCCTCCGGCGGCTCGAGCTCGTCGGCCGCACCTTTCTGGCGACCCAGCGTTGCGCGCCGCGCCAGATAGGCCTCGAAGTCTTTGTCCTGCTCCTCGCTCATGTGCCTGCCTCGGCCGTCCCGCTCAGCGCGCCCCGCAGCTTCGCGACGGCGTAGCGGAGGCGGCTCTTGGCCGTCTCCATCCCCACGCCCGTGATGTGCCCGATCTCCTCGAGCGACAGCCCGGACTCCTCGTACAGCAGGAATACGTCCCGCTGTTCCGGCGGCAGCGCCTTCAGCGCCACCTGGTAACGCGCCGCGACTTCCTCGCGCTCCACCTTCGCATCCGGCCGCTCCCGGGCAGGTGCGGCCGCCGCCATCTGCCAGTCCTCGTCGAGCGGCGGCCGCTCCAGCCGGTTCCGGGCCCGCCGATAGTGATCGATGCAGCAGTTGTGCGCGATGTGATAGAGGAACGTGGTGAATTTCGCCCGGGGTTCGTAGCGCTCGCGGCTGGCGATGACCTTGCTCCATACTTCCTGGAACAGGTCGTTCGCCGTCTCCGCGTGGTGCAGGTGGCGCATGAGGTAGCGGTAGAGCGGCCCGCGGTGCTTCGCATACAGCTGCTCGAACGCGCGGACTTCCCCCCGCGCGTAGCGCACCATCAGCTCGCCATCCTCATCCGTAAGCATGGCCTCCACTGTACTGCGGCTCGAGGGGTCGGCGAAACCTTGGCGCTGTGAGACCATGCCACTCCCATGACCGACCCTCAGGGCGCCCCGGCCCCGAATCCATACGACGAGCCGCAGATGGTGGAGCCCGTCGAGGCGCTCGGCCGGCAGGTGGTGCGCCAGTGGCAGGGCGTGCGCACCGGGCTCGCCTTCCTCGGCCGGTCGACCGTGACGCTCGGCCGGGCGCTCACCAGCCTGAAACGCCTCCGCCCCACCTCCGTGGTGCGCCACGTGTACGACACGGGCATCACCGCCATGCCCATCGTGTCGCTCATCGCGTTCCTCATCAGCGTGATCATCGCGTACATGAGCGCCCAGCAGCTGCAGCAGTTCGGCGCGGAAGTGTTCGTCGTCGACCTGGTGACCATCGGCGTGCTACGCGAGCTGGCCGTGCTGCTCACGGCCATCATCGTCGCCGGCCGCTCGGGAAGCGCGTTCGCGGCGGAGATCGGCGCGATGCAGCTCAACGAGGAGGTGGATGCGCTCGAGGCTGCAGGTGTGGACCCTTACGAAGTGCTGGTGGTGCCGCGCCTGCTCGGCCTCGTCATCGCGCTGCCGCTGCTCACGCTCATCGCGGATCTCATCGGCCTCACGGGCGGTGCGCTGCTGTGCCGCTTCCTGCTCGACATGCCGCTCACGCAGTACATCGGCCGGGTGAACGATGCGATCGCCCCCACCACGTTCTGGGTGGGCATCGTGAAGGCGCCCGTGTTCGCGGTGCTCATCGCGCTCGCCGGCACGTTCCGCGGCATGCAGGTGCGCGGCTCCTCGCGCGAGCTCGGGCGGCTCACCACTGTAGCGGTGGTGCAGTCCATCTTCCTCGTCATCCTCGCGGACGCGCTATTCGCCGTCATCTTCATGGAGCTCGACATATGAGCGAGCGCAGGCCGATCGTCGAGGTGCGCGGCATCGTCAATCGCTTCGGCCGCCAGACCGTGCACGACGGGCTCGACATGACCGTCATGTCGGACGAAGTGTTCGGCATCGTGGGGGGCTCCGGTTCCGGCAAATCGGTGCTGCTGCGGACCATCCTCGGCCTGAACCGGCCGCAGGCGGGCCAGGTGTGCATCGAAGGTCGCGACATCACGAAGCTGCCGCCGCGCGAGCTGCGGGAGATCAAACGGCACTACGGCGTCACGTTCCAGCAGGGCGCGCTGTTTTCCTCGCTCAACGTGCTGCAGAACGTGCAGCTGCCCATGGTCGAGCACCTGGACCAGACGGACGAGGAACGGGACCGCGCGGCCCTGGAGAAGATCGCCCTGGCGGGCCTGCCGAAGGAAGCCGCGCAGAAGTATCCGTCCCAGCTCTCGGGCGGCATGGTGAAGCGCGCAGCCCTGGCGCGTGCGCTCGCGCTGGATCCCAAGCTGCTGTTCCTGGACGAGCCCACCTCCGGGCTCGACCCCATCAGCGCCTCCGCTTTCGATGACCTCATCGTCTCGCTGCGCGACAAGCTCGGCCTGACGGTGATCATGATCACGCACGATCTGGACAGCATCTTCCGTACCTGCAATCGTGTCGGCGTGATCGTGGACAAGCGCATGGAAATCGATACGCTCGAGGGCATCGTGAATCACCGCCATCCCTGGATACAGGCTTATTTCCACGGCGAGCGCGCCCGCGCGCGGCTCGCCGCGCTGGAGGGCCGCCATGGAGCGTGAAGCCAACTACGCGGCGGTCGGCGCCTTCGTGGTCCTCATCCTGGTGCTCGGGACGCTGTTCGTCTACTGGTACTCGGACAGCCGCGAGCACAAGGACTACACGCGCTACGAGATCTATTTCGAAGGCAGCGTCAGCGGTCTCGAGCGCGGCTCGGCAGTGCGCTACCTCGGCGTAGACGTGGGCCGCGTGGTGGACATGCGCGTGGACAAGCGGGATGCCAGCCGCGTACAGGTCATCGTGGACATCGACTCTTCCGCGCCCATCTCGGCGCGCACGCTGGCAGAGCTTTCCCTGCAGGGCGTGACCGGGCTGCTGTACGTAGACCTCATCGCCAACACCGGCAACCGCAAGGTGGCGCGAGCGGTTCCGAGCGAGAGGTACCCGGTGATCCGTTCGGCGCGCTCGAACTTCGACGTGCTGCTGTCGAGCCTGCCGGAGCTCATCGGGCTCGCGAACGAGGTGGTGGAGCGCGTCAACCGGCTGTTCAGCGACGAGAACGTGGCCGCCATCGCGAGCACGCTGCGCAACGTCAATGAGACCAGCAAGTCGATGCCGGAGGCGCTGAAGAACGTGAACGCGCTGGTCGTCGAGCTTCGCGGCACGGCCGAAGAGATCCGCACCGTCGCGCAGAGCGTCAACGCGACCACCCGGCAGGTCGGGCCGCAGTTCACCCAGGCCATGCAGCGGGTGAACTCGGTGGCGGACAACCTGGTGAACGCGAGCGCGCAGCTCGAGCAGCTGGTGAAGGACAACCGCACGGACCTGCGCTCGTTCACCCGCGACACGCTGCCCGAATTCGAGCGCTTCCTGCGGGATGGCCGCTCGGCCGCCCGCGAGATCAGCGAGCTCGCTCACGGCCTGCGCGAAGATCCCTCGCAACTGCTGTATCAGACGCCGCCGCGCGGCGTGGAGATTCCGCGATGACGAAGCGCTCGCACGCCGCACTGGCAATCGCGGCTGCCGCCGCCATGCTGACTGGCGGCTGCTCCGGCCTGCTGCATCGGGACGCGCCGGCGGATCAGACCTACGTGCTGCGCGCAGCGGCGCGGCCCGCCACGTCGGCGGCTTCTCCGGCTGCGGATGCCAGGAGCTCGAGTCTGCGCATCGGCCGCACCATCACGGCACCGGGGCTCGATGGCGATCGTGTCGTGCTCCTGCGCAGCGATCATCGAATGGACCATTTCGCCGGCAGCCGCTGGATCGCGCCGATTCCGCAGATGATCGAGGATCTCGCAGCCGAGACGCTGCGCGGCAGCGGCGCCTGGAGCTCCGTGCACGATTCCCAGGGCGCATTCCCCACCGATTACTTCCTGCAGCTCGACATTCGCCGTTTCGAAGCCGACTACACCCAGAGCGAGGCTCCCACGGTGCATGTGGTGCTGGATTGCACGCTGGGGCGGCGCGCCGATCGCGAGCGGGTGGTGCATTTCGTGGCGGAAGGAAGTGCGGCGGCGGATGCCAACCGCATGACCTCCGTGATCGCGGCCTTCGAATCCGCGGTGCAGTCTGCGCTGGCCATCGTTGCGGAGCGCAGTCAACAGGTGCTCGCGAGCGGCCCGCCAGCGGCGGGCGGTCCCTAATGAAATTCCCGGTCGCGGCCGATGCCTGAAGCGCGTCGGCGCTTCGGATCGCCGTGACGCTGCTGGTCACGCTCGTCGAGACTTCGCAGCGGGTCGGCGCCACCCGCGCCCGACTCGCGAAGGTGCGCGAGCTGGCCACCACGCTCAAATCCCTCGCTGCGGAAGAAATCGGGATCGCAGTTCAATATCTCTCCGGTGAGACGCCACAGGGCCGCGCCGGCATCGGCTATTCCACGTTGCGGGCTGCGAGCGCGGACGTCGCGGCCGCCGAGCCTGTCTTGTCGATTGCGGAAGTTGACCGCAGGCTCACCGAGATTGCCGCCATCCGCGGAGCGGGCTCTGCAGCGCGGCGTTCTCAGGCGCTGCGCTCGCTCTTCGAGCAGGCCACTCCGGCGGAGCAGCAATTCCTTGTCTCCCTGCTCGCAGGCGAGCTGCGACAGGGTGCTCTCGCAGGCGTGATGGTGGATGCCATCGCGGCGGCGTCGGAAGTGCCCGTGGCGAAGGTGCGGCGCGCGGCGATGTATTCGAACGGGCTGGGCACCGTCGCTCGAGTCGCAATGCTCGAGGGCGCGGATGCGCTGCAGCGCTTTCAGCTGGAGGTGTTCTCGCCCGTCGCGCCCATGCTGGCTCAGACGGCCGCCGACGTCGGGGAGGCCTTGCGGGAATTCGCGAGCGAGACTGCCTTCGAATGGAAGATGGATGGCGCCCGCATCCAGGTACACAAGGCGCACGACGAGGTGCGCATCTACACGCGCACGCTCAACGATGTGACCGCGGCAGTGCCGGAGATCGCCGAGCTCGTACGGACACTGCCCGCAGGCGACGTCATCCTGGACGGCGAGGCCATCGCATTCACTGCCGCCGGAAGGCCACACGCGTTCCAGATCACGATGCGCCGCTTCGGCCGCAAGCTGGACGTGGACGCGATGCGGGGCGAGCTGCCGATACGCGCCTATTTCTTCGATTGCCTGCGTCTCGAAGGGGAGAGCCTGGCGGACCGGCCGATGCGCGAGCGTTTCGATGCGCTTGCCCGTGCGGTGGCTGTCGATTCGCGCGTCCCCCGGCTCGTCACCACTTCGGAGGACGAGGCCCGCGCGTTCTACGACGCGGCGCTGGCCGCCGGGCACGAAGGCGTGATGGCGAAGTCGCTGGATTCGCCTTACGAGGCGGGCAATCGCGGCGCGAGCTGGCTCAAGATCAAGCGGGCCCACACGCTCGATCTCGTGGTGCTCGCCGCCGAGTGGGGGCACGGCCGGCGCGCGGGCAAGCTCTCGAACCTGCATCTCGGCGCACTCGATCCGGGGACGGGCGAGTACGTGATGCTCGGCAAGACGTTCAAGGGCCTCACGGACGCGATGCTCGAATGGCAGACGCGCGAATTCCTTGCGCGCGAAGTGAGCCGGGATCGTGGCACTGTGTACGTGCGTCCCGAGATCGTGGTGGAGATTGCATTCAGCGACCTGCAGGCGAGCTCGCGGTATCCGGGCGGATTGGCGTTGCGGCTGGCGCGGGTGAAGCGCTATCGCGAGGACAAGGCGGCTGCCGAGGCGGACACCATGGAGGCGGTGCGGAGGGTGTTTCAGGCGCAGGGGTGAGATGGTCGTTTCGCCTGGACTTTAAGGGGAGCGCCAAATGTCAGTCGCGTCCGGCTCGCGGCGAGAGGGCGCTGACCATGACGTAGTAGCCGTCTGGATCGCGCAGTGCAAACTCCATTGTTCCGGTGGCGTCGTTCAGATGGGGCTCCTCTGCAAGGCGGTCCACCAGCGCTCGGGCGTTTGCCAGGGCCTGGTTGAAGTCATCAACGCGGAAGAACAGGAGAAGCCCATTGCCTGGCTGGGCCGTGTCCGGGCTGGTCAATGTCGGGTGCTCGTGGGCGCCCCACTCGTGGAGGCTGATCAGAACCGTGCCGTCCGTGTCCAGGATCTGGCCAAAGTAATCATGGTGGGGCTGGGTTACGGGCAGGCCGAGTAGCGATTGATACCAGCCAAAGCTCCTGGCGACGTCGCGAACTGCGATGATGGTCCAGAGGCGCCTCATTGTTCCCGCTCCTGCGGCTTGGCGCTGCGAATCGCGCGCGTGCGCCGCTGTTTGGACCGTCCGCTGCAACTGCCTGTCAAGTCAATGTCACTGCATGACCGTCAACCGCCCGCCTCCTTGCGCAACAAGGCAGCGGCCGTCCGGCGAGCTGAGATTCCAGCCCTCGTAGCCCGCAGACCCATTGAAAAGCTCGAGGCGCACCTCCTCCGCGAAGTCCACGGTCAGATCACACGTTTCCGGGCGGATCCGGGCCTCGATGATCTCGCGCCGTGCCAAAAGTGAGCCAGCCTCCCGCGCTGCATCAACATTTCCGGCCAGACCGAACCTCTGTCGATGATCAACCGACCCGAGAGCCACTCCACCTTTCGAAATGATCCGCCACGGACATTCCGCGCACAGCGCAGCACCGCCGGAAAACGAGAAATTCCAAGTGTATGCCTCGGCATGCACTGCGCTAAGGGTCTGACCTCGAAGCCATGACAGATCGTTGTGCATTGAAGGATGGTCCAGCAGGAAGTGGAGCGCCTGCCCGCGGCACAACCCCGTTTTACCGGGATCCATCATGTTGACCTTGCTTCACCATGGTCTCGTATGGGCCGCCGATCGTCGAACTGGAATATACCGCATGGATGCCAGGCCGCGTCTCATCCAGTTTCCGCATGAGGAATTCTTGGGCCTCTTGGCGCGCTCACGCTTGGCATGGCGCAGACCTGTATCTTCGCAGACGAGGCTGATATACGAGAGAGCGCTGAGAGGGATCGGGTGGAAAGCTGCCGGGCTCGTGCAGCCAATGGCTACAGAGGTTCATGCCATGACCGAAGACGCAACTGCTGGAGATGCACGTCCTAGGGCGGCGCTCGTGGAGCTTTCACGGATCCGGCGCGTACCGGTGGAGCTCCTCGACGCAATGTTCGTCGCGTCATTGCGCGGGGCCGAGTCTCGTCGCTGGCCTCTCGAAGCGGATGCCATTAGGCAGGTCGAACACTTCCTGCGCGGAGCACGGACTGCAAGCGTGCGCGTCTACGCCAGATTCCTTGCGGTCCCGGAGCAGTGCCTCCGCGCGAGTCTGGTTGCCGCCGGCACGCGACCCGACTCTGGCGATCGACTGACGCGCAAGGTCCGTTGGGAGCTGTGGCGGTACCTTGCGTGCGGTGAAAGAGCCTCGCGGCTCAACCGCGCCCGCGAATGCCAGAATGCGGCGGAGTCGAATGAGAACTGGGGGCTTGCAGAAGAGAGTGCGGAGGAGCGTGGGGGATTGAATCTCCATTGGGATCACGAGCAGCCATGGCAAAAGTAGGCGCGCCGCGTCGGGTGCCGCCCGGCGTATGGCGCTTCCCTGAGCCTCAAACGAAGAGTCTCCTCGAGACCCCTCAGAACGTGGAAAGCCCCGTAGACTCCATCATCCGGTACAACCAGTACCGCGACGACGCCGGATCCGCATAAAACCCGTAATCCGCCGTGTACTCGATCCCCAGCGGCGCACGATTCGCCCACAGCGTCTCGAAGTACTCGCGCACCTGCTCCGCCATGGCCGCCTCGTGCGGCATTTCCACCGCTACGTTCGCCTCCAG
>JBGAIL010000061.1:0-23203 GCA_044225565.1 Steroidobacteraceae bacterium | reverse complement strand
AAACACCATCGTCGCGAGCGTTCTGACGATGCTCGCCGCCTGCGCTTCGGCGCCCGAGGCGGGGCCGCCGCAGGCGACCTTGTCCGCCCCGAAGCGCACCGACCCCGCCATCAAGTCCCGCTACCAGGCTACGGTCGCGCGCACCCAGTTCGGCGTGCCGCACGTCACGGCGCAGAACTGGAGCGGCCTCGGCTATGGCTATGGATACGCCGTGGCGGAAGACAATCTTTGCGTGATGGCCGAAGCTTTCATCACCTTTCGCGGCGAGCGCTCGCGCTTCTTCGGGCCCAAGGCCACCGTTCAGCGGCCCAGCACCATCGGCAACCCGCCGAACCTCGACTCGGATTTCTTCTTCCGCCACGTGCTGTCGGACGGTGCGGTCGCCAGGTTCCGCGCCGAGCAGCCCAGGGAGCTCGACGAGCTCACCAGTGGCTACGCCGCCGGCTATTCGCGCTACGTGCGGGAGATCCGCGACGGTGCCCTTCCGGGCCGTCACTCGGAATGCCGCAATGCCGAATGGCTGCGGGGCATCACGGCAGCGGATCTCTACCGTCGCATGGCGGCATTGCTGATGGCCGGGAGCTCCGTCCGCTTCATCTCACCCATCGCCAACGCAGCGCCTCCGGGCGCCACGACGAGCACGACGCTGAAGCGCAGCGATACCCGGCTCGCGGGATTGCAGCCCACGCCGCTGCCCGCGGACTTCGGCAGCAACATGATCGGCTTCGGCAGCGAAGCGACCGGCACGAGCCACGGCCTGCTTTTCGGCAATCCGCATTGGTTCTGGGACGGCATCGACCGCTTCCACCAGGTGCACCTGAAGATCCCGGGCCAGGTGGACGTACAGGGCGCGGCGATCCTCGGCGTGCCGCTGGTGCTCATCGGCTTCAACGACCAGTTCGCGTGGAGCCATACCGTCTCCACTGCCGCTCGGTTCACGCTCTATCGGCTGAAACTCGCGAGCGGCAAGCCGACGGATTACGTCTACGACGGCAAGGTGCGGCACATGCGGCCCACGAAGATCACCGTGGAAGTGCGTTACGACGACGGTACGCTTGGCCAGGTAACGCGCACGGTGTACGACTCGCACTATGGCCCGATGCTGACGGACGGCTGGACCCGGAACGAAGCTTTCACGCTCCGGGACGCGAACGCCGAGAACACCCGCAGCTATCGCAACTGGCTGCGCTGGAACCGTGCGAAGAGCCTGGACGAGTTCATCAGCATCCAGAAGGAAGAGGCGGCGATCCCCTGGGTCAATACCATCGCGGCGAGCCGGGACGGGCGCGTGTGGTATGCGGACATCGGCGCCATTCCCAATGTGAGCGACGCGAAGCGCAACGCCTGCAAGGTGGCGGACCGGGCACTGGATGGCTCCCGCTCGCAATGCGAGTGGGAAGTGGATCCGGCTGCGCCGCAGCCCGGCATATTCCCCGCGAGCAAGCTGCCGCATTTCGTGCGGCAGGACTACGCGGCGAACATGAACGACAGCTTCTGGCTCTCGAACGCCAATGCGCCGCTCAAGGGCTTTCCTTCCATCATCGGCCGGGTGGATTACGAGCAGAGTTTCCGCACCCGGCTGGGCCACATCATCGTGAAGCAGCGGCTGGAGGGCTACGACGGCCTGGAAGGCAATCACGCGACGAGCGAGAACATCCGCCAGGTGGTGCTCAACAGCCGCAGCCTCACGGCCGAGCTGTTCCTCGACGACATCCTCGCCTCGGTCTGCACCCAGCCGACCGTGACGCTCGCCGGCGAGCCGCATCTCAAAGTGGACACCGTCGAGGCTTGTGCCGTCCTTGCGAGCTGGGATCGCCGTGGCAACAGCGATTCGATCGGCGCGCAGGTGTGGGACAAGGTCTGGGAGGAGCTCGAGAAGATCCCTCCGGCAGAGCTCTACAAGGTTCCGTTCGACGCGGCGGCGCCCATCGATACGCCTCGCGGACTGAAGACGGAGAACAAGCGCATCGCGCAAGCATTCGCCGCCGGCGTGGACGCGCTCAGCGACAGCACCGTGCAGCCGGATGCGGCGCGCAGCGAATACCAGTATTTCGTCGACGCCGCGGGCGCGCACATCCCGGTGGCGGGAGGCTGTGGCGACACCGGTTACTTCACCATCGTATGCACCTCCATCAGCCGCAAGGGGGCGGTGCTCGGCGCGCACGGCAACAGCTACATGCAGGTGATCGGCTTCACCGAAGCGGGCGTCGAGCCTTACACGCTGTTCCTGCCTTCGCAGTCCACGGATCCGGCATCACCCCACTATCGGGATTACACGCGAGCCTATTCCCAGAAGAGCTGGGTGCGTGCGGCCTACACCGATGAAGAGGTGAAATCGGGCACCGAGTCACGGATGGAGCTGCGGGAATAGCGGGGCCGCTGTTGAACTTTCGGGGCGGGGCGAGCACTCTAAGCCCGCAACCATGACTCGACACCGCGCCTCCAAATGGCTGCTGCCCCTGCTCGCCGTAGTGCTCAACTTCGGCGGTGGTCCCGTGGCATGGGCGGTGCTGGCGCAGAGCCACCAGGCGCCCCCGGCCTCAGCGGTCTCCGCCATGGAGCATTGCAGTGGCGCGCAGGAAGCAGAGGATCCGGGTCGGGCGGATTCCAGCCACCACGGCAAGGCTTCGGGCTGCTGCGCTTCGGGTGCCTGTTACTGCGGCTGTCCCGCTCCGTTCGTTCTCGCATTTTCAGGTGTCCGCGTCAGCTACGGGCTTGCTGACGCGCCGGTTCGTCCGGCGGAAAACCTTCTGCCCACCCCGTATCAGGGCCGTCTGCTCAGACCTCCCATCGCCTGATCTCCTCGCGCCGCGTGGCGGCGCATTCGACGCTTGAACCCGCGTGGGACTCGCGCGCCGCTGGCTGTTTGCGGCGTGCCGAGCTCGCGCATCGAGGAGACATTTCGATGGGATATTCCGTGATCCGGAGCCTGGCGATGGCCGGTGCTCTGATTTTCATCGCGGGCTGTGCGAGCGTGGGCCCACACCGCGGCACCGAAGCGCTCGACAAGGAGCTCGCCGCGCGAGGCGTGCAGGCTCCCTCATGGCCCGACACACCACTACGCAAAGACGCCGGCTCCGGCGAGCAGCCGCTGACGATCGAGCAGGCGGTAGCGCTCGCTTTCCAGCACAACGCCAGGATCCGCGAGACCTATGCCGAGCTCGGCATCGCGGAAGCCGATGTCGTCGAGGCGGGTCGCCTCGGCAACCCGACGATCGGCTACGCAGACCTCGAGCCACGTGGAGGCGGGCGCAGCAAGATCACTCGCAGCGTCTCGCTGGGCTTTACCGACGTCTTGCTGTTGCCGATGCGCAGCCGGGTGGCGCGCGAGGCGTTCGAGAGCGCCCGGGATCGCGTTGGTGCCCGTCTCATCGAGCTGCAGGCTAGCGTGGAGGCGGCGTGGTTCGAATACGTCAACGCGCTTCAGGTCGCCGAGATGCGCGACGCCGTAGCGCTGACCGCCAGCCATTCAGGGGAGTATGCGCAACGGCTGCACGACGCGGGCAATATCTCGAAGCGTGCGCTCGCCATTGAGCTTGCAGCCGCGAGCGAAGCGCGCATCGGCGCAGCGCGTGCTCGAGGCGAAGCGTTGCGTGCGCGGGCAGGGCTTGCGAACCTCATCGGGTCGTCATCCCGGGACGGCTGGACGGTCGCCGCCCGACTTCCTGCGCCGCTCGCCGCAGAGGATCCGCCGGAGCAGGTGATCGATGATGCGTTGCGCTCGCGGCTCGATCGATGATGCGTTGCGCTCGCGGCTCGATCTGTCCGCGACGCGTCGCGAGATCGCCTCACTGGAAGGTGGGCTGACGCTGGCTCGCCGCTGGCGCTGGCTCGGCGAGCTCGATCTCGGCTACGAGTGGGAGAGCGAGGACGACGGCTCGCGCTTTCGCGGACCTTCGTTCGCGCTGCGGCTCCCGATCTTCAATCTCAACTCGGGTGGAGTGGTGCGAGCACGATCCCAGCTGGAGGCCGCGCGCGCAAGGCTCTCGGAGCAGGAGGTCGCCGCGCGCAACGAGATCGCGCTCGGGCTCGACGAGCTCGTGATGGCGCGCGAGATCGCCGAAAGCTACCGCACGGCGCTCGTACCGCTGCGGGAGTCCATCGTCCAGGGGGCCCAGGAGGAGATGAACTTCATGCTCATCGGGGCCTTCGAGCTGATGCAGGCGCGGCGCGAGCAGCTCGCCGCCTATCAGGAATACCTGGAGGCCGTGCGCGACTACTGGCTGGCGCGTGTCCACCTGCGGCAGGCGATCGGCGGGCCGCTGCCGGGTGACGATGGGAAGCCCGCTGCGACGCTGGGTGTCGAGGAGATTCTCGCGCCATCGCCCGCGCCAGACCACTCGCAGCACGAGATGAAGCCCGCCGAATCCGCCCCCGACCCGGCCCACGATCACGCTCACATGAACCACGGAGCTCAGCCATGAACTTCTCGCGACGCAAACTCTTCATGGCTGCCGGAACCGGCGCGCTCGCGCCGCTGGCCCTTCGGGTCGCGCAGGCGCAGCCGGCGCACGAGCATTCAGGGGCGCATCCGCCAGAGCATTCGGCGGAGCAGGCGCGGCCTCAGGCGACGGCTGGGAGGCCCGCGGCTTCAGGCTATCGCCCGGTGCGCACGCTCAACGGCTGGTCGCTGCCGTATCGGATGAAAGGCGGGGTGAAGGAATTCCACCTGGTGGCCGAAGAGATCGAGCACGAGTTCGCTCCGGGCTGCCGCATCAAGGCCTGGGGCTACAACGGATCGACGCCGGGTCCGACCATCGAAGCGGTGGAAGGAGACCGTGTGCGGCTGCTTGTGACCAACCGGCTGCCGGAAGGCACTACGGTGCACTGGCACGGCATCATCCTGCCGAGCGGCATGGACGGCGTGGGCGGCCTTTCGCAGCCTCACATCGCGCCGGGTGAGACGTACGCTTACGAGTTCACGCTGCGACAGCACGGCACGCACATGTACCACCCGCATGCCGACGAGAATTCGCAGATGGCGCTCGGCATGATGGGAATGCTCATCATCCATCCGCGCGGCGGCGAGCCGGTGCGCATCGATCGCGATTATTGCTTCCTGCTGCACAACTGGGCGCTGCATCCGGGAACCTATCGGCCGGATCCCGCGATCATGCTCGACTTCGACCTGTGGACCTTCAACAGCAAGGTCTTCCCGGCCATCGAGCCGCTGGTGGCGCGTACCGGCGAGCGGGTCCGCATCCGCGTGGGCAACCTCTCCATGTGGAATCACCCGATCCACCTGCACGGCGTGACATATCTGGTCACGGGCTCCGATGGCGGGCGCTGGCCGCAAAGCCAGTGGCGTCGCGAGACGACCGAGATCGTGAGCGTCGGCCAGACCCGCGACATCGAGTTCATCGCGAGGCCGGGCGACTGGGCGCTGCACTGCCACATGTCCCACCACACGATGAACGCCATGGGGCACGACATTCCCAACAACCTGGGGGTGGACCAGAGCGGCCTCGAGGAGCGGATCCGCAAGATGCTGCCGGGCTACATGGCGATGGGCCGCAACGGCATGTCCGAGCACCAGGACCACGTGGACTCGGGGCACATGAAGGGCCCGGAGAACACGCTGCCCATGATGATGGGGCAGGGTCCCTTCGGGAACATCGAGATGGGCGGCATGTTCACGGTGGTCAAGGTCCGCGATGACCTGGCGGCCGGTGATTTCCGCGATCCCGGCTGGTATGCGAACCCCGAAGGAACGCTCGCGAAGCGGGTGAGCGCCGACCCCGATTTCGGCGAGCCGGTGCGCAAGCCGGGGCCGGCTAAGGGATAGCGGCCAGCTTGCCGTAGAGGTCGCGCAGTGTGCGGTTCAGTGCCGTGATCTGCGCGGAAGAGGCCTGGCCGAACACCGCCTGATAGACGCGGCTGGCCGCGTGGCGCACTTTCATCGCCGCGCGTTCGCCAGCCGCGGTGGTGAACACTTCGGTGACGCGACTGTCCGACTCGCGTCGCGCGAGCCGCACCAGGCCTTTCCTCTCCAGGCGCTGCACCACGCGCGTCATCGTGGAGAGCGGGGTGACCGAGCGTTCTGCGATCTCGCTGACGCTGCTGGGGCTTTGCTCGTGCACGATGACCAGCGCGCGCCAGCTGGGAAGGTCCATGCCCACTGCCTTCAGCGCTTCCGCCATGCGCAGGTCATACAGGCCGGCCGTGCGCACCATCAGATAGAACGGGGAATCCGCGAGCTCGAAATGTTCGAAGGCCGGGTCTGCGCGCTGGCGCGCGTCGGCCAGAGGGCTCACCCGCGAGCGGGGGGCAAGGCGGGGAACGGAGCGGGCTCGGGGCATCGGGCGGATCCTTGAGGTCCGAATAGTTGCAAATGCACGTAACCGGGCTAGTATTGCCCGCAGGCTCCCCCGGTTACAAGGTGCCTCATGGCCGAACGTTCCTTCGCACGCGAAGTGCAGTCGCTGCGCCTGGGTTCAGGCGTGGAGTTCGAGGGCGAGGCGATCCTCGCCGTCACCAAGGCACTGCTGCAGGCGGGCGTGTCCTACGTGGGCGGCTACCAGGGCGCGCCGGTCTCGCACCTCATGGACGTGCTGGCCGATGCGCGGGACATCCTGGACGAGCTGGGCGTGCACTTCGAATCCAGCGCGTCCGAGGCCACGGCCGCTGCCATGCTCGCGGCTTCGGTCAACTATCCGCTGCGCGGCGCGGTCACCTGGAAGTCCACCGTCGGCACCAACGTTGCTTCGGACGCGCTTTCGAACCTGGCCTCGGCAGGCGTGGTCGGCGGCGCGTTGATGATCCTGGGCGAGGACTATGGCGAAGGCGCCAGCATCATGCAGGAGCGCACGCATGCCTTCGCCATGAAGTCCCAGATGTGGCTGCTCGATCCGCGACCGGACACGCCAGTGCTCGTGGACATGGTGGAGCGTGCCTTCGAGCTCTCCGAGGCGAGCCATACGCCGGTGATGCTCATGATGAGAATCCGCGCCTGCCACATGCACGGCCGCTTCATCACCAAGGACAACGTCCGTCCGAAGTTCACCGTGAAGGAAGCGCTCGAGGCGCCGCGCCGCTCGCCACAGAAGATCATCCTCCCGCCGTCCACGTATGAGCAGGAACGCGAGAAGATCTCGAGCCGCTGGCCCGCGGCCGTGCGCTACATCGTGGAGCGCCGGCTCAACGAGATGCTCGATGGCGAGCTTTCCCAGCTGGGCATCGTCGTGCAGGGCGGGCTGTACAACACGCTGCTGCGGTCGCTGGAGCTGCAGGGGCTGGCCGATGCCTTCGGGCATTCGCGCATCCCCATCTACGTGCTGAACGTCACCTATCCCTTGATCCCCGAGGAATTCGTGCGCTTCGCGGCGGGCAAGGAATCGCTGCTGATCGTGGAGGAAGGGCAGCCGGAGTTCATCGAGCAGAGCGCCAACCAGTTCCTGCGCAAGGCGGACCTCGCGACGCGCATCCTGGGCAAGGGGCCGTTCCCGCTCGCGGGCGAGTACACCGGCGCGGTGATGCATGAGGGGCTCACCGCGTTCCTGCGCGAATGCGCCCCGCATCTGCTGCCGCAAGCCCGAGGTGAGCCGGCTTCGAAGCGCGGCAGGGTTTCGGCCGGCACTTCGGAAGAGCTCCGCAAGCTCGTGCCGATGCGTCCGGCGGGGATGTGCACGGGCTGCCCGGAACGGCCGTTCTTCTCGTCGATGAAGCTGGTGCAGCGCGAGCTCGGTCCCTCCCACGTCAGCGCGGACATCGGCTGCCACTCCTTCGCCACGCTCGCGCCATTCAACATGGGGTCGAGCATCATGGGCTATGGCCTGGGGCCGGCGAGCGGCGCCGCCATGGGTGCCGGCACGGGCCGCAAGCGCGCCATCGCGCTCATGGGCGACGGCGGGTTCTGGCACAACGGGCTCACGAGCGGCATCGGCAATTCCGTGTTCAACAAGCACGACGACATCACGGTGATCGTCGACAACGGCTATTCGGCGGCCACGGGAGGGCAGTACATCCCGTCCTCACGGGTCGACATCCAGCATCGCAAGGGCCGCAATCCCATCGAGAGCGCCGTCCGCGGCGTCGGCGTGGAGTGGGTGCGCACCGTGCATACCTACAAGATGCAGGAAGGCATGGATGCGCTGCGCGAGGCGCTGACCACGGACTACAAGGGCCCGAAGGTGATCATCGCCGAGGGCGAGTGCCAGTTGAACCGGCAACGCCGCGTGGCGCCCGTGCTCAAGCGCATGGCACAGGAAGGAAAGCGGGTGGTGCGGCAGCGCTTCGGCATCGACCCGGACGTCTGCACTGGCGATCATTCGTGCATCCGTCTTTCCGGGTGCCCTTCGCTCACCATCAAGCCCAGCACCGATCCTCTGCGCCGGGAGCCGGTGGCGCACGTGGACAACAGCTGCGTCGGCTGCGGAGTGTGCGGTGAAGTGGCTCATGCCGCGGTGCTGTGCCCGTCCTTCTACCGGGCGGACGTCATCACCAATCCCACTCGCTGGGATCGCTTCATCGCCGGCGTCCGGGCGGCGATCATCGGCTTCATGCAGCGGCGCTACGACAGGCGGCTGCCCGCGATGCAGGCACGCTGATGTCCGCGCCACGTCCCATCAAGCTCGTCATCGCGGCCCTGGGCGGGCAGGGCGGTGGCGTCCTCGCCGACTGGCTCATCGAAGTGGCGCGCCATGAGAAGCATCTGGTGCAGTCCACTTCCGTGCCGGGTGTGGCGCAGCGCACCGGCGCCACCATCTACTACCTCGAGTTCTTCCCGCGCAGCCTGCTGCCGCAGGATGGCTCCAAGCCCGTCATGGCGCTGATGCCGCATCCCGGAGACGTGGATCTCGTGATCGCTTCCGAGATCATGGAGGCGGGCCGTGCATTGCAGCGAGGCATCGTCACCCCGGACCGGACGACGCTCATCGCTTCGTCGAACCGCGTCTATGCCATCGGCGAGAAGAGCCACATGGCGGACGGGCGGGCGGACGAAGCCCGCATCACGGCACTGGCGCGCGAGAGCTCGAAGCAGTTCATCTCCTTCGACATGCAGGAGATCGCCGTCGCACACGGCAGCGTCATCAGTGCGGCGATGCTGGGTGCGCTCGCAGGTAGCGGGGCGCTGCCCTTCAGTCGCGAGAGCTATCGGACCGCCATTCGCGAAGGCGGCATCGCGGTGGATCGCAGTCTCGCGGCGTTCGATGCAGCTGCGCAGGCGGCGCACGGCGCGGCATCGAGCGCCGCTTCCACAGCACCGCTGGACACCAAGGCAACCGTCTCGCAGCCGGATTCGCTTGCCTGGCGCAGCGGGTCACTGCCTTCACGCCTCCTGGAGGCGTTGAAGGAAGTGCCGTCTCCACTTTTGCCCGTCGTGACCGAAGGCGTCCATCGCCTCGTCGACTACCAGGACGTGTCCTACGCCCAGTCTTATCTCACCCGGCTCCAGCCCATCTTCGCCCTCGAGCCCGACGGCACCCGGCCTCGCCTGTCGGAAGCCGTCGCACGCGGGCTCGCCCTCTGGATGTCTTTCGAGGACGCCATCCGCGTGGCGGACCTGAAGATCCGGTCGTCCCGAGCCAGGCGGGTGCTCGGGGAGGTCGCGGCGGGCGCGAGCCAGCTCGTTTCCGTCACCGAGTTCATGAAGCCGCGCGTCGAGGAGATCTGCGGCACGTTGCCTGCCGGTCTCGGGCGGCGGATGCAGGCGTCTCCGTCGATGCGGGGCTTTCTGAAGCGGTTCACCGCAGGCCGGCAGGTCCGCACGTCGCGCGTCGGAGGGTTCACGCTGCTCTACGGGCTCGCAGGCCTGCGCCGCTTCCGGCGGGGCACCCTGCGTTTCCTCGAAGAGGACACCCGCATCCAGGCCTGGCTGGGGCTGATCCAGCGCATCGCGCCGGTGAATTACGATCTCGCCCTCGAGGTCGCCGAATGCCAGCGGCTCGTGAAAGGCTATGGCAGCACGCACGAGCGGGGCGTGCGCAACTTCGAGCTGATCATCGAGCGGGCGGCCGCATCTTCCGGTGAAGCCGGCGCCGCGGCGCTCGTCCGGAACCTGCGCACCGCTGCCTTTGCCGACGAGGAGGGGATGGCCCTTCGCGCCGCGCTGGCGGGTTGAGGCGTGCGTTCCGCGGAAGAGGGCTCGATCGGGCGCTTCCGGAATTCCGCTGGCTTTCCCTCGAGGCCCCGAATATACTTGACATCTAAAATGAATCAGCGCGGACCCCAGCCATGACTTCCCGCCGGCGCAGCACCCTGCAACGAGTCGTTTGCCTGGGCGGCGGGCCGGCGGGTCTGTACTCGGCGATCCTGGTGCGCAAGCGCTGGCCGAAGGTGCTCGTCGAGGTGTACGAGCGCAACCGTCCCGACGACACGTTCGGCTGGGGCGTCGTGTTCTCCGACAAGACCATGGAAGGCTTCGCGCGCATCGATCCCAGGTCCTACGAGGCCATCGTCGGCAGCTTCCATCACTGGGACGACGTCGACGTCTACTTCGGGGGCGAGCGCATCCGCTCCGGCGGTCACGGCTTCGCGGGAATCGAGCGCAAGCGGCTGCTCAACATCCTGCAGCAGCGCGCGGCGGAGCTCGGCGTCACGCAGCACTTCGAGCATGAGGTCACGGATCGCTCGGCGTTTGCCGACGCGAGCCTCGTCATCGCCGCCGACGGGGTGAACAGCGCGACGCGGACGCTGCATGCCGACGTGTTCCAGCCGGACATCGACAGGCGCAGGAACCGGTTCATCTGGCTGGGCACGGAGCAGTCTTTCTCCGCCTTCACGTTCGCCTTCGAGAGAACCGAGCACGGCTGGTTCCAGATCCACGCCTACCAGTTCAGCAAGGGACTTTCTACGGTCATCGTCGAGACGCGCGAGGAGACCTGGCTGGCTCACGGCCTCGACCGGTACGACGCCGACCAGTCCATCGAGTTCTGCCAGCAGCTGTTCGCGAAGTACCTCGGCGGCCACCGGCTCATGAGCAACGCGCGGCATCTGCGCGGCTCGGCCTGGCTCAATTTCAATCGCGTGATCTGCCGCAACTGGCACCACGGCAATACCGTGCTCATCGGCGATGCCGCCCATACCGCGCACTTCGGCATCGGCTCGGGCACCAAGCTCGCCATGGAGGACGCGGTGTCGCTGGTGAAGCATCTGAATGCTTCGCGCGACGTCGAAGCGGCACTGCTGGGGTATCAGGCGGAGCGCAGCCTGGAGGCCCTGAAGCTGCAGAGCGCAGCCCGCAACCGCATGGAATGGTTCGAGAACGTGGCGCGCTATGTCCATCTCGAGCCGCTGCAGTTCGCATACAGCCTGCTCACGGGCAGCCAGCGCATCGGTCACGCCAACCTGCGCACCCGCGACCCGGCATTCGTGAACGGTTACGAGCGCTGGCTCGCGCAACGCAGCGGGGCGGGCGAGGTGCCCCGGCCACCTGCCTTCCTGCCGTTCAGGATCGGCAGGCTGGAGCTGGCGAACCGCATCGTCGTCTCGCCCATGGCGCAGTACATGGCAAAGGACGGCATTCCCGGCGACTGGCATCTCATGCATTACGGTGCGCGGGCCGTCGGTGGCGCCGGGCTGCTCTTCACGGAGATGACCTGCGTGTCGCCCGAAGGGCGCATCACCCCTGGCTGCACGGGAATCTGGAACGAGCAGCAGCGGGAGGCGTGGCGACGCATCGTGAGCTTCGTGCACGATCATTCCCCTGCGAAATTCTGCCTGCAGATCGGTCACTCCGGCCGCAAAGGCTCGACGCAGCTCGGCTGGCAAGAGGCGGATCATCCGCTCGCGGCGGGCAACTGGCCTCTGCTCGCTCCATCCCCGCTGCCTTATCTGCCCGGCGTCAGCCAGGTTCCCCGTGCGATGACCGCACAGGATTTCGAAGCCGTGCGTGAGCAGTTCCGGCGCGCGGCAGAGCTGGGCGCGGCGGCGGGCTTCGACATGCTCGAGCTGCACATGGCGCATGGCTACCTGCTCGGCGGCTTCCTCTCGCCGCTCACGAACGTTCGTGACGACGAATTCGGCGGGGATTGCGAACGGCGCCTGCGCTTCCCGCTGCAGGTGCTCGCGGACGTACGGGCGGTCTGGCCGAAGGATCGCCCGCTGTCGGTGCGCATCTCCGCGACGGACTGGGCGCCGGGCGGCCTCGGCGAAGACGAGCTCATCCGGATAGCGCGAGCGTTGCAGGCCGCGGGTGCCGACATCCTCGACATCTCGACGGGCCAGACCGTTTCCGACCAGCAGCCCGTCTACGGCCGCATGTGGCAGACCCCGTTCTCGGACAAGGTGCGCAACGAGGTCGGCATGCCCACCATCGCCGTGGGCAACATCTTCGAAGTCGATCACGTGAACTCCATCATCGCGGCGGGGCGCGCAGACCTTTGCGCCATCGCGCGGCCGCATCTCTCCAATCCGTCGTGGGTGCTGTCCGCGGCGGCCGAGCAGAAATTCTCGGGCCAGTGGTGGCCGGACCCTTACCTCTCGGGCAAAGGGCAGCTCGAGCGGAATATCGAGCGGGCCGCGCAGCAGGCCGGACCGGTATGACGGGCAAGCCCCTCGACGGGCAGCACGCCCTCGTGACCGGCGCCAGCCGCGGCATCGGTGCAGCCATCGTACGCGCGCTCGCTGAAGCAGGCGCCAACGTGACGCTGCTCGGGCGATCGGCGTCCACGCTGCAGGAAAGTGCAGCCGCATGCCGCGACGTCCGCACGTTTTGCGTGCAGGCCGACGTGAGTGACGCGAAGGCAGTGACGGCAGCGTTCGCGAGCGCGCAGCAAGCGCTTGGCGCGGTCACCCTTCTCGTCAACAACGCGGGGCAGGGCAGCAGCGCGACGCTCACTCGAACGAGTGACGAGCTCTGGAGCTCGATGCTCGCCGTGAATCTCACCGGCACGTTCAACTGCATCCGCGAAGCCTTGCCCGCCATGTTGAAGGGCAGGCACGGGCGCATCGTGAACGTGGCGAGCACTGCCGCGCTGACCGGATATCGCTACGTGGCTGCGTACTGCGCGGCGAAGCACGGAGTTCTGGGTCTCACGCGTGCGGTAGCTCTCGAAGTCGCCACGCAAGGCATCACCGTCAACGCGGTCTGCCCCGGCTACACCGAGACGGATCTGCTGGAGCAGGTCGTCGCCAACATCCGTGCGGCGACGGGGCGTAGCGACGAGGAAGCGCGCCAGGAGCTGGTGTCGCACAATCCCCAGAGACGGTTCGTCAAGCCGGCCGAGGTCGCCAATGCAGTGGCGTGGCTGTGCCTGCCGGGATCGGAATCCATCACCGGCCAGGCCATCGCGGTCGCCGGAGGCGAGGTGAGCTGATGAGCACCATGGCAGGCCATGCCGCACGACATTTCCTCTGGGAGGCGCGCGATCGCGTCGCCGTCCTCACGCTCAACCGGCCGGAGCGGAAGAATCCGATCACCTTCGATTCCTACGCGGAGATGCGGGATCTGTTCCGCAGCCTGAAGGAAGCGCAGGACGTGCGCAGCGTGGTGATCACCGGCGCCGGCGGGAATTTCTCCTCTGGCGGCGATGTCCACGAGATCATCGGGCCGCTGACCAAGCGGGATCCGGCGGGATTGCGCGAGTTCACGCATATGACCGGCGACGTCGTCAAGGCGATGCGCGCCTGCCCGCAGCCCATCATTGCCGCCATCGACGGCGTTTGTGCCGGAGCCGGCGCGGCGCTCGCCATGGCATCGGACCTGCGTTACGGGACGCCTGCCGCGAAGACTTCCTTCCTGTTCACGCGAGTCGGCCTCGCGGGAGCGGACATGGGTGCGTGCTCGATGCTGCCGCGGATCATCGGCCAGGGGCGTGCATCGGAGCTGCTGTTCACCGGCCGCTCGATGAGCGCGGACGAGGGCCTGCGGTGGGGATTCTTCAACGAGCTCGTCGAGCCCCAGGCGCTGCTCGAGCACGCCCGCGCGATGGCGTTGCAGCTGGCCGGTGGCCCATCCTTCGCGCACGGCGTCACCAAGAGGCAGCTGCACGAGGAGTGGCACGTCGGCGTGGACGAAGCCATCACGATGGAGGCCGAGGCGCAGGCGATCTGCATGCAGACGCAGGATTTCCGCCGCGCGTACGAGGCATTCGTCCGCAAGGAGAAGCCGCGCTTCGAAGGGAACTGAGATGAGCAGCCGGGCCGTCATTCAGGATCTGTCGCACCTCGAGCTTCCCTTTCTCGAGGCCCCGCATCGTGAGCTCGCACGGCGGGCGAGCGATTGGGCGCAGAGCCATTTTGCCTCCCATGCGCCGCAGCACGATGCAGCCGCGGTGGATGTCGCCTGTCGCCGGCTCGTCTCGGAATTGGGGCATGCGGGCTTCACCGCCTACGCCGTGCGCGCGGCGGACGGTGGCGCCCTCGCTGAATTCGATGCCCGCTCCATCTGCGTGCTGCGCGAGACGCTGGCCTGGCACGATGAGCTCGCGGATTTCGCCATGGCCATGCAGGGCCTGGGCAGCGGCGCGCTGTCGCTTTTTGCAGATGCATCGCTTCGTGCGCGCTACCTGCCGCGGGTCGCGAAAGGCGAGGCCATCGCTGCCTTCGCGCTTTCCGAGCCCGGAGCGGGCTCCGACGTGGCGGGCATGAGCTGCCAGGCGCGTCGTGATGGCGCGCACTACGTATTGGACGGCGAAAAGACCTGGATCTCCAACGGCGGCATCGCGGACTTCTATTGCGTGTTCGCCCGGACGCAGCCTGCGCAGCGCCGGCCCGATGGCTCTGCGGATGCCGCCGGCATTTCCGCCTTCGTCGTGGATGCCGGCACGCCCGGATTTTCCATTGCCGAGCGCATAGATGTCCTTTCACCGCATCCACTGGCCCGCCTCGCATTCGAAGGTTGCCGCGTGCCGGCGACGGCGCGGATCGGCGCAGAAGGCGAAGGCTTCAAGGTCGCGATGCAGACGCTCGATGTGTTTCGCACGTCGGTAGCTGCCGCAGCGCAAGGTTTCGCGCGCCGCGCGCTCGCCGAGGCCGTGGCTCATGCGCGCCAGAGAGAGATGTTCGGGCGGAGACTCGCGGACTTCCAGCTCACTCAGGCGGCGCTCGCCGACATGGCGACCGGCACGGAATCGGCCGGACTCCTCACGTACCGCGCGGCCTGGATGCGCGATCGCGGCACTTCCGTCACCCGGGCAGCCGCCATGGCGAAGCTCGCAGCGACGGAGAATGCGCAGATCGTCATCGACCGGGCGCTGCAGGCGTTCGGCGGCCAGGGCGTGGTGCAAGGCTCCGTGGTCGAGCGGCTGTACCGCGCCATCCGCTCGTTGCGCATCTACGAAGGCGCCACCGAAGTGCAGAAGCTCATCATCGGCCGAGACCTGTTGCGCGAGCCGCGCGCATCCCATCGATAGCGAGAGGTTCACCCGTGGAGAATCAGATCCTGCAACCCGCCGAATGGCCCAAGCCGCGCGGTTATGCGAACGCCATGGCGGGGCGCGGCCGCATGGTCTTCATCGCCGGACAGGTGGGCTGGGATGCCAGTGGGCGCTTCGAGAGCCAGCGGCTGTCCGGACAGGCCGCGCAAGCGTTTCGCAACATCGCGAGGCTGCTCGTGGAGGCTGGCGCAGAGCCCCGCCACCTGGTCAGGCTCACGTGGTACGTGACGGACGTCCAGGCCTATCGGGACCAGGCCGCCGAGATCGGTGCAGCGTATCGCGAAGTGTTCGGCAAGAGTTTCCCGACGATGGCCCTGGTGCAGGTGGGCGCGCTGGTGGAGCGTGAGGCGCTCATAGAGATCGAAGCCACCGCCCTCATCCCGGACTGAGCACCAGCGCATGTGGCGACCCAAGGAACGCATCCGGCACGACGCGCGCCCGGGCCGCTGGCCGGATGCCGCTGAAGCAGCGGGTTCCCGGCTCTTTCAGCCGATCCGCGTCGGCCCGACGATGCTGGGGGATCGCACGTGGGTGCCTGCGATGGTGCCATGGCGCGCGAGCGAGGACGGATTCGTCACGCCCGACGTGCTCGACTGGTATCGCCGCTTCGCTGCGGGCCGTCCCGGCGCGCTGGTGGTGGAAGCTACCGGTATCCGCAACGTGCCCAGCGGGCCGCTGCTGCGGATCGGGGCGGATGAGTTCCTGCCGGGATTGCGGCAGCTCGTGGACACGGTCCGCGAAGCGAGCGGCGGGCACACGCGGCTGTTCATCCAGCTCATCGACTTCCTCTCGATCCGGCGCCGGCCGGAGCGCGCGAAATTCCTGGAGCGATTCCTCGGCATCACGCCGCTCCATCGCGAGAAGCTGGGATTGCCCTCCGCGGCGCCCGAATCGCAGGTTCGCGAACGCCTGCTCGCCCTGGACGATACGGCGTTGTCGACGATATTGAGCGAGCGGGAGTTCGAAGCACTCCAGGCGGGCGCGCGCGAACGCGTCACGGATACCTGGTTGCCTCACGTCCGCGACCTTCCGCTGACGTTGCCGCACTTGTTCGCCGAAGGCGCGATGCGTGCGCGCGAGGCGGGGTTCGACGGCGTCGAGCTCCATTACGCGCACGCTTATACGATGGCTTCCTTCCTTTCTGCGCTGAACACGAGGGAAGACGGATACGGCGGCGCACGGGAGCAACGCATTCGCCTGCCGCTCGAGGTATTCGCGGCGGTGCGCAAGGCGGTCGGCCGGGATTTCGTCGTCGGCTGCCGCATGCTCACCGAAGACTGCATCGCCGGCGGCAACGAAGTGCCGGACTCTTCGTGGTTCGCGCGGGAGCTGGCGGCGGCGGGGATGGATTTCATCTCGCTCTCGCGCGGCGGAAAGTTCGAGGATGCGCAGCAGCCCAAGGTCGGGCAGGCGGCCTATCCGTATACCGGCCCCAGCGGCTACGAGTGCATGCCTTCCTATTACTCGGATGCGAAAGGGCCGTTCGGCCGCAATCTCGCGCCGGCTGCGCAAATCCGCACTGCCGTACGCGACGCCGGCCTGGTCACGCCCATCGTCGCGGCCGGTGGCATCCACAACTTCGAGCAGGCAGAGAGCGTCCTGGAGCACGGTGAGGCGGACATCGTGGCGCTCGCGCGCGCCGCGCTCGCGGACCCCGACTGGTTCGAGAAAGTGCGCACGGGACAAGGGGCGCAGGTACGCCTGTGCCTCTACACGAACTATTGCGAGGCGCTGGATCAGCGCCATCGCGAGGTCACTTGCGAGCTGTGGGACCGGCTGAGCCTGGAGGAGCCCGGCGTGCGGCGCTCGGTGGATGGCAAGCGCAGGCTGGTCGCGCCTTCCTGGAACCGTGCTTCGGCCGGGGATCAGAAGGAGAGCGAATAGCGCTTCTCGGGTGTCACAACGCCGAGCCCCTTTCGCGCAGCCACGACTTCACTTCGCCCCAGCCAGTACTTCGCGAACAGCGCTCACCACATGCTCCCAGGCGTCTGTCTGCGGCGCGATGACCTCGAAGTGTCCCGCGCCTTCCACGATCTCCAGCCGGATCTGCCGCTCGCCCGCAGCGCGCGCCTTTTCGAGATAGGCGGGAGCGTTCCAGCCCCAGAAATCATCGTGCTGCCCGACCACCAGGATCTGCGGCACACCGAGCGGAACGAGCTGCGCCGGCGTCACCGCTGCGTATCGGTGCGGCATTTCCACGGGCGATCCGCCAATGAGCTTGCCAACGACACCGTCGAATATCGCCCGCGAGTGCAATTCCGGCAGCTCGGTTGCTGGTGCGAGTGCCACGACCCCACGCACGTGTAGCGGCTCACGCATGTAGACCTCGCTGGAGCGTGGCACGCACGAACGTCCCGCCAGCCACAATGCGAGCTGACCGCCGGCCGAGTGTCCCATGAGGACTATTCGCGAAAGGTCCAGGGAGCAGGGCCCGGCGAGACGTCGCAGATGCTCGACGGCACGAGACACGTCCGTGAACGTTCCCGGCCAGCCGCCGCCGGGATTTCCGACTCGGCGATATTCCACGTTCCAGACGGCGAAGCCGTTGCCGGTGAGCGCATGCGCCAGCGCACGGGTGTGCCCGATATCGTATTCGGCCAGCCAGCATCCCCCGTGGATGTTGACGACGACGGGATGCGGGCCCGTGCCGGGCGGCAGGCTCAGCTCGCCGAACTGCAAGGCGTCGTCACCGTAGGGAATGCGTTTGCCTGGCGGCGCCGCGTGGAGCTGCCCGAGATCGTCAGCCGTCATCAGCCCGGCCATCGGGAGGCTCAATCGAAGTCGGCGGAGCGGCCGACGAACTGCTTGAGCTCGCCGAGCAGCTCGGACAGCTGCCGCTTCTTCGCCGAGCTCATCTCGCCGAACATCCCGATGATCCACTGCTCGTGCTCGGCGGCCATGCGCCGGAACTGCTTCTGGCCTTCCGCCGTGAGCTTCACGCGGAAGACCCTGCGGTCGGCGACGTCCACCTCGCGGACCACCAGCCCTTCCTTCTCGAGCCCGTCGGTCACTCCGGTGACGTTACCGCCCGTCACCATCATGCGCTGGGAGAGCTCGCTCATCCTCAGGCCTTCGGGGCAGCGCTCGAGCTGCGCCATGAGGTCGAAACGCGGCAGCGTCGTGCCGAAGCGCGACTGCAGCGCCTGCCTCACCCGCCCTTCGATGCGATTGGTGCACGCGAGCAGCCGCAGCCACAGTCGCAGCGAGACGTGATGGTCGTCATGGGCGCGCGTTTCGGCATCGGCGGCGGGCGCGGGCGCGCGTGGCTTTTCCCTGGCTCTCATGGCCAAGCCTTATATCGGCCGCTGGTTTAGGTGTCAAAGATACGTGCCGCGGTAAGGCTGCTGCGCGAGCGAGGCATGCACGTAGTCGAGCAGCGTCATGAAATCGAACACGGGTAGCCGCACTGCCTGCTGGACGGCGGCGGAGTATGCGGGCAGCTCGCTGCACTCGAGCAACAGCGCGCTGATGTCCGGGTGCTTCCGGAGAAGACAGTGGACCACTTCCAGCAGCTCGCGCTCGACCGCATCGCTGTCGAGCTCGCCATTCTCGTCCATGACGGCGCTCCAGAAGGCGGGGCGTCCTTCCATGCCCGCGATCACCACGGAGGCGTCGGCCCGGATGCCCACCGCTTCGAGCATGTGAGGGCGCACGCTGCGGCTGTCCGCCACTACTACGCCGATCTTGCGCGAATCGGGCAGCATCACGCGGATGAGCGGCACCTGCAGCAGGCTGGAAAGGCAGACGGGCACTCGCAGCTGCGACGCCACCTGTCTCTGGAACAGCGCCATGTAGCCGCAATCCGCCGTGATGGCGGAAACGCCCTGCCGCTCGAGCTCGCGAGCTTCGCGCAATATCGGCTCGATGAGCGATTCATCGGCTTCGTAGACGAGGCGGCGTACGTCGAGCCCTTCCACCACACGGTAGAGCACCGGGTAGCGGTACGTGCTCGCGTTCGATACCGATCCGGGGATGCACGGCACGCGGGACTTCATCACCAGCACGCCGAGCGTGGTGCCGTAAGTGACGCGATGAGGGTTCGGGTCGACGCGATACACCGGCATGGCGATTCACCTCAGTGCACGAACAGTTTGCGTTCGAGCCTGCAGAAAGTCTCCGCGCCACGCTCGGTCACGTGCAGGGGCTCGGACAGCAGGATGCTGTAGTCGGGCTCGTAGATGCCGGGAATCAGGTGCAGGCACATCCCTGCCTTCAGCTCGGTGGTGTCGCCCGGGCGCAGGCTCAGGGTGTCTTCGCCGTTGTCGGGTGGATAGGCGATGCCGATGGAATATCCGATCCGCGCCGCCTTCTTCAGGCCGAACTTGGCGGCTTCGTCGCGCCACGCGCGCTCGACGTCCTCGCAGGCGACGCCGGGCCGGATGGCGGCGAGCGCGGCGTTCAACCCGGAGATCAGGCCCTCGGCATGCTTCTCGATGCGGGCGTCCGGCTTGCCGATGTAGACGCTTCGGCTGAACGTCACGTCATAGCGGTGTCGCAACCCTTCGATTTCGATGGTGGTCATCTCGTCGCGCACGAGCCTGCGGTCCATCCATGAAAGGTGGGGTGCGACCGCGCGCTTGCCCGAGATCACGCAGGGTGGCGAGGTGGTGTATTGGCCGCAGGCGTCGGGCATGCCGAGGATCTGCGCGCGCGCGATCTCCGCCGCGACTTCGCATTCGCGCACGCCTTCGCGCACTTTCTCGATCCCGGCCCGCATCGCGCTCTCGACGGTGCGCCCGGCTTCCCTCATGTAGCCGAGCTCCACCTCGGACTTGATCGAGCGCACCCAGTTGACGAGCAGGCTGCCGTCTATCAGGCGGCGCTGGCCGAAGGCATCCTCGAAGAGATGGGCGACGTGGGCGCCGAGATACCAGCGGGAATACTCGAGCGCGGTGCGCAAGCGGCTCCAGCCGCGCTTGCCGACGTGTTCCATCACGAACTGCTGGATCTTCGTGGCGCAGTTGCTGCACGTAGTCTTCCGGATACGCGAGGACGTGCTCTTCGGGCAGGTACGTCGTGATGATGGCGCCGGGATGGTCGAGCAGCCGCCCGATCCAGACCGGAACCGCCTCTCGCACGTGCACCAGCAGATACTGCGGCACGTAGAACGAGAATGGCATCGTAGCCCGTGAGGTAGTAGAGATTGGCGGGATCGGTGACGATGAGCAGGTCGATGCCTTCGCGGGCCATGCGCGCCTTCACGTTGGCGTGGCGCTGCGCGTACTCCTCGCGGGTGAAGGGAGGCGTGATGCGGTTCATTGCTGCGCGATGATATCGATGGACGGCGTGCGCCTTGTCCGGCTAGAAGTGCTGGCGTTCCGCAAGATCGTCGCTTTCGAGCCCGCTTTCGGCTGAATTTCGCCGCCCGCCGGGGCCCGGAGCGCCAGCGCCTCGCGCAACGGCCCGAGATGACGCTCGTAACGGCGCCACCTGCCGACGGACGAGGCATAGATCGGCTGGCGCACCTGCCAGCGGCTGGGCGTGCTCACGGCGCGTTCGGTGCGGTGAAAGCTCAGGCAGCGGTCATCCCATTCGAGGCCGCAGAAGGCGATCATGCGCCGTGCCTGGGCTTCGACGCCGGCGACCTTGTGTCCTCGTAGCGCACGTCCAGCATCGGCTGCGGCAGCACCGCCCGCCAATGATCCATCAGCCGCTCGTATTGGCGATGGAAGTGCCCCAGGCTCTCCAGCCGCGTCGCGAAGCGCTGGTCCTGGTGGAAGTTCTCGAAATAGCAGGACAGGCAGGTGTCGAGCGGCTCGCGCAGGCAATGGATGATGCGCGCTCGCGGGAACACGAGCGCGATCAGGCCGAGCTGCATGAAATTCATCGGCATCTTGTCGACCACGCGGCGCGCGTCCACGGACACCCTGGAAAGCTGCTGCAGGAAGCCTGCGGCGCAATCTTCGAGCGCCTTTCGATCCAGGATGCGTGCGTGGCACACCACGTCCGGCCTCGTTGCCGGCAGCAAGGGACAGGACGTGGGCCTTGTGATGGAAATAGCCGAGCTCGCCGGCGCCCGCGATCTCCGGTGGCTCGCGAGGATCTGTTCCGTGAGCGTGGTGCCCAGCGCGGCATGCCGACGACGAACACGGGCCTCTCGCTCGGATTGCCGAAAGGCCGCATGTCCGTCGAACAGGTCGCGGTCGAACGCCTCCACGATGCTGCTCACCTCGGACTCCATCGCCAGCGGCCGATAGCGATGGCCTTCGGCCACGAGGTCGTTGGCGGCGGCGTAGTCGCGGTGACGCGGTCGTAGTCCCCCGCCGAGTCGAAGTGCTTGCCGAGGGCGAACTCGAGCTGTACGCGCACCGGCCTCGCGATCCTCCGCCCGCCAGATGTGGCTTTGCGCCTTCTCGACCAGCGATGTGTCTTCGACACCCTTGCGTGAGGCGAGAAGATGCGCGACGGCGACGGGGTAGCGAGGCCGCTCTTCGAGGACGCTGCGGAACAGGCGGATCGCCTCGTCGAACTCGCCCAGCTCCTCGCGCAGGCTGCCGAGATCGCACATCCAGTTCGGTTGCTGTGCATCGAGCGCGACCGCCTTCTCCAGGAACGGGGAGCGCTTCTTCGCCGCGATTCGTGGCCGCAGCGAGGAGGAGATGCCGCCCAGCGCCTCGACGTGATCCGGCTCCAGCGCGAGCAGCCGGCGGAACGTGCTCGACCGCGAGGGGATGCCGAAGGCAGCTGCCGTAGGCATGGGCGAGGTCGAGCATTATGGCGGTGCTGGCGGTGCTGGCGGGGCGAAGCGCGAGCGCGATCTCCAACGCGCCCGCCGCTTCGAACGGGTGGCCGTGGCGAGCTGCGCGCGACCGAGCATGTGCTGTGCTTCCCAGTCCCGCGGCTCGAGTCGCACGGCGCGCTGGAAATGTTCGAGCGCGCTCGCGCACTCGCCTTCGTGCACGAAGGTGCGCCCCAGATTGACGTGGACGATGGACTTGCTTCCATCCAGCGAGATGGAGCGCGCCATCAGCTCGCGCGCCGCTGACCAGTTTCCTAGCTTGTATTCCGCCATGCCGAGGTAATGGATGACGTCCGGATGCTGCGGGTAGCGGGACAGCACCTCCCGGTAGGCCGCTGCCGCAGCCGCATACTCGCCGGACTGATGCAGGGACATGCCGTGCCGCACTCGTTCGATCATGGCGGCGGCGTCGGCCCCGAATCCCAGAGAGGGTGGAGCGCTTGCAGGCTCTCTCGCGGTCATCGTTCTCGATTCCTGTGGCCGGTAGCGGTAGGATGAGGCGCAGAATATGCCGCGCCGCGAACAAACCGTCGAGTTGCGCACGCTGAGCCTCGACAAGGGCTCGCCCGAGTCCCTGCATCGGCAGCTCGACCAGCAGCTGCGGCGGCTGATCCTCGAAGGCCGCCTCAAACAGGGTACGCGCCTGCCGCCGTCGCGCCAGCTCGCGCGCGAGCTCAACTGCTCGCGCAACACGGTGCTGGCCACGTTCGAGCAGCTCAAGGCGGAAGGCTTCCTCACCGGGAACACGGGCGCGGGCACGTACGTCGCTTCCGAGCTCGACATCGATCTCCTGGCCTCGCCGCGCAAGCGGCGCAGGGCGGCGAGATCGTGCATCCCGCGAGCCGCGGCTGTCGTCGGTCGGGTCGGCGCTGCGCAATGCCAAGCGCACGCCGGGCGTGCCCGGAAAGCCGTTCTCGCTCGCCGGCCCGGATGTCGCTGTTCCCTTCGGACGTCTGGGCACGGCTGTCGGCAAAGTGGCGCAGCCAGCCGCTCGACGTGTCCGTTGCGACGATCCGGCCGGCTACCGGCCCCTGCAGGAGGCCATCGCGAGCCATCTGCACAATGCCCGCAACATCTCGTGCACCGCGCAGCAGGTCTTCATCACGGCAGGCGCGACGCAGGCGATCGATCTGATGGTGCGCTTCCT
>JBGAIL010000060.1:0-24276 GCA_044225565.1 Steroidobacteraceae bacterium | reverse complement strand
AGCATCAACGATGCCCTGCGCATGGCTACCGGCATCCAGGTCGAGGAAGGGGAGACCAACCGCACCCAGTTCCTCTCGCGCGGCTTCGAGGTCAGGAACACGCAGATCGACGGTGTCGGCCTGCCCAACGGCTGGGGCATCGTCACCAACGCGATGGATACCTTCGGCTACGAGAAGCTGGAGATCATCCGCGGAGCGAACGGCTTGCTGACGGGCGTGGGCAACGCTTCGGGCACCGTCAACTATGTGCGCAAGCGGCCCACCAACGATAGACAAGGGAGCATCGGCCTCAGCAGCGGCTCCTGGAGCAACCGGCGCATCGAGGCGGATTTCTCCACGCCGTTCACGCAGGACGGAACATGGGCGGGCCGGCTGGTCGTGGCGCGCGAAGACGGCGACTCCTACCTTCGCGATTTCCAGACCGACCGCACCTTCCTCTACGGCGTGATCGACGGCCAGGTCGGTGAGAACGGCACGCTGGCTTTCGGCTACTCCTGGCAGGATTCCAACAGCAACGACAACATGTGGGGGGCTCTCACCTACGTGGGCACCGACGGCACCCAGCTCGAATGGAACAGCAGTGCCTCGACCGGGCAGGACTGGACGTACTGGAACACGAACACCCAGACCGCGTTCGCGGAATACGTCCATCGGCTCGGCGATGCGTGGCAGCTCAAGGCCTCCTACAACTACCGCAGCAGCGACAACGACTCCCAGCTGTTCTTCGCCTACGCCCCCAACGGGGGCATCGATCCGGCCACCGGCGAAGGCCTGGTGGGGTGGGCGTACAAGAGCCCTTACGATTCGAGCGAGCACCTGGTCGACGTCTCGATCAAGGGCCGGTTCGAGCTCTTCTCCCGCGAGCACGATGCCGTGCTGGGCGTGAGCTCCTCCAGGAGCGAGTCGACGGACTGGTATTACCCGACCGACTTCGGCGGGCCGGCCTTCGGCTCGCTGCCTGCCTTCCCATACGACAGGGACGCCATTCCCGAGCCGGTGTGGGAAGAACGCACCCTCTACTCCACGTTCAACCAGCGCCTGAAGCGCGCCTTCGGCGTCACGCGGCTGTCGCTGACCGATCGACTCAAGCTGATCGGCGGCTTCAACTGGGCCGAGTATCACCGCGACGGCCTCGACTCCGAGGGCAAGCCTTTCGACCAGACCGAGCACAACATCAGTCCCTACGCGGGTGTGACCTTCGATTTCACCGAGAACGTGCTGGGCTACGTCAACTACTCGTACATCTTCCAGCCGCAGGAGCAGATCGGCATCGACCGCGCCTATCTCGATCCGAGCAAGGGGGTGAACTACGAGATCGGCGTCAAGGCGGAATGGCTGGATCGGCGCCTGCTGACGACGCTGGCCTTGTTCCAGGCCAAGCAGGAGGGGCTCGCCACCTACGCCGGCTACAACTTCGACGATCCCAACGACGCCTTCTTCTACTATGAGCCCGTCGACGTGAAATCGAAGGGCTTCGAGTTCGAAGTCACCGGCAAGATCACTGCGGACACCGATCTGGTGTTCGGCTTCACCACCCCGCGGCTGTCCGGACAGTTCGGCAGCGACACTTACAGCTGGGTCCCGCGCCGCACGGCGAATCTGTCGCTGAGCACGCGGGTTCCGGGCTACAGGGCACTGGCCCTCGGCGTCGGCGGCCGCTGGCAGAGCAGTGTGTCCAAGGCCGACGACTACGTCCCCACGTTCATCGTGCGCCAGGGCGATTACACGGTGCTCAACGCGTTCGCTTCCTGGGATGTCCGGCCGAACATCACTCTGCGCGCGAACGTGGGCAACATCACCGACAAGAAGTACATCAACAGCCTGTACCAGATCGGGTACTACGGTGCCCCCAGGAACTACTCGCTGCGGCTGGACTGGCGTTTCTGAGCGGTCTGGAGGACCATCTCCCGCATCGGCAGTCTGGCGGCAGGACGCAATGCGATACGAGCTGACTCGACGGGAGATGATCGCCAGCGGCGTTGCCGTAGCACTGTGCGGGCCGGGCTTCGCGGCGGATGGCGGCCTCGACATCGCGCTGGTCAACGCGCAGGTGTGGACCGGGAATCGCGGCGCGATGTCGGATGCCGTAGGCATCGCCGGAAACCGCATCGCCGCGCTGGGCGCGGCGGCGGTGCGGGCGTCGAGCAAGAAGAGAACGCGGGTCATCGATTGCGGCGGCGCATTCGTGATGCCCGCGTTCACGGACTGCCACACGCATTTTTTGCGCGGGTCGATCTTCCTCGCGCAGCCGGTGTTCCTGGAGGTCCGCTCCAAGGCAGAGTTCGTCGAGCGCATCGCAGCTGCCGCGCGCGACGTGGCGCCAGGCCAGTGGCTCACGGGTGGATCGTGGGACGAGCAGCGCTGGGGCGGCGAGCTGCCCCGCAAGGATTGGGTCGACGCCGTGTCGCGCGACGTGCCCATCGCCATTCCGCGCACCGACCTGCATTCGTTGTTCCTGAACTCCGTCGCATTGCGCCTGGCGGGAATCACCCGTGACACGCCCGATGTGCCCGGCGGCGTCATCGAGCGGGACGAGCGTGGCGAGCCCACAGGCATCGTGAAAGACAATGCGACGCGGCGTGTCTTCGAGACGATCCCTCCGCTCACCGAGGCGCTCGTGGACCAGCACATGCGCCTGGGTATCGATCACGCGTTGAGCAAAGGCGTCGCGCAGGTGCACAACACCGAGATCGACTGGTCCGTTCAGGACGCGGCCCGCCGTTTGCGCCATCGCGGACCGACCGGCATTCGCTTCAACTCCATGGTGCCGCTCGCGGACTGGCAACGCATGCTGGCGCTGGTGAAGGCGGAAGGGCGCGGCGACGACTGGGTGCGCTGGGGCACGTTGAAGTGCGTGTCCGACGGCTCGCTCGGCGCGCGCACGGCCCGGTTCCACGAGCCTTACGTGGACGCGCCCGATCAGCGCGGCGTGTGGACCACTCGCGTCGAGGACATGCGCGAATGGATTCCGGCCGCCGATGCGGCCGGGCTCGCAATCGACACTCACGCCATCGGCGACGAGGCCAACGACGTGGTGCTGGATATTTATGCCGACACCGCCCGGCGCAATGGGCCCCGCGACCGCCGGTTCCGCATCGAGCATGCCCAGCACCTCAGCCCCGGCACCTGGACCCGCATGGCGCAGCAGAAAGTCATCGCGTCGGTGCAGCCTTATCACGCCGTCGACGACGGCCGCTGGGCCGTGAAGCGCATCGGCGAGGAGCGTCTGAATCGTACGTACGCGTTCCGTTCGCTGCTCGAGGCCGGTGTCACCACCTGTTTCGGTTCGGACTGGCCGGTCGCGCCCATCGACCCGCTCACCGGCATCGACGCTGCCGTGCAGCGCCATACGATAGACGGGGCCAACCCCGGCGGCTGGCATCCCGAACAACGGGTATCCGTGGAGGCCGCGCTGGTTGCCTATACGCACGCTGCGGCCTTCGCCGGATTTCAGGAAGACCGTCTGGGAAGGCTGGCGCCGGGTTACCTGGCCGACGTCGTCGTCATCGACCGCAACCTGCTGACGGTTCCGGCGGATCAATACCTCAAGGCCGGCGTTCTGCGCACCTTCGTGGACGGGAAAGAGCGGTTTACGGCAGCTGCCGCCTCCGGCGGCTGAGCTGTCGCGCTGCCTGTCCTTCGCAGCTGTCCGCTGGCCAGCAGCGTGCTCTCCGCTGCGCGCGACGTCGGGCTAGCCGCCTCACTGCGAAGCCGCGCGGAGCGCGGCGGACATCATCGCGATCTGCATCGTCTGGTGGTCCTCTTCGGGCACCTCGACGTAGCGTACCTGGAGGCGGCCATTGCCCAGACGATTCAGATTGACCGTCATCGTCTGGCCGAGGCGACGCATGATCTGCGACACCTCGCCAACTCCCGGCTCCGCATCCTGAGCCATCGCGAGCAGCACGTGGTGAGCCGGCCCTTGCGCTGCGAGAGGTGGGGCCTCGCCCGTCTCGGATACCAACCGATTCTCGTCCCACCAGAGCGACGGACTGATGGCCACGTAGTTTCGAAACGCCTCGGGCCGCTTGGCGAGCGCGAAGAGGGCGAAGAAGCCGCCCAGCGAGTGTCCCATGAGCGTCTGGTGCTCCGGATCGATGGCGTACCGATGCGCCAGGGCCGGGCGCAACTCATCGAGCAGGAAGCTCAGGAACTGGTCCGCACCGCCGGGCGGTTGCCCTCGCCAGCCCTCCCGCGGGAGAGACTTGTTGGGGGCCGTGAGAGCCGGCAGATAATCGAATGCGCGCTCCTTCAGCGCGTTGGGCACATCACCGTCGTAACCCACCCCGACGACGATCATCGGCTTCACCGTGTTCGTGTCCAGCCTCAGCGCGGGGTTCACCGGAGCGATGACCTGCAAGGCGCTGGCTGCGGCCGCGAAATACAGGTTGGCATCCAGCGTGAGCAGCAGCGGGAAGCCCCTTTGGGGCGCGGCTCCATCCGGCACCCAGACGAAGACGCGATAGGATCTCCCTCGACTGGACTTGACGTCGAACGTCGTGGAGCCTGGCAGGGCGTAGGGACCGGTGTTCTCTGCCAGCAGCTCGCGCTTATTCTCGGCCGCGGCACCAGGGACGGCGCCGATCGCCGCCGCCATCAGGATGCCACTCAGGATCAGCGGGACGGAATTCGATTTTCGCATCACAGCACCGCGTAGCGCGCCCGGCACGGGTCACATGGATGTAGCTGTAGACGAGACTCGCTGCGAACCCCTCAGTGGAGAATGGCTGTCTCCGGTCGGGGTGGCGCGTGCAACTTGCCGGCAATGCCATGCTGGCACTCGTGGCACCACTGCGACGCCGGATGATCGGTGTCCCCTGGAATGGACATTCTCCGGAAGTACTTCAAAAAGTACTTGTCCTCTATATAGGACATTGATAGCATGTCCCTCATGAGGGACAAAAGCATCCGCACTCCCGAACAGATCGGAGCCCGTATCCGGCTGAAAAGAAAGGAGAAGGGCCTTTCTCAGAGCGTTTTGGCCGAGCGGTTGGGCGTCGAGCGGAAATGGATCCTCCGCCTGGAGGCCGGCAATTCCAAGGCCGAGCTTGGGCTGGTATTGCAAACCATGAAGGCTCTCGGCCTGAACATCGCATTCCAGGAGGCCCGGCAACGATCTCCAGCGCAATCGGCCGAGCCTGCGCAACCGAGCGAGCTGTCGGAAGTGTTCCGCCGGCTCCAGAGGAAGACCGCCGGGTGACCGACCTGCTCGTCTTCATCGGTGCAGAGCAGATCGGGACGGTGAGCACCGATCGTACCGGTCGTCTGAGCTTCCGCTATGAGGCGGGATGGCTCGCCTCCCCAGGCCATCACGCTCTTTCGCTCGCCATGCCGCTCGCCGATGTCGCCTATCCGCATCGCACCGTCCACGCCTACTTGTGGAATCTGCTCCCGGAAAACCCGGCCGTGTTGCGACGCTGGGGACGGCAGTACCAGGTCTCACCCAACAACCCCGCAAAACTTCTGGCACACGTCGGCGCGGACGTGCCCGGCGCTGCCCAGTTCGTTTCTCCGGAGCGTCTGGAGGAATTTCAAACGGAGCGGGCGCCGGTCATCCAGTGGATGATCGGAGATGAGCTGGCCTCGAGGCTGCGAGAGCTGAGTCAGGATGTCGCGGCGATGCGGCGTCCCGGCGATCCGGGCAAGATGAGCCTGCCCGGCGCCCAGGCGAAAACCGCGTTTTGCCGGGATGAGCGACGTAACCGCTGGGGTGTGCCGAGCGGGCGAGCTCCGACCACGCACATCATCAAGCCCTGTATTCCAGGCTTCGATGGGCTCGTCGAGAACGAGCACCTGTGCCAGGACATCGCGGCGCGGCTGGGGTTGCTCGCCGCGCGCTCCCGTGTCCTTGCGCTCGATCAGACTTACATCGTCGTCGAACGTTACGATCGCCTGCCGCCACGGGACGGTGCGCCCTATCATCGGCGCGTTCATCAGGAGGATCTATGCCAAGCGCTGGGAATCATGCCTGGGAGAAAGTATCAGGAGGAGGGCGGGCCGGGGATCCGGCAGGCTGTGCAGCTCATCCGTCGTGCCAGTGCCGAGCCGGAAGCTGACGTCGACCGGTTCCTGCAGGCGAACGTACTCAACTGGCTCATCGGCGGCACGGATGCCCATGCGAAGAACTACTCCTTTCTGATCGGCACCGGCGATGAAGTGCGGCTGGCTCCGTTGTACGACGTCTCGAGTCAGCTGCCGTATCCCGGGCTCATCAGGCAGCGGGTATCGATGAAGATCGGCGAGCACTATGACATTGGCCTCATCAACGGCGACGATTGGCGCGCGCTGGCCCAGCGTTGCGCTCTCGAGGAAGAGCGGGTGCTGCATTTGGTGACCCGGCTGGCTGTTGCGTTCCCGGACGAGGTGGTCGCCGCCCGAGATCAGGCGCTGAGGGACGGCTTGGCCGAAAACGTGATCGTACCGTTGTGCGGCCAACTCCTCACGCATTGCGCGGAACGACTGGAGAGTCTCGCACTGCCGCGTAGTCGTAGAAAGCGTTTGTCGAGCCGCACGACCCGTTGAGCTCTTCATGCGCGCCGGACCTCGATCGTCCACGCAATCGCAACCCGCTCGGCCAGCGGCGGAGCCATTCATACCAAGACGATCGAGCGGGCCGTTCCTATAGCGCCCGGCGATTGTCTCGGCTCTGTGGTCTGCCCCGGAATTTGCGCGTATGTTGGCCGCGGTGGATGACTCACTCGAAGACTGGTTCGTCCGGGAAATCCTCGCGCACGAGGAGGCGCTGACGCGCGCTATCTGCTGCGGGCGTGGTCCAATCCCGCGGACGTGGCCGACCTCAAGCAAGAGGTCTACGTCAAGGTGCTGGAGGCGGCGGAGAAGGCGTTGCCCACCTCGCCCAGGTATTTCCTCTTCGCCGTCGCGCGCAACCACCTCACGGACAGAGGTCGCCGCAGCCGCATCGTCCCCATCGACCTTCTGCAGGACGTCGATGTCCTGGCGGTGTCGATGGACGAGCTGTCGCCGGAGCGGCGCATGGGCAGCTTCCAGCAGCTCGAGCGCCTGGTGGATGCGTTCGAGCACCTGCCGGACCGCTGCCGCGAAGTGGTCTGGATGCGCAAGATCGAGGATCTCGCGCAGAAGGAGATCGCCGCGCGCCTGAAGATCGCCGAAGGCACGGTGGAAGCGCATCTGGTGCGCGGCATGCGGCTGCTGACCCAGAGGTTCTACGCGGTCGAGGCCGGCGAGGACGCTGAGACGCAAGGCCGGGAAAGGCGAGCGGGAATCGTGGAACGTAGCGCGACGCTCGAGCAAGTGGAGGAGGCAGCCGCGGCGTGGCTGCTCCGGCGCGAGAGTCCGCAGTGGTGCGCCGACGACGAAGCCGCGCTCGGCGCATGGCTGCGGGCCGCCACCACTCATCGCGTTTCGTACATGCGCCTTCGCTCGGTCTGGAAGCAGGCGGGAAGGCTGAAGGTGGCTGGCGCTGCACTCGCGTCGGACGAAATGCCGCAGCGCGGCGCCATCTCGCGCTCACCGTTCTTCGCCGGAAGGCGGTGGAAGGTGGCGCTGCGCACGCCGTTGCCGAGGCAGTCCGAGCCGCGGCCAGGCAAAGCGGCGAGCGCACATGGCGCGCGGGAGGCGGATTCAACAGGGACTGCCGGGCCGGCGTCACCGGAGCAAAGCGGGATTCCCATGGCGCTGAAAGTCGGCATGGCTGCGGGCGTTGGCGTGGTTGCGCTATTGGCCGGCACGCTCCATCTCTCCCGCGCCGAGGAAGCCGAGTTCCGCACCCCGGTAGGCGGCATGGCCTCGGTTCCGATGGCGGACGGCTCCAGGATCATGCTCAACAGCGACAGCGAGATCGAGCTCGAGATCAGCCACCGCGAGCGGCGCGTCAATCTCCTCCGGGGCGAGGCTTTCTTCGACGTCGCGAGAGATCCCGGGCGTCCGTTCGTGGTGTACGCCAATCACGACCGGGTGGTGGCCGTGGGTACGCAGTTCTCCGTGCGTCTCAAATCCGATACGGTGCAGGTTGTGGTCACGGAAGGGCGGGTGCGCGTCGAGAAGGCGCGCCTCGTCGGCCGCAGCCGCCCGGTTGCCAGCCTGGAGGCCGGGAACGTCGCGAGCAGCGGGCTCGATCGGGTGCGGATCGACAGAGTGCCCGTGCCCGAAGCCGAGCGGACCCTGAGCTGGCGAACGGGGCACATCGTGCTGCGCAAGACCCGGCTCGCCGATGCCGTGGCGGAATTCAACCGCTACAACCTGCGCCAGATCGTCATCGAGGATCCCGCGCTCGAGCGCATCGAGGTGGGCGGAAATTTCGAATCCGCAAACGTGGATGGTTTCGTGCGCCTGCTGCAGGCAGGCTTCCCGATCCGCGCCGAGGAGCGCGGCGCGCGCATCACGCTCTCCCGCCGCCCGTTATAGGAGTCCGCCCCGCGGATCGTCCTATGTAACCGAACGGCGCCCATCGGAACGCCGCATCGGGAGAGTTCATGTTCGAGCCCCTCGGATCCTCGTTTCGAGCACTCGTCGCGGCCGCCGGCCTCGCGTTGCTCGCGGCCGCAGCGCAGGCCGAAGCCCCCAGATCGATCACCATTCCCGCCGGGGAGCTCGACGACGCTCTCGAGCTGCTCGCGGAGCAGACCGGCATCCAGCTCCTCTACGACCACAAGCGCATCGAGGGCCTGAAGACCCGGGGCGTCGCCGGCGCGGAATCGCCGCAGGCGGCGGTCACCGCGCTCATCAAAGGCACTCCGCTCGTCATGCGCACCGACGCGAGTGGGGCCATCCTGATCTCGGCGCCGGACTCGGCCGCGTCCGGCGAGCCCTCCGAGCCGGACACGGTGGTCGTCACGGGAATCCGTTTCGACGAGCGCAGCGCTTCGGCGACGGGGCTGCAGTTGTCTCTGCGGGAGACTCCGCAGTCCGTCACGGTCCTCAACCGCGACCGCATCGAGCAGTTCGCGCTCACGAGCTTCAGCGAGCTCATCAACCAGGCCGTGGGCGTGAATGTCGACCGCGGCGAGACCGATCGCACGGTCTTCAATGCGCGCGGCTTCGACGTCACCAATTTCCAGGTCGACGGGGTCGGCCTGCCGCTGATCTCGGGAATCCAGTACGGCGACGTCGACACGTACCTCTTCGAGCAGATCGAGATCGTGCGCGGCGCGAACGGGCTCGTCACCGGCATCGGCAATCCTTCCGCGACCATCAATTACATCCGCAAGCGCCCGCAGCGGGCGTTCGGCTTCCACGGGACGGGTTACGCCGGCAGCTACGACCGCTGGCGCGGCGAGTTCGACCTCAACGCACCGCTTGACGACGATGGCCGCTTCCGCGGCCGGTTGATCGCCGCGCGGGAGCAGCGCGACAGCCATCTCGATTTCTATCACCTCGAGCGCAACGTACTCGGCCTGCTGCTCGCCGCAGACCTGACCGACGACCTCACCGCGACGGTCGGCTATACGTACCAGAAGAACGAGACCCAAGGCTCGTCCTGGGGCTCGCCGATCCACTTCTACGCGGATGGCGGCCGCATCGACCATCCGCGGTCCGTGAACTTCGCCCCGCCCTGGGCGCAATGGCCGGTGACGGACCAGCAGGCTTTCGCCGAGCTCGCGTGGAACGTGGGCGAATGGAAGACGAAAGGCATCGTGACCTACAGCCGATTCCAGGAGAGCCCGACGATCCTGTATCCCTACGGCTTCCCGGACCGCGGGACCGGTCTCGGTGTCGCCGGGTATACCGCGGACTACGAGTCCGACTACAAGCGCTACTACGGCGACGTGGTCGCCTCGGGTCCCTTCACGTTGTTTGGCCGTCGGCACCAGCTGACCGTGGGAGCATCTCATTCCCGCTCGGACGGTCGTCAGTGGGAAGGAGAGCTGGAAGGGGGTGGCTATCTGCCCTATCCGGATTTGCGTACGCTGAGCGATCCGGATGCGATCCCGAGGCCGGCGTATCCGCCCAGGATCCTCCGGCTCGACGTCCAGGAGGAGCTCGACCGCTTCTACGTCGCTTCGCAGCTCAATCTGGCGGACCCGTTGAAGGTGATCGCAGGTGGAAGCTATTCACGGCTCAGGACCAGTGGAGTGAACTACGGGCAGGATGCCGGGCGCAAGGATGGCCAGTTCAGCCCATATGTCGGCATTCTCTACGATCTCGTGCCGCAGGTGACGCTCTACGCCAGCTACACCAACATCTTCAACCCGCAGTCGGAAGTGGACATCGACCGCAGGCGCCTCGATCCCGTCAAGGGAAAGAACCTCGAGTTGGGGCTCAAGAGCGAGCTGCTCGACAAGAAGCTCTACGTGACGGCCGTGGGTTTCTGGACGAAGCAGAGCAACGTGGCGGAGTACGCGGGGGACAATCCCGACCCGTTCTACAGCTACTACGAAGGCGTCGATACCCGATCCAGGGGCTGGGAGCTCGAGGTCGCGGGCAAGGTCACGAGCAACTTCGAGGTCAGCGGCGGCCTGACCAGGCTCTCGATCGAGGACCACCACGGGGATCCGGCGCGCACGTACGCGCCCCGCACGTCCCTGAAGCTGGCGTCGACGTACCGGGTGCCGGAGCTCAGGAACCTCACCGCGGGACTGCAGCTGCGCTACCAGGGGCGCACGTATGGTGCCGTCAATGTATACGACCTCGACTTCAATCCCGTCTTCGATGCGGACGGCAATCCGATCATCTTCGAGCAGAAGTCCTATCTCGTCGCGGATCTGGCCCTGAGCGCCGAGCTCGCGCGCAATCTCAAGGCGTCGCTCGTCGTCAACAACCTGACGAACCGGAAGTACCTGTACAGCCTGGTCTACGCCGAGGTGGGCGAGGCGCTGTATGCGCCCGACCGGAACATGATCTTCTCGCTCAGCGTGGATTTCTGACCGGCTGGCGTTCCTCCAGCACCGGCAACTCCAGATGCGAAGCCATCGAAGCCGAGCGCGAGATGCGCTGCGTCGCCTTGCGGTAGTCCTCCGGCCTGGCGTGGTAGATGTCGACGAACGTCTGCGGATTGCGGTCCACGAACGGGAAGAACGAGCTCTGCACGTGCACCGCGATGCGGTGCCCCTTCCTGAAGGTATGGAAGCGGTCCAGGATGTCGAAGGCGATCGGCGTCGGCTCGTCGGGCTTCATGGCTCGCGGGTGCTCGAAGCTCTCGCGGTATCGCCCGCGCATGACCTCCACGCCCACCAGCATCTGATGGCCCGCCATCCTCACTTCGCCCGACTCTTTCTTTTCCGCCGGGGTATCGCCCGGGTAGATGTCCACCAGTTTCACGATCCAGTCGGAATCGGTGCCTGAAGTCGAAGCGAAGAGCCTCACGCCGACGGGTCCCGCGATCGTGACGTCCTGCTCGAGAACCGGGGACTCGTACACCAGCACGTCGGGCCGCGTGGAATTGAGCCGCTGGTCCTCGATCCGCCAGTTGTCGTTGGCATCCGCGGTGATCTTCGTGGAGTGAGGCACGGGCTTCGCGGGGTCGCTCACGTATTCGTCGCGCGCATCGGCGGAGGTGTCCGCCGGTGCGTCGTAACTCAAACGTCCACCGGCGCGCAGATAGAGGCTCTTCTTCGTCACGTTCGCCGGCGGCCACTGGTCGAAGCGGTGCCAGGCGTTGCCGCCCGTCTCGAACACCACGGCCTCGGGCGCGGCCCAGTCCCCCTTGCCCTTGAGATGGCGCTGGAAGAAGGGAAGGGCGATCTGCTCCTGGAAGTACTCGGACGTCCTCGATCCGAACTGGATGTCTCCCAGATGCCCGCCGTCGTCCAGCTGCCAGCCGCCGTGCCGCCACGGTCCCGCGACCAGCGTGCTCGCATTGCGCGGAACCTGCCGCTCGATCGCCTTGTAGGTCGCCATCTGGCCGAACAGGTCGAACGTGTCGAACCAGCCGCTGACGTTCAGCACGGGAACGCGGATGTCCTTCAGCGGCTCGAGCATGTTGCGACGGCGCCAGAATTCGTCGTAGTCCGGGTGCGAGAGCACGTTGGCCCATTGCGGGCCGAGCCCGTTCCCGAAGTGCTTCGCATCCCATTCAGCGGTCGGGCCGGCTTCGAGGAAGGCGCGGTAGGCCCAGGGCTGACCGAAGGTGTCTTCCGGCAGCTTCATCTCGGCCTGCTCACCGCGCGCCCGGGCGGACTGGTTCATGTACAGCACCCAGTTCACGATCATCAGCTGGAACGCGCCGTTGAAATGGAGATCGTCGCCCAGGAAGAGATCGCCCGTGGTCGCCTGCGGCGAAGCGGCATTCAGCGCGGGGTGCGGCTCGATGAGGCCCATCATCGTGTACCACGCGTCGTAGGAGATTCCCCAGAGCCCGACACGCCCATTGTTCCGTTGCACGTGGCGGAGCAGCCACTCGATGGTGTCGTACGTGTCCGTGGTTTCGTCGGTGTCGCGGCGACTGGTGCGCAGCGGCCGGAAGTCTTCCCAGTCCCCTTCGGATTTGTAACGGCCGCGCGCATCCTGCAGCACGAAGATGTAGCCCTCGCGGAGGAAGGCCTCGCTGGGCGCGAGCGCCAGCCAGTCGTGGAATTTCTGCGGGCCGTAGGATTCCACCGAATAAGGCGTGCGCCGCATCAGCAGCGGATAGCGCTGCGACGTGTCCTTCGGGGTGTAGACGGTGGTGAACAGGTGGACCCCGTCGCGCATCGCAATGCGGTATTCGGCCTTGTCGTAGTGGGCCCTGACGTCGAACGGCTCCGCACGGCCCTCGCCGGCGAGGCAGAGGAAGGCGAATGTGCAGAGCGCCAGCACGGCGCCGCGGCGATGTGAAGAAGTGGCTCGCATCGAAGATCTCCAGCTCGCAGTCGCTTCAGGGGGACGGCCCGGGGCGGTGCTCCGCGGTCACGGTCCGGGAGGTGAGGGTAACCACGCAAAGCAGCCCCGCCAATATCCAGAACGCACCGGGAAGCCCGACCCACCGCGCGACGTAGCCGATCGCGGCCGGGCCGACGAGGATGCCTGCATAGCCCACCGTGGTGATCGCGGCGACGGCGAGCGCCACGGGCATGGCGCTCTGGCTGCCCGCCCGTCGAAACAGGATCGGCACGATGTTCGAGGCGCCGAGGCCGATGAGGAGGAATCCGGCCATCGCGACGGCAGCCACGGGCGCGAGGATCACCATCACGAATCCCGCAATGGCGAGGAGGCTTCCCCAGAACAGCGTCGGCCGGTCTCCGACCCGCGCCACGATCGCATCGCCGGTGAGCCGTCCCGTCGTCATGGCGATGGAGAACAGGACATAGCCCAGGCCGCCCTGCGTCACCGGTACGAGGTTCGCGCGCGTGATCAGCAAGGCGCCCCAGTCGAGCACCGCGCCTTCCACGAGAAAGATGATGCCCGTCAGGATGGCGAGCAGCACGACGATGCCTCGCGGCATGACGGACATCGGCCCGGCTTCGGTGGAGACCTTGTCGAGCAGGCGCGGCCACGCCACGGCGGTGGCGAAGAGGATCAGGACCGAGCCGATCAGCGTGCTCGGCAGCGCTTCGAGACGCATCGAGAGCATCAGGGTCATCGCCGTTGCTCCGAGGAACCCGCCGATGCTGAAGAGAGCATGGAAGCCGGACATGAGCGGCTGCTTCGCCGCGTGCTCCACTTCCACCGCGTGGATGTTCATCGCGACGTCGAGCGAGCCGAGGCCGGCGCCGAAGGCGAACAGGCAGGCGCCCAGCGCCAGCGGTGTGCCGGCGACCGAAAGCAGCGGCAGGGTGAGGGCGACGACCAGGCTGCTGGCGATGATGATGGGCTTGCTGCCCAGCCGTGCGCTCATCACGCCGGTGAGCGTCATCGCGAGGACCGATCCGATTCCGAGGCAGAGCAGGAGCAGGCCCAGCACGCCGTCATCCACTCCCAGGCGCTCTTTCGCGAACGGCACCAGCGGCGCCCAGCACGCGATGCCGAACCCGGAGACGAGGAATGCGAGACGCGTGGCGAGCCGGGTGGCCGGGCGGTCGGCGGATGGCATGGCGATACTCCCTTGGCGCGGCGCAGGCGTCCGCCGTCGCACCGCTCGGCCAGACTGGCAGCCCGTTTGCTTCGAAGTGTACGCTGTCGCTCCCCGCTGCCGGAGAAGCCAGATGCGCGTGCCTTGCCTGCCGATCTTCCTGGCGTTCGCCGCGGGCGCGGTGGCGCAAGCTGCTCCGGCCCCCATCTCGCTCGACACCTTGAAGGCCGTCACGCAGCAGCTGGCCTCCGACGAATTCGAAGGCCGCGCACCTGGCACACCGGGCGAGGCGAAAACCACTGCTTACCTCATAGAGCGGATGAAAGCCGCGGGCCTTCAGCCCGGCAACCACGGCCAGTGGACGCAACCGGTCCCCATCGTGAAGCTCGCCTTCAGGGACATGACGCCGATGCGCATCAGCGGCGGCGCCGCGCCGCTCACCCTGGCGCCGAAAGATGATTTCATCATCGGCACCTATCGCGTCGTGCCGCGCATCGAGCTCCACGAAAGCGACATGGTTTTCGTCGGCTACGGCGTCACCGCGCCCGAGCGAGGCTGGGATGACTACGCGGGTATCGATGCCCGCGGCAAGACGGTGGTCGTGCTCATCAACGATCCGGACTGGGAGACGCCGACGCTCGAAGGCCCGTTCGGCGGCCGCGCGATGACGTACTACGGTCGCTGGACCTACAAGTTCGAGGAGGCCGCGCGCCGCGGCGCCACCGCGGTGCTCATCGTCCACGCCACGGAGCCGGCCGCCTATGGCTGGAGCGTCGTGCCGACGGTGATCACGGGACTGGGCCTCGATCGGGGCGAGAAGCCTGCGGCCTTCCAGTCCGACGTCATCGGCTGGATCCAGAAATCGACGGCCGGGCGCCTGTTCGCCGCGGCCGGGAAGGACTTCGCCGCGCTGTCCGCTGCAGCGGCGAAACCGGGATTCCGTGCCGTTCCGCTCGGCCTGAAGGCCAGCGTTTCCTTCAACAACGGCATCGAGCGCACCGTCTCCAGCAACGTCGTCGGCATCCTGCCGGGCAAGGGTGCGCCGGACGAATACGTGCTCTACAGCGCCCACTGGGATCACTTCGGCCGATGCGCTCCCGTGGCCGGCGACGACATCTGCAACGGCGCGCTGGACAATGCGACGGGAAGCGCCGGGCTCGTCGCATTGGCCGAAGCGTTCGGCAAGGCTGGCGCCACGCGGAGGTCTCAGGTGTTCCTCGGGTTCACCGCGGAGGAATACGGCCTGCTGGGCTCGCAGTACTACGCGGAGAATCCGGTCTTCCCGCTGGCGAAAACAGTGGGCGGCGTGAACATGGACGTCCTCAACATCTACGGCGCGGCGCGCGATTTCGCAGTGAGCGGCGCCGGGAAGTCGCAGCTCGAGGACATCGTGAAGCCGCTGGTCGTCGCGCAGGGCCGCACGGTGGTCGCCGAGCCGCAGCCCGAGAAGGGCTACTACTATCGCTCGGATCACTTCCCGCTCGCGAAGCTCGGCGTGCCGATGCTCTACGCGAAGAGCGGCGAGGATCTGGTGAAGGGCGGGCCTGCGGCAGGCAAGGCCGCGGCGGACGACTACGTCGCGAACCGCTACCACAAGCCCCAGGACGAATACCGCACCGACTGGGACTGGTCGGGCGCGCTGCAGGATCTCACGATCTACTACCAGCTCGGCCGCGAGCTCGCCAACGGAGACGCCTGGCCCAACTGGTATCCGGCGGACGAGTTCAGGAAGGTGCGCGACGCGAGCCGGGCGGCCAGTCGCGCGGCGCGCTAGCGGCGTTCGCTCCAGATAGCGCCATCTGCTCGATGAGCACGCCCGCGAATCGCCGCCCGCTCAAGACGCGTTCCGCCGCATGGGCTCGCGCGCTCGCTTCAGCCCTGGTGCGCGGCGGTGTCACGCCGGATTCCATCTCCGTCGCCAGTGTCCTCGTCAGCATCCTGGGCGCCTACTTCATTCTGTTCACGTCAGCGCCCATTTCCTTCGCGCTCACCGCGGTCTGCGTGCAGCTGCGCCTGCTCTGCAACATGCTGGATGGCATGGTCGCGATCGAAGGCGGCCGCAAGTCGGCGTGCGGCGCGCTGTACAACGAGCTTCCCGACCGCATTGCAGATTCGCTGTTCATCGTCGCGCTGGGCTATGCCATCGGGACGCCCTGGCTCGGCTGGTTCGGAGCGCTCGCGGCTGCGCTGACGGCGTACATCCGTGCCATGGGCGGCGCGCTGGGCTTCGAGCAGGACTTCCGCGGCCCTCTCGCGAAGCAACATCGCATGGCCGTGTTGACCGCGGCGCTGCTGCTTGCCATCGTGGAGCACTACTGGCGCGGCACTCAATGGGTTCTGGTGCTGGCCGCGTGGGTCATTGCCGTGGGATCGGCGATCACGTGCATCACTCGCACCCGGGCGATCGCCGGGAAGCTGAAGGCCGGACCGTGATCCTGATCCGTCCCTCGAGCGCGTTGCTCATCGGTGCCGTGCGCCTGCTCGTCGGCGCCTATCCTCGCTGGGTGGGCAGTGAGCCGGTGAACGCGCCCACCATCTACTTTGCGAACCACACGAGCCACATCGACACGGTGGCCCTCTGGTCGGCGCTGCCGGCGGAAATCCGGGTGCGTACGCATCCGGTCGCCGCGCTGGATTACTGGGGAAAGGGTGTGAAGCGCTACCTCGCGACCCGGGCTCTCAAGGCGGTGCTCATCGATCGCGCGCGCGAGAACCGCGAGCAGGACCCACTCGAGCCGCTGATGCAGGTGCTGGGTCGGGGCGAGTCGCTGATCATTTTTCCGGAAGGCACGCGGGGGAATGCGGACGTGCCGCAGGCTTTCAAGAGTGGCCTCTACCACCTCGCCGAGCGATTCCCGGACGTGCGGCTGATGCCCGTCTACCTCGAGAACCTGCATCGCAGCATGCCGAAGGGGAAGTCCCTGCCCGTGCCGATGATCTGCATGGTCCGCTTCGGCGCGCCGCTCGCGCGCGTCGCCGGGGAAGGGAAGGCGGAATTCCTGGAGCGCGCGCGGGCGGCGGTCGCCGACCTGGCGCGGGTGAAGGCATGAGCGCCGAGCAGAAGCTCGCCTGGCTCATCGGCGGCATCGTCGGGCTGCTCGCCGTCGCCTCGATCATCGGCGCCGTCCTGAGCTGGCGCCTGAAGCCCGGCCAGAACCGCAGCGTCATCGACAACCTGAACGAACGCATCCGTGCGTGGTGGGTGATGATCTTCATCTTCGTCGTCGCCGCCGTGCTCGGCCCGCCTGCGACGCTGACGCTGTTCGCCTTCGCCTCCTTCTTCGCGTTGCGCGAGTTCATCACGCTGACGCCGACGCGCGCCGGCGATCACCTGCCGCTGTTCCTGGCGTTCTTCGTCCTGATCCCGGGGCAGTATCTGCTCATCGGGATGGAGCGTTACGGCACGTTCGCGATCTTCATCCCGGTGTACGCGTTCCTGCTGCTGCCGGCCATCGCCGCACTGTCCGGTGACACGGAAGAGTTCCTCGCGCGGCAGGCGAAGATCCAGTGGGGGCTCATGATCACCATCTACTGCGTGAGCTACGTTCCCGCTCTCCTGCTGCTCGAGGTGCCGGAGCACGAAGGCGTCCTGCTCATGTTCTATCTGCTGCTGGTGGTGCAGCTGAGCGACGTCTTCCAGTATGTGTTCGGCAAGCTGTTCGGGAAGCGGAAGATCGCGCCCGTGGTCAGTCCGTCGAAGACGGTCGAAGGCTTCGTCGGCGGCGGAATCACGGCCGTCGCGATCGGTGCCGCCATGTGGTGGATCACGCCGTTCACTCCGTTGCAGTCGGCGGCCGTTTCCGCCGCCATCGTCATCAGTGGATTCCTCGGCGGCCTCACGCTGTCCGCCATGAAGCGCAGCCTGGGCGCGAAGGACTGGGGCGTGATGATCGAAGGTCACGGCGGGATGCTCGACCGGCTCGATTCGGTCGCCTTCTCCGCGCCGCTGTTCTTCCATATCACGCGCTTCTGGCTCGGCTAGTGTGAGGTTTTCCGGTCTCGCTTTCGCGCCGCGCACGGATGATCCTGGCGAGGGCCGATGGGGGCACAACGGCACTGTGGCCAGGCGCTACCTCAGTTCGTCACGCCGAGCAGGCGGAGACAGGACTCGAACAGCGAGTTGTCTGGCGTGGCCAGTGCGTCGCACACGGTGAAATGATTGGCGCCGGGGATGGAAAGCGGCCCTTCGACAATTGCTGCCGGCCAGGCGCATTTGAGTTGGATCGACTGCCGGTGGAACTCGTCCGACTCTTCGGCGCCGACGGCAAGCAGCAGCCTGGCTGCCTGGTCCGGCTTCAACAGAGCCGGCGACAAGCTTGCCGCGCGCTCGGGCGTAAGGCTCAGGTCTTCCTTGAGGAAGGGCGCGTGGAGCAGGGGTCGCAGGTCGAAAAGGCCGCTCAGCGCCAGACCGCTGGCTGGCCGCGCCGGGTTGAGTGCGATCCTGGGCGACGAGGTATCCGCCGGCGCCTCATCCATCCACATCATTGCGGTGAGATGCCCTCCCGCCGAGTGCCCGCTGCAGACGATTCGATCCGAATCAATGCCGAGGCGGGGTGCGTTGTGACTGAGCCATGCGAGCGCGCGCCGCACTTGCGCGACTATGCGCTCCAGTGGCACTGCTGGTGCAAGCGCGTAGTTGATGATCGCCACCGCGGCGCCTGCCCGGATGTAGGGTGGCGCCAGCCAGGAAAAATCGCGCTTGTCGAGCGCCCTCCAATAGCCGCCGTGCAGGAATACGAGCAGCGGCGCGTCGGAGACGCAGGGCGGAAAGAAATCGAGAGTCTCCGCGGTAGACGGCCCGTACCGCAGCTCTCGCATCGGCACGGCCGAGCGTGCTGCCTCGGCCAGCGCCGACCACCGGGCGAACACGGACGCGTAATCCGGAATCCGCCGCCGCGGGTTGTATTCGTCCTCCACGAAATCGGGGGTCATCTCGGGAAATGGCGGTGATGAGTGCAGGGTCACGCGAAATCCCGCGCGGTGGCTTTCAGCTCCTCGATCATCGCCTCCGCCGCCTGGCTGAGGCGACCGCGGGCGCGGGCGGTCACGCCGACGACGCGGTGCCAGCCCGGCGCATCCACCCTGAGCGCCCGCAGCTGTCGGGACTGCTCTTCCCAGTAGATCAGCTCGCGCGGCAGGAACGTCAGGTAGTCCGACTGCATGACCAGCGTTTTCATCAGGACGGCCGACGTAGTCTCGATGACGCCCTCGGCAGCCGGCGCTCCCAGTGTCGCGAGCACTTCGTCCAGCGCTGCTCGCTCGAGCTCCTGCCGGCGGGCCAGTATCCACTCTCGTCCGATCAGATCCGAGGCGACCAGGGACCGGCGCAGCGCGGCGAGCGGATGCCCGTAGCGCGCGACGATTACGGCCGTATCCTCATAGATCGGAGTGTGGCGTAGCTCCGGATCGGCCGATCGTGCTGGTATCGACGACAGTGCGAAATCGACATCCCCGTGCTTCACCATCGGGATGAGCGCTTCGTTGAGCCCGTAGAGCACCGTGATGTGAACGGCCGGGGTCTTCATGCGGAGTCGCGCGAGTGCGCGCGGCAACAGCCGTGTGGCTTCCGACGGGCCGCAGCCGATGCACAGCCGGCCTTTGCGTGCCGCACGCAGCGTCGCAATCTCGTCCTCGGCGATCCGCAGTTCCGCCTCGATGGCGTCGGCACGTTGCGCCAGCGCGAGTCCGAAATCGGTGGGTGTCGCGCCGAAGCGGCCACGTTCCAGCAGCCGCACGCCCAGCGACCGTTCGAGCGCTTTGATGTTCTTCGAGAGCGCCGGCTGTGAGATGCCGAGCGCCTCGGCCGCCTGTGAGAAAGAGCGGAGTTTCACGACGCTCGCGAGCTGGCGCAGTTTCGGTACGTCCATCGCAGGCCCCCTGGCGCCGGGCACGATGCCGGCGCAGGTCCGATCCTAACGGAGCGGACCATCCATAACCAAACGGAATCCATTTGGCAGGCCTCGTGTCTGGATCAGCTCCGGCAGACGACCCTAAGTTCACACGCATCCACGCAAACAGGGGGATAGAGCGTGAAACCAGTCGACGAGCTTGTCGAAGTGGACCGTGTGCATCGCAGCGTGTACACGGATCAGGAGATCTTCGACCGTGAGATGGAGAACATCTTCGAGAAGATCTGGGTCTATTGCGGGCACGAGACCCAGGTCGCGAAGCCCGGTGACTTCCATACGGTCAACATCGGCCGCCAGCCGATGATCATGGTCCGCGGCACGGATGGCCGGATCAACGTGCTCTACAATCGGTGCCCCCACCGCGGCGTGCAGCTCTGCGGCTCGCGTTCCGGCAATACGGGCTCGACGCTGGTCTGCTCGTACCACGCGTGGACCTTCCATCTGGACGGCCGGATCAAGGGCATTCCGCTCGTGAAGGGCTACGAGCAGACGCGGCTGACGACGGACAACCCGGACTGCTCGATGCGGGCCGCCCCGCGCGTGGAGTCCTATCGCGGGTTCGTGTTCGCGAGCCTGGCTGCCGACGGCCCGTCACTGCCGGAGTTTCTCGGGCAGGCAAAGGTCGCTTTCGACGACATGTGCGATCGCTCGCCCGAGGGCGGCGTCGAGGTCGTTCCGGTCTGCCACCGGGTGGTGCAGCACTCGAACTGGAAGTTCTTCATGGAGAACCAGCTCGATGCGCTGCATCCGTCGGTGACCCATCAGTCCACCGGGATCGCGGCCGGCCGCGTCGAGCGCGCCTGGACGGCAAAGGGATCAGCCCCGCCGCTCTACTACCACTATCTGTCGACCTTCGCATCGCCGTTCCAGCAGTGGGACTCGGTGCAGACGCTCAACTTTCCGCGCGGCCACGGCATCCTGAAAGGCTACATGGGGCTGCGTCCGGACGATCCGGACACCAAGGAGTACGTCGCCGCGATGCACCGCGCCTACGGGAGCGAGCAGGCCGAGGAATATCTGGGCCGCAGCATCCACCACGTGCTGATCTATCCGTACCTGTCGGTACAGTCGCCGCTGCAGCAGTTGCGGGTGCTGCGCCCGATCGCGCCGAACAGGACGTTGTCGGAGATCTGGCACTTCCGGCTGAAGGGCGTGTCGCCGGCGATCTACCGGCGTGCGCTGTGGTACTACAACCTCGTCAACTCGCCGTCGACGATGATCAACGCCGACGACCTGGAGAACTGGACCAAGGGGCAGTGGGGGCTCGAGTCGAAAGGCGGCGACTGGGTCAGCTTCCACCGCGATTACGGCCGCGATACCGAGGATGACGAGGTGATGTACTCCACGCACGGCACCTCGGAAGTCGTCATGCGCAACCAGTTCAGAGCCTGGTCCCAGTACATGGCTCGCTGACGGGCCCGGAGAAACACGCATGTCCACCCAAAAAATCGTCCGGGCACTCGCCGAGGACGTGGTCATCTTCGAGAACAGCGAGCAGGTCCGCACCGGCGCACAGGCGCTTGCGCCGGATCACTCGCCGCGTCACGCCTATCGCAGCGGGGCCCTGCCGGCCACGTCGGTGATCGCCGCCGACGATCCGCTGCAGCGCCAGGTCGAGCAGTTCCTGTTCGGTCAGGCGGAACTGCTCGACGGCAAGCACTGGCAGGCCTTCATCGATCTGTTCGCCGAAGACGGGATCTACTGGGCGCCCGTCAACCGCGAGCAGACGGAGTGGCTCGACTCGCCGTCCATCTTCGCGGAAGACTGCGAGCTCATGACGGTGCGAATGGGTCGCATCACGCATCCCAACGCCTGGTCTCAGGCGCCCAACTGGGAGACGAGCCATATCGTCGGCAACATCGTCGTCGTGTCCGCGAGCGCGACGCATGTCCAGGTTCGCTCCCGGTTCCAGGTGATGGAGCTGCGCCGCGATACCGTGCGCATGCTCGGCGGCTCATACGGCCACACGCTGCTGCGGACGCCCGACGGATTCCGCATCCAGCTGCAGCGCGTGGATCTGATCAATGCGCAGGCGCCTTGGGACTACGTGATCCAGGCCTGGGTTTGACCGCACCGGCGGCGAGCGGCGAAGAGCCATTGCCACTTGTAGGGGGAGCGACAATGATCTCACGTACCCATATGCATGGCGTCGTCCTGGGTCGGGTCTTCGGGTTCTGTCTTCTCGGCGTTGCGAGCGTGTCCGCCGAAGCTTCCGACACTGCTGCCGTCGAAGATACGGCGGACGCCACCGCTGGACAGCTCGGGGAGGTCGTCGTCACCGCGCGCCGGCGCTCCGAGAGCCTGCAGGAGACTCCGATCGCGATCGCAGCGTTCGGCGCCGCGGAGCTGGAGGAGCGAAACGTGGGCACGGTCGCCGACGTCGCCCGCTTCGTGCCGAACGTGAACCTGGATTCGGCCTCGAACCTCTCCGGCAGCAGCGCGAGCATGACGGCGTTCATTCGCGGCGTCGGACAGACCGACTTCGTTCCGACGATCGATCCGGGCGTAGGAATCTACCTCGATGGCGTATATGTCGGCCGGACCGTGGGTGCGCTGCTCGAGACCGCCAATATCGAGAGCGTCCAGGTGCTGCGTGGCCCGCAAGGCACGCTGTTTGGCAAGAACACCATCGGCGGCGCAGTCGTGCTCACCTCCAAGCGCCCAGGCAATGAGCTCGCCGGGGACGTGCGCGTCTCCCTCGGTAGTTACGATCGCGTGGACGTCAGCGCCGGTCTGGATGTGCCCCTGGGATCGGTCGTGCGAATGCGGATCAATGGTGCGCACGAGTCCCGCGATGGATACGTCCATCGCGCCACCGACGGCGGCCACATGGGCAACAAGGACTCGCTGTCCGGCCGAATCGTACTCGAAGCCAGCCCCACCGACTCGCTCGATCTCTCGCTGAGCGTCGACGCCACGCGCAAGCGCGAGGAGGCGGCGCCCGTGTCGCTCATCAATGTCGATGAAGAAGGCATCTTCGCGCTCTTCCACAACCAGCTGCTGTTCGGCGATCAATGCCTGCCGCCGGCGCCGGTGTCCAATCCGAACTGCTACACGCAGCGCTGGATCAGCGCGGACGGCTCCACCAACTACTCGAACGCACCGAATGCTTCGGACCTGGACCTGTACGGCACCGCGCTGACCGCGACCTGGCGCCTGGGCGGTGTGGAGCTCAAATCGATCACGGCGTACCGCTGGTTCGACTCGAGCTTCTACTGGGACGGCGACGCCTCGCCATTGGTGATCTCGCATTCCGATGATCGCTACGAGCAGTCGCAGCTCAGCCAGGAGTTCCAGCTGTCGGGCCGCGCGTACGAGGACCGGCTGCGGTGGGTCATGGGGCTCTACTACCTGCGGGAGCTCGCCGAGGACGTGAACCTGGTGTCGTTGTCGTTCGCGCAGTTCGCGAGCGGCGGCAGCGTCGACAACAAGAGCTATGCGACCTTCGGCCAGGCGACGCTCAATCTCTCGGAACGCTGGAACCTGACCCTCGGCGGGCGCTACTCGAAGGAGAAGAAAGGCTTCACGCCCGATCAGTACGTCATCTCGGTCGATCCGCTCGCCGCCACCGATTTCGGCGTCGGACTCGACCCTGCCAATCCCACGTGCTACTACTTCATCTGCAATCCGTTGACCAGCAGCGCCGACCCGCCGGGCACTCCGCTGCAGCCCGGCGACCGGATCCTGCCGCTGGCCGAGGCGAGCGTCTCGGCGACCGAGTTCACGCCTTCGGTCAGCCTCGACTATCGCGCGACCGACCAGGTGATGCTCTATGCGAGCTACTCGAAGGGCTTCAAGGGCGGTGGATTCACGCAGCGTATCTTTCCGCCCGAGCCGGCAGCGTCGAGCTTTCAGCCGGAGAAAGCCTCGGCCGTCGAGCTCGGCGCCAAGACGGAGTGGTTCGATCGCCGCTGGCGGCTGAACGTGGCCCTGTTCTCGACCGATTACACCGACCTGCAGCAAATCGTGAACGAGGGCATCGCGCCAAAGGTCCGCAACGCAGGCAAGGCCCGCATCAATGGCGTCGAGCTCGAAAGCGAGGCCGCGCTCGGCAGCCGCGTCAGGCTGTCGGCCAGTGCCGGTTATCTCGATGCACAGTACCGGCGCCTGGCGCCGAACGTGGCCGGCATCACTCTCGGCAGCCGGTTGCCGTATGCGCCGAAGTGGACCACGTCTGCCGGGCTCGGAGTGGACTTGTACTCGGGCGCGGTCGGCACGCTCACGCTGCGCGGCGACTGGTCGTACAAGGGAGCTGTCTACAAGGATGCCGTGAATTCGCCCGACTTGTATCAGCGCTCGTACAGCCTCGTGAGCGCCGGTGCGACCTTTGCGCCCGGAAGCGGCCGCTACCGGGTGATCGTGGGCGGCACCAACCTGACGGACCGCAGGGTCATTGAATCGGGTTACTCCAACCTGGCGTTCGATAGCGTCTCGGAGGTCACGTATGGGCGGCCGCGCGAG
>JBGAIL010000306.1:0-2940 GCA_044225565.1 Steroidobacteraceae bacterium | reverse complement strand
CCTCACGAGCGGCGCCGCGCTTCCGCAGGCGCCAGCACATCCCTCCGACTCCTACCGATACCCCCGCGCCTGCAACGTGAACAGGTGCGCATACCGCCCGTCCAACCCCATCAGCTCCTCATGACTGCCGTGCTCGACGATCCTCCCCCGATCGAGCACCGCGATCTGATCCGCCATGCGCACGGTGGAGAAGCGGTGGGAGATCAGGATGGTGATGCGATCCCGCGCGAGCTGGCGGAAATGCTCGAACACTTCGGCCTCCGCCTGCGCGTCCATGGCCGCCGTAGGCTCATCGAGCACCAGGATGTCCGCGCGGGTCCGCATGAACGCGCGTGACAGCGCGATCTTCTGCCACTGCCCGCCCGAGAGCTCGCGCCCCTCCTTGAACCATTTTCCGAGCTGCGTACGGTAGCCGCCCGGAAGCGTGTCGATGAACTCGCTCGCCCTGCCCTTCGTCGCGGCCTCGCGCCAGCGCGCCTCGTCCTCGAAGTGCGGCTCGTCGCCGGCACCCACGTTCTCGCCCACCAGCATCTGATAGCGGGTGAAGTCCTGGAAGATCACGCCGATGCGCTCGCGGAGCCGCCGCTCATCCCACTGCTCGAGGTCCAGCCCTTCCAGCAGGATGCGCCCCGAGGTCGGCCGGTACAGGCGCGTGAGCAGCTTGATGAGCGTCGTCTTGCCGGAGCCGTTCTCTCCGACCAGCGCCAGGCTGCTTCCCGGCTTCAGGTGCAGCGTCACACCTTGCAGGGCAGGCTCGCTCGAGCCGGGATACGAGAACCCCACGTTCTCGAAGCGCACGCCGTCGTCCGGGTCGGGGCCGCGCGTAGCTTCCCCTGTCGCCGGGTCGACGGGAGTTTCCAGATATTCGTAGAGCGTCGAAAGATACAGGTTGTCCTCGTACATGCCGCCGATCGCGGCGAGACTCGCGCTGACCGCCGCCTGCCCCTGACGGAACAGCATGAGGTACATCGTCATCTGCCCGAGCGTGATGCCGCCTCGCACCGCACTCATGGCGATCCAGGCATAGGCACCGTACAGCGCCACGGTGGCGATGAGCCCGAGCCCGAAGCCCCACGCATCCCGACGGATGGTCAGTGCGCGGTCCTCGCGATACAGGCGACGGAAGATGTCCCGATATCGATCCAGGAAGCGCTCGCCCAGCCCGTAGAGCTTCACTTCCTTCGCGTGGTCCTCGCGCGCGAGCACGGTCTCGAGATAGATCTGCATGCGCGTCTCGGGCGAACGCCAGCGGAACAGGCGGAACGCGTCTCCCGAGAATTTCGCTTCCGCGATGAACGCCGGCAGCCCGGCGAGCAGCAGCACGGCCACGGCCCAGGGCGAGAAATGCACGAGCAGCGTCCCATAGCTCACGAGCGAGATCCCGTTCTGCACCAGGCCGAACGTGCGCATCACCAGAGACAGCGGGCGGCTCGAAGCCTCGCGGCGCGCGCGGGTGAGCTGGTCGTAGAACTCCGAGTCCTCGAAGTGACGCAGCTCGAGCGTCAGCGCCTTTTCGAGAATCATCACGTTCACGCGCTGACCGAGCTGCGCTCGCAGGAGCGATTGGCACAGCGACAACCCGCGCTGTGCCGCCGCCAGGGCAGCGATGAGCACGCCTTCGAAGATCACGAGCTCGACGACGCGTGCAGCATCCGTACCGCCGGCTCGCATGGCTGCTACCACCGCATCCACGATGAGTGCGCCGACATACGCCACACCAGCCGGAAGCACCCCGGCCACTACCGTGAGCATCGCCAGCCAGATCGTGAGCGCGCGATTGGTGCTCCATACGAGCTCGATGGCACGCCGGCTGTAACGGAACACACCGAAGAATCCGCGCACACTCATGCCCTGGGCGCCTGGCATGGGCGGCGCGGATGCGTGGGGTGGAGATCGACGAAAGCTGGCCATTGCGTGCTAGCGAAGCAGCTTCGCGACGCGGGTGATCAGCCGTGAGCCGCGCCGGAAGAACACGTAGCTGTAGACCCACGACGAGATCACGGCCAGCCGGTTGCGAAAGCCGATGAGCACGGTGACGTGCAGGCCCATCCAGGCCAGCCACGCGAGCCAGCCGCCGAAGCGCAGTCCGGCGATCTCGACGACGGCGCGCGACTTGCCGACGGTGGCCATCGAGCCGTAGTCCTTGTAATGGAAGCCCGTGTCGCGCAGCGCGCTGCGGGTGGCGCCGCCGGCGCGGGTCTCATCCTGGATCAGTTTCGCGACATACCTGCCCATCTGCAGCGCACCCTGGGAAACACCAGGCACCGCGTGACCCGTCTCCGGGTCGATCAGGAAAGCGGCATCGCCGATCACGAACACGTTCGGCCGTCCGGGCAGCGAGCAATCCTTCCCGACTTTCACGCGACCACCCGGTCCGTGCTCGGCACCAAGCTTCTCGACGAGCGGGGAAGCCCTCACGCCCGCCGCCCAAATGACATTGAGGCTGCGAAGGCGCTCCGCACCGATTTCGACCCCGTCCTCGAGTACCTGGGTCACCGGAGCGCCCAGCCGCACCTCCACACCCAGCTCCCGCAGTTGCTCGAGCGCGCGTCGGGAAGAGCTTTCGTGCATGGCGGGCAGCAGGCGCGGTCCGGCCTCAATCAGGGTAACCCTCGCCCGGCGGGTATCCACGTAGCGGAAATCCCGCGGGATGACGTCCACCGCAAGCTCCTTGATCGCTCCAGCGAGCTCCACACCAGTAGGCCCGCCGCCGATGATGACGAACGACAGGTGCGCGGCGCGCTTCTCCGGGTCCGCCTCGATCTCGGCACGCTCGAAAGACATGAGCAATCGCGAGCGGATGAAGGTGGCGTCGTCCACCTCCTTCATGCCGGGCGCGTATTTCGCCCATCCCGCGTGGCCGAAGTAGCTGTCCACCGCGCCGGGCGAGAGGATGAGGTAGTCGTACGAAACGGGTGCCGGACCTCCCTGCACGGTCAC
>JBGAIL010000059.1:0-23704 GCA_044225565.1 Steroidobacteraceae bacterium | reverse complement strand
GCGTCCGACAGCTGGCGCGTGCGCGTCTCGAAGCGCGCGGCCTGCTGCTCGCCGGCCAGGGTCGACGGCTGGAAGCGCAGCCAGGCAAGCCCTGGTTGTCACCGCTGCCTCGCGGGTTCGAAGTGGCGCCTCACACGGCGGCTGCAGATCGCATCCTCGCCGGCACGTTCCGGGTGTTCGCGATGCATGAGGCGGGCATCGGCTTCCCGCCGCGCTGGAACCGCGATCCGGCGAGCGGCATCGAGGTAGGGCTGGCTTTCGGCAAATCCATCGACTACCGCGACGAGCGCCGCGTCGGCAACATCAAATACCTCTGGGAGCCGAACCGGCATCTCGAGCTCGTCACGCTGGCGCAGGCCTGGCATCTCACGGGCGAGACCCGCTACGCGCAAGGGTGCCGCGCGCTGCTCGACTCCTGGCTCGAGCAGTGTCCGTATCCGCGCGGAGTGAACTGGATCAGCAGCCTGGAGCTCGCCATCCGCCTGGTGAACTGGGCCTTCGCCTGGCAGTTGCTGGGCGGGCAGGGTTCGCCTCTCTTCGCCGGCGCCGAGGGCGCTGCCTTCGAGCGGCGCTGGATGGAGTCCGTGTACCGGCACTGCCATTTCGTCTCGGGGCATCCCTCGCTGCATTCCTCAGCCAACAACCACCTGCTGGGCGAGCTCTTCGGCCTGCAGGTCGCCGCGCTCACATGGCCGTTCTGGCGGGAGTCGGCGAGCTGGGCCGATACGGCGCGCCGCGAGTTCGAGCGTGAAGCGCTGAAGCAGAACGCGGCGGACGGCGTGAACCACGAGCAGGCGATCTGGTATCACCACGAAGTGGCCGACATGATGTTGATCGCGGGTCTCGTGGGCCGCGCGAACGGTCGTGAATTCAGCGACGAGTACTGGCAACGCTGGGAGGCGATGCTCGAGTTCATCGCAAGCCTCATGGACGTGGCCGGGAAGGTGCCGCAGATCGGTGATGCGGACGATGCGGTGATGGTGCGGTTCTCGCCGGATCGCGCGTTGAACGTCTATCGTTCGCTGCTGGCCACGGGGGCGGTGTTGCGCGGGCGCTGCGACTTCAAGGCCAAGGCCGGTGTATTCGACGCCAAGAGCCGCTGGCTGCTGGGTGACGACGCGGCCGCCCGCTTCGACGCGTTGAGGGCAACGGGCGAGATCGCTGCTGCGTCACCGCGACGTGCCTTCCCCGAAGGCGGCTACTACATCCTCGGCAGCGATTTCGATACGAGCCGTGAAGTGCGCATCGTCGCCGACGCGGCGCCGCTCGGGTTCCTCTCCATAGCCGCGCATGGCCATGCGGATGCGCTGTCTTTCACGCTCTCGGCGGCAGGCCGCGAGATCCTCATCGACCCCGGCACCTACGCGTATCACACCGACGAGGAATGGCGGAACTACTTCAAGGGCACCTCCGCGCACAATACGCTGCGCGTGGATGGCATGGATCAGTCCGTTTCCGGCGGGAAATTCCTGTGGATCCGCCACGCCAATGCCACTTGCGAGCGCTTCGAGACTACCGACGAGGCCGATGTCTTCGTCGGATCCCACGACGGCTATCGGCGGTTGCGCGATCCCGTGACGCATCGCCGCGAGCTCATTTACCGCGCGCGCGAGCGCGCCCTCGTCGTCGTCGACTCGCTCTCTGCGCAGCTCCCGCATCGTATCGAGCTCTTCTGGCACTTCGGCGAAGAGTGTGAGGTTGCGTTGGAGCAAGGCGGGATAACCATCAGAAATCACGATGTTAAAGCGCTGCTGCGCGGCCCGGGCGGGCTGCGGCCCCGCGTGGCTCGAGGGCAGGAAGGGCCGCCACTCGGTTGGATTTCACGCGAATTCGACGCGAAAGAGCCGTGCATCACGCTCGTGCTCGAAGGCGAGATCACAGGCGATTGGCGCGGCGAAACGCGCATCGAGCTCGCGTGACACCGCGGGTGTCGCCGAAATTCCACAGTTGTTGTCGAGTTTGACGTCGGCTAATTTCTCTCCTGACTTAATCGGGGGATTTGACATGTTGCAGAAGCGAATGTGGATCGCATGCGCGGCCGGGCTGGCTGGAATGCTCTCCGGGGCCGAGGCCGCGGCACCCTTGCTGGTCTCCGAGACTTTCGAGGGGGGTGTGTTGCGCACGGGCTCGCTGTACGTGGTGAGCGGCAACTCGCCTGCGCTCACGAGCGAAAGGGCGCGCTCAGGCAGGTATGCCATGAAGTCGGTCCTCAACCGCAAGACCTCTGAGAACTCCTACCGTACCGAGATCTCCATCCCCAGCCCCAAGGTGGAGATGGGCGACGAGCGCTGGTATGGCTTCAGCATCTTCCTGCCGTCGGGCTACAAGGCGAGCCCGGTCTGGGAGTCCGTCGTGCAATGGCACGACACGCCGAACGACTGGGATCACAACCGGGGCTTCCCGCCGCTGCACCTCGCCACCTCGCGCGGCGGCAAGTTCGACCGCTGGACGGTCGCCAATCTCTGGGATGCCCAGCCCGTCGCGGCCAACGGCTCGTACACGCTGGACGGCAACGTGGTGTGGGACCTCGGCGCCTGGGAGACCAACAAGTGGACGGACTGGGTCTTCCGCGTGAAATGGTCCTACGGCAACGACGGGCTGCTGCAGGTGTGGAAGGACGGCAAGCTGGTGATCAACCGCACCGGCCCGAACACCTACAACGACAAGATCGGTCCCTACTTCAAGGCGGGCATCTACAAGGGCTGGAAGGATCGCAGCAATCCCGTCGACACCATCAGCGAGCGCATCGTCTATCACGACGAGATCCGGATCGCGGGCCCGGGTGCCAGCTATTCGGACGTCGCGCCGGGTGGCGCGGCGGCAGCGCCCACGGTGGTGCCGAGGTCGCCGACCGAGGTCACTGCCGAATAGCGCGGCGCAGCGTGACGGGCGCGGGCGTTTCGCATACGCTCGCGCCGGATGAAGGCCGATACCCACCGGCAGTTCGGCTCGAGCTCCTGGAGCAAATGGCTTTGGGGCATCGTGCGCTATCGCTGCTTCCGCGCAGTCATCACGCATCGGCTGGCACAGAAGAGCCCGATCTTCGCGCCGCTGCACCTTTTCGCCTGCTGGCTCGCCGGCATGGATCTGGACCGCCACGCGCGCATCGGCCCGGGCCTGCACATCAATCATGGCTACGGCCTCGTGGTGTCGCACGGCGCGCGCGTCGGCGCCAACGTCACGTTTTTCCACGGCGTGACGCTCGGGCGTCGTGACAAGATCGACGAAGCGGGCAATCGCCTCACGGAATATCCCGTCGTCGAAGACGAGGTGTGCATTGGGCCTCATGCCGTCATCATCGGCGGCGTCACCATCGGCCGCGGCAGCCGCATCGCTGCGGGTGCTTTCGTCACGTCGTCGATACCACCGTATTCGGTCGTGCAGGGCAACCCTGCCCAGATCGTGAAGTCCGGCTGCGTGCCGGACGTCAACAACAAGGCGCCGCTCGCCTAGGGAAGCCCGGCCGATGCTCTTCAATTCGGCCGCTTTCCTGTTCTTCTTCACCGCGTTCTTTCCGGTCTACTGGCTGCTGAACCGGGACGTGCGCTGGCGCAACGCCTGGACGCTGGCAGCGAGCTATTTCTTTTACGCCTGCTGGGACTGGCGTTTCCTGTTCCTGCTGATGTTCTCCACCCTCGTCGATTACTGCGTGGGGAGGGCGTTGCATGCCACGCCAGGCGGGAATGGGCCGGTGCGACGGCGTTATCTCGTCGCATCGCTGGTGACGAACCTCGGCATCCTGGGGACGTTCAAGTATTTCGGCTTCTTCGTCGATTCGTTCGTCGACCTGCTGGCGGCGTTCGGCATCGAGGCGCACCGGCCGACGCTGAACGTCGTGCTGCCCGTCGGCATCAGCTTCTACACCTTCCAGTCGCTCAGCTACACGATAGACATCTACCGGGGGCGGATGCGGCCGGCGCGCAACCTCCTGAACCTTGCGGCGTACGTCTCCTTCTTCCCCCAGCTCGTGGCGGGTCCCATCGAGCGCTCCGGGCATCTGCTGCCGCAGATCGAAAGCCGGGCGCGTCTCACGCTGGACGCCGCCGTCGACGGCGGCTGGCTGATCCTGTGGGGGCTGGTGAAGAAGATGCTGGTGGCGGACCGTGTGGCGGTCTACGTGAACACCGTGTTCGCGACGCCGGACGCCTATTCTCCAGCAACCTGTCTCATGGCGGTGGTGCTGTTCGCCGTGCAGATCTATTGCGACTTCTCGGGCTACAGCGACATCGCCCGCGGGACCGCAAAGCTGCTGGGCATCGATCTCATGGTGAATTTCCGGACACCGTACTTCGCGACGTCGCTGCGGGACTTCTGGCACCGCTGGCACATCTCGCTGTCGACGTGGTTCAGGGACTATCTCTTCATCCCGCTGGGCGGCTCGAAGGGCTCGCCCTGGCTCACCCGGCGGAACATCCTGGCGACGTTCATCGTGAGCGGGTTGTGGCATGGCGCGGCCTACACCTATCTCATCTGGGGCGCGCTGCACGGCATCGGCTATCTGCTGGATCCCTTCTCGCGAAAGGGCATGACCGGAGCGCCACGACGTGGGTGGGCCTCGAGTCTCGCGGGCTGGGCGTGTACGTTCGCATTCGTGAACGTCGCATGGGTCTTCTTTCGCGCCTCGAGCCTTTCCGATGCGCTCACGATCCTCGGCAAGATCGCCTCGCCGTCCGCCTGGCTCGAGGCGTTGGCCGGCGCGCATCCAGCCCTGGAGCGTGTGGCGATGAGCAGCGCGGAAGCCGCCGCCGCGGCGCTCATCATCGGCATGGTGTTCGTCACGGAATGGATCGGCAAAGGGCAAGGCATCGACCGGATGATGGCGGCCAGTCGTCCGGCCGTGCGCTGGGGCTACTCCTGGCTGCTGTTGGGCGTGTTCCTCCTGATGCCGCCCTCGGATTCGGGCGCCTTCATCTACTTCCAGTTCTGATCATGGACCAGCGAGGCTTGTGGCGTATTCCAGTGTACTGCGTAGCCACCGCTACGGTGCTTGCGGGACTCAATCTCTACGTCGCGCGGCATCCGATCTATCGTGCCAAGGCGCGTCGCGTCGACGAGCTCTACATGCAGCTCGAAGGGCAGGGTGCGGCGCAGTGCGCGCTTTCATCGAGAGTGCTCGTCGTCGGCAACTCGTACGTGGCGCGCTCTTTCGCTCCGGCGGATGAGTGCCGGTATCTCAAATTCACCGTGAGCGGCATGCCGCTTCTGGATGTCGTCGGCATCGTGAGGGACCTGCGGCCGCGGGACCGCGTGCGCCAGGTGGTGATCGGGTTGGGGTACAACGAGGCAAATCCGGTGAATTCGGATTCGTCCATGTACCTGCGGTACACCTCGCGCCTGCCATGGGAGCGTCTGCTCTGGTCGGCGCCGCTGGTGCGCGGCCGCGGCATGGCGCTCACGTTGTTGAAGGAGGATATGCATTGTCTCGCGAGCGCTACGCGCTGTGCACGGTCGCAGCATCCGGAAGGTGATTCCGCTGCAGCGATCGATGTGGAAAGCGAGCCGAGTACCGCTGGTTCCGCCGAAGTCGCGCGGCGCGCGCCTTCGGAGGCAGCCGCGACTGTCCTCACGCAAGCTGATTTCGAGAAGTCCATCCGCGCACGTTATCTCGAATACCGCCCGTCCACCGCGTCCGTTTCGCCGCGGTTGCGCGAGGAGCTCGCGAAGCTCGCGGCAATCTGTCGTGATCGGCACGTTCCCTTGCTCGTCTACACCGCTCCCATCGCTCCGCCGCTGCGCCGGAAGCTCGGTCAGCATTTCATCGATTCCTTCCATGCCGAGGTGAGCAGGGCGGGAGTGGACTACGTGGATCTCAACGAGCTTGCGCAGGGCTGGGATGCCTCATATTTCCTGGACGCCACGCACGTCAGCGAGCGGGGCAGTCGCATCGTCACCGCCCGCATCCTGCGGCTCACGGCCCGCTGACGAGCTCTGGCGCATACCGTGCCTTGGGGGCTTTCCGCGGTCGACGACCCACTGCGTCTCATTGCGCGCCCGCCCGGCGTGACGCGCTTCACATTGGCTGTTTCTACCGACACTGTCGCCGTTTGACGATGGTTGTGCGGGCTGCCGTGGAGCGGTAGCGTATGGCTCCTTCGAACGATCGCAGCCGAGGAGACATCAAGATGTCAGGAGGATTCGCACGCGTGAGAGCAGGGTTGGCTCTCGTCTTCATCACGGGTATTTCCGCCACCACTCTCGCCGGCGACAGCGCGATCAAATACGTGCTCGATCTCGAGTCCGGTATCCTCAACAACACCAAGGTCACCTTTTCGGGCAACCAGCCGGTGCTCTCCTCGGACGTCGCGCGCTCCGGCCGCTACTCCATGAAGACCGTGCTCAACCGCGCGACGTCGCCCACCTCCTATCGAACCGAGGTGTCGCTGAACGGCCGCGTGAAGTTCGTGCAGGGCGAGGACAACTGGTACGGCTTCAGCGTCTACCTGCCCTCGAACTACGTCGCGGATCCCGTCTGGGAGATCGTCGCGCAATGGCACAACATCCCCGACGAGAACCTCGGTGAGAGCAACACGAACCTGAATCCGCCCCTGGGCCTGCACACCGAGAAGGGCAAGTGGACGCTGCTCTCCATCTGGGACTCGCGGCCGGTCACGAACAAGGCCAACTACGAGGGCAAGCAGAACTACGACCTCGGCGCTTACGAGACGAACAAGTGGACGGACTGGGTGTTCCACATCAAATGGGTGCCGGACAGCACCGGCATCCTGCAGGTGTGGAAGGACGGCAAGCTGGTCATCGACAAGCGGGGCCCCATCGGATTCAACGATGCCGAGGTGCCGTACTTCAAGTTCGGCCTCTACAAGGGCTGGCGGGACCGGCAGAACCCTGCCGGCGTCGTGTCCGAGCGCGTGCTCTATCACGACGAGATCCGCGTCGCGGGCGCGGGCGGCCGTTACGAAGATGTGGCGCCCGGTGGCACCCTCAAGGTGCCGGACGACCAGGAGCCGAAGGCGCCCACCGGGCTCACGATCCAGCCGCACTAGTGCGGCTGCAGGCCTGCCGGTAGCGGCGTTCCGTCAGGGCGCCGCCGGGCGGCGGATCCACGTGAACACGCCGCCGGCCAGGTAGAGTGCCACGCGCGAATCGACCGGCATGCGCCGGTCGATCGCGAAATTTACCCTCGACAGGCGCGCAACGAGCGGGCGCATCGCGCCCGGCAACGCCTTCAGAAAGAGCTTGTCGAGCATCACGAACCAGTCCGTCGGCACGAGCCGCGGCTCGAAGCCCGCGAAATAATCCTCGATCAGCGCTTTCGTGAGGCGCACGTCGCCGAGCCGGCGCATCTTCTCGTGGTCCTGGAAGAGGTGATACAGCCGGTTCTCGCTGAAGCTGTCGGCGAAGAAGCCCTCCGCACCCGGCTTCATGATGCGCATGAATTCCCGGGGCACGCCGGCGTACTTGATGAAATGGTGCAGCGAGGCATGACCGATCACGAAATCGATGCTCGCGGGCTCGATGGAGGTGCGCTCGAGGCTCTCCGCCAGGAACTGGCAGCGGTCGTTCACGCCCAGCTTCTGCGCCGCGGCGCTCGCCACTTTCGCGGCCGCCTCCGAGATGTCCACACCGATGACGCGGAATCCCTGGGCGGCGAGATAGATCGAGAGCTTGCCTTCGCCGAATCCGGCGTCCACGATCCGGATCGTGTCGAACGGACGCCGCAGCGCCTGAGCGCGATTCAATAGCGTCTGGGTGGCAAGGCCGCGCACGTAGCCCTTGGTGTTGCCGCCGCGGAAGTAAGGGCTCAGCTCGCGGCTGAAATGCTTCACGAAGGCCTCGAGATCCGGGAATCTCGACCACACTGCGGATTCCCGGCCGTACAGGTCGTCGTAGCCGGCCTTGTCCGCCTTGTCCTGCTGCTGAACTCGCCTGAGCTCTTCGTTCATGCCTCACCTGCGGGCCGGGCCGGTTCCGATGCGACGAGCGGCGTGCCCGTCGCGCGCCCGATGGCTTCAAGGAGCGCCGGCGCGCGGTCCGGCCGGACGTGGTCCGGATCGTCGAATGCCACCGGGCTCGCGAACAGGCCGCGCAGATCGATGATCTGTGCCATGCCACGCTCGCGCAGGAAGCGCTCGATGCCTGCGGTGCGCACCGGGTCGACGCTGGCCGCGTAGTCCGGATGCACAGGATAGCGTATGCCGATGACGCGGATGTCGCGCTCGCGTGCGAGATCGAGGATGCGGCCGTACCACTCGAACGATTCCGGGTGCTCGCCGACCGACTGATGATCCGAGAGGCCTGTCTGCCTGGCGCGCGCCGCGCGCTGGGCATCGGAGAGCCTCGCCCAACCGGATGGACGCGCGTCGCCCGTCGTGCCGGCTTGATCGCCACCGCCCGTTCCGGCGACTGTACCGGCATCCGTGCTACGCGCCAGGCGCGACGTGATCAGCTTGCGCAGGTACTGCAGGAAGTCGTCATTGAGCAGCGGGATCTGGTCGAGCAGTGCGGAAGGCCAGGTGGTGCGCAGGCCGGAGCCATCGCGGGCCGTGATGAAGTACCAGTCCGCGAACGACCGATTCGAGGAGTCGACGCGCCCGCTGCCGAACATGTGCGGTTCGGCGGAGACGACGAGCGTGTCGATGCGCGGCGAAAGCTGCAGGGCCCGACGGAATTTGGCGAACATCTCGCGGGCCGAGTCGCCGCCGAACGCCATGCTGTAAGCCGGGCCGTCCGCACGCTCGTCCAGGTACGCGTTGAGAGGGTGCGCAGTGTGCGAATCGCCCAGGAACAGCACGTGGGCTTCACCGTGTTCGCGCAGGTCGCCGATCGCGGAACGGTAGTTCCGCTGCTTCTGGAAGTATTCGCTGCCGAAACACGTGGCGACGTTCGCCGCGGCGAACACGGCGAGCAGCGCCGCCAGGCGCGCCCACACTCCCGTCCATGTGTTCCCGTATCGCATCGTCAGAACTGGAAGTAGATGAAGTCGAGAGCTGCGCCGGTATAGCGCAGGACGATGATCAGCGTGATGACGCCCGCGTAAGCCGCCCCTTTCATGACCGCCGGCGCGTCGACGAACTCGAGAGCGTGCTTCTTGTCGCGCTGCACCCATTCGATCCCGAGCAGCACCGTGATGGCGAATGCGGCGAAGACTGCGGTGGACAGCACTTCGAGTCCGCGCAGGGTCGCAAGGGGGCTGGTGAACAGCGAGGAGGAGCCGAGCTCGCCGAAGAGCTTCGCGGCCGAGTGGATGTCGGCGGCGCGGAAGAAGATCCAGGCGACCAAGGTGAGCGCGAAGGTGAGCAGGATGCGAAGGCCCGTGATGCCGAGGCGCGCGAGGCCGGCCCTGGCCGCGGCCAGCCGCTCGAGAGGCTCGCCGATGAATACCTTCGGCAGCATGTACAGGCCGTTGAGGAAGCCCCAGGCGACGAAAGTCCAGTTCGCGCCGTGCCACAGCCCGCTCAGCGTGAAGGTGGCGAGCAGGTTGCGCGCCTGCCTGAGCCTGCCGCCGCGGTTGCCGCCGAGCGGGATGTACACGTAGTCGCGGAACCAGCTGGACAGTGAGATGTGCCAGCGGTGCCAGAATTCCGGGATGCTGCGCGAGAAATACGGCGTCGCGAAGTTCTGCATGAGATCGAAGCCCAGGAGCCGCGCACTGCCGATGGCGATGTGCGAATAGCCCGAGAAGTCGGCATAGATCTGGAAGGCGAAGCAGATCGAGCCGATCAGCACCACGCTGCCGGGCAGCACGCCCTTCTCGTCGAAGATGGCGTTCACCACCACGGCGCAGTTGTCCGCGACCACGAGCTTGCAGAAGAAGCCCCAGAGGATCTGGCGCAGCCCCGCGGCGAAATCGTCCGCCGTGGTGCGGCGCTGGCTCATGAACTGCGGCAACAGGTGCTGGGCGCGCTCGATGGGTCCCGCGACGAGCTGCGGGAAGAACGCCACGTAGGCGAAGAACGTGACCGGGTCGCGCACCGGCTGCATCTGTCGGCGATAGATGGCGATGGTGTAGGTGAGCGCCTGGAACGTGTAGAAGCTGATACCGACCGGCAGGATCACCCTGAGGGTGAGACGTGCAGCGTGATGCCGATGCCCGCAGGGGGGGGGACCAGCGATTCGACGAAGAAGTTGAAGTACTTGAAGAAGCCCAGCACGCCGAGGTTCACGCCGATGCTGAGGGCGAGGAGGGCGCGCCGGTATCGCGGGTTCTCCACCTTCGCGAGCGCGAGGCCGACCAGGTAGTCGTTGAGAGTGGTGCCGAAGAGCAGCCCGAGGAAGCGCCAGTCCCACCAGCCGTAGAATACGTAGCTGACGATCAGCAGCCAGAGGTTCTGCGCGCCGAGGCCCACGCGCCTCAGCAGGAGGTATACCGCCAGGACGAAAGGCAGGAACAGCAGGTATTCGGCGGAGTTGAACAGCATCGAGGTGTCGCGTCCGGCTCACACCGGGGTGCAGACGAGGTCGCCCAGGAGCCGGGCGTTGCTCATCGAATAGGCACGATGCACGTGGGCGAAGGCGCGCCGAGCGATCTCTGCCCGCTCGTCGGGTGAGCGTGCCAGGCGCTCCAGCAGTATGGCCAGCGCCTCGACATCCGGTGTCGCGAAGCCGATGCCTTGCGAGTCGAGTCCACCGTCCACGTCGACGCCCAGCGTGGTTACCACGGCCCCGTTCCCCCAGGCCTGGATGAAGGTGTTCGAGAAGCCTTCGTACTGGCTCGTGTTGACCAGCACGTGCGCTTCCTCGAAGAGCCGGTTCACTTCCTCCAGCGGCTGCTCGCCGAGGCGCCGGATGTTGCCGCACTCGCGGATCTTCGCTTCGAGGCGCTGGAACTTCGCCTGCTCGGCGACCTCGCGGCCCACCATGACGAACTCGATGTCGCGAGCCTGGCGCAGGCGTGAGGCGAGCTCGAGAAAGCGCTCGGGCCGCTTCACGTCCTTGAAATTGCCCACCCACAGCACTTTCATCGGCGGCTCGCGCTTCACCGGCAGTCGGGCGGGCAGCGGCTGGAAATTGCCGATGACCCGGGCCACCTCGCGCCCGAACCGCTGCTTGAGTAGCGAGGCCTGGCGCTGGGTCTGTGTGACGATGCGCGTGGCGCGTTTCAGCCCGCGATTGCCGCAAGCGGCCTCGATGACGTCCAGCGGCAGATTGGCGCTGAGCCAGCGACCGCGCACGAGGCTGGGATCGAGATCGATGTCGCTTGCGATGTGGAGCGTGAAAGGGATGCGGTGCGAGCGCGCGTAGCTTGCGCAGGCCGCGGTGTAGCCTTGCTTCATGCGCTGGTAAATGGCGTCAGGCCGGATGTCTTCGAGCGCTGCGCGCAGGCTGGGGCCATCCATGAACATGGCCTTGCGACGCCACCCGCGCGCGTTGCCAATGCGCCGGGAGGCATAGCCAAGTGAGTTCGCCGTGCTGCCTTCGGGCACGCGGCGCGCGAGATACGTGACGTCCACGCCTGCTCGGCTGCTCAATTCCTGTGCCAGCAGGTGAGCCTGGTACTGGGCGCCGCCCATCACGGCCGCAGGATGATTTTCGACGACGATGCAGACGTGCATGCGGGACGGAGGCTCGCTAGCCCGCGACTTCGGGCGCGCGGCGGAACACGAGCGCCCGGTACACGGTGAACTTGAGCGCGTTCGAGACGAGCAGCGCCACGGTGTAAGCGGCGAGATAGTGCAGATGGGCCACGCGCATCAGCGCGAGGATCAGGCAGTACTCGAAGCCCCGCATCGCGATCGAGGCAGCGATGAATTTGGCGAACTCCTGACGGGCACTGCCCCGCCGGCCCTGGAACACGAGCAGGCGATTGAGGTAGAAGTTGACTACCACGAGCGTGGCCAGCGAGATGGCGACCGCGATGTCCGCGCTCAGCCCGAGCACTTCGCGTGAGAGCGCGGCGATGCCTGCTCCCAGCGCGTACGAGAGCAGGCCGAGCCCGACGAAGAGGGCGGCTTCGTGGGCAATGGGGCGGCGGCGCTGGCCCGTCTGCGGTGCGGCTTCGGTCACGGGAGTCGGCATGGCGTCATGGATCGTGGCGGGCACATTGTCATAGCATTCGGCGGGTCGCCAGTGGCGGCGAATCTTAAAGGGAGCGGCATTTGCGAACTGTGATGGTGCGAGCACTGGTGGCGGTCCTGGTGGCTCTGGCGCTGTGCCTCCTGTGGTCCGGCCGCATTACGGGCTCTCCCATCGGTGGAGACGCCGGGCAGGGCCTGCGCATGGCCCTGTCGCTCGAGCGGCAGGGCGTCATGTCGCTGCGCCTGGAGGCGCCCTTCACGCCTTCCATGTATCGCGAGCCCCTGCCCGTGGTCGTCACTGCGGGGGTCGTGAGGCTCCACGATGCGGTGTACGGCGAGTCGGCCCTGGAGGCGTATTTTTCCGGTCCTGCCGCCCGTTACCTCAAGCTGCAGAATCTCGGCTGGATGCTGTTGCTCTGCGCGGGGGTCTATCTCGCCGTGCGGCATCTGACAGGCTCGGTCTGGCTCGCCCTGCTGGGTATCGCGCTTCTCAACGTGAAGTTGCCGCTGCTCGCTTCCGGCTTCGACTATCTCGGGCTCGACGAGCTCGAGACCGACCTGCCGGCGGCCGCGCTTCTCGCATTCGGCTCCGCGATGCTGAGTCTCGGCATGCATCGCCGCAACCCGCTGGTGCTGGGGCTTTGCGGCCTCACGTTCGGCGCACTCGCGCTCACCAAGGCGGCGTTCCTGTACGTGTTCGTGGTGCTGGCGCTCTTTCTCATCGGCACTTCCATCGCGGCATGGGCACGCTCGCTGGGGCGTCGGGCCATCATCGCACCGCTGGTGGGCGTTGCCTGCTTCGTGCTCGTGGTCAGTGGCTGGATGTATCGCAACTATGTGCAGTTCGGTGTCTTCGAGGTCTCCGAGCGTGGAGGTGTCGTACTGCTGATCCGGGCGTTCAAGGACGAGATGACACCGCTGGAATTCCGCGGTGCGTTCTACGTGTGGGCGCCGAGTGCGCTGCAGCCCTGGATAGGAAAGATGCTCGGTTTCGGAGAGGCGGATCTGCAGCGTGGAGGCAGTCTGCAACGGCTCAACCGCACCGACACGTCCGATTTCTACCAGAGCGACTATGCCGCCGAGCGTGCAGGCCGGCCGGATCTGGCCGTGAGCTATTACCGCAAGGCGAGGGCGGAACGCGTCAGGGTGCGGGCGCAGCTGTATTCCTCCGGTGCCGATCCGGCGCTCGCCGACGAGATCCTCAAGGAGGAGGCGCTGGGCATCATCCGTGCGAAGCCCGTGGATCATCTGCGGTTGACGCTCGCATTCCTCTGGCGTGGGGCGCTCATCGCGTTCCCCGTCCTGATGTTCGCCTGGGCGTACTCGATTTCTCGCCGCCGTCCGGACCTGTACTGGCTGGTGCTGCCGGCGCTGGGCCTGGTGCTGTTCTATGGCGTGCTGTCGCATTTCATTCCGCGCTACGGCGTTCCCATGAACCCCATCGTCATCTGCGCGGCCGTGGCACTGGCGCACGCGGCATGGAAGCGGTGGGGGCCGGCTGGCTAGCGCCGTCGTCTTACTTCAGCGGCGTCGCCAGCACGCGCAAATAGGCGTCCTCAACGGTGGAGGCGATGTGGTCGTAGGTCCGGTGAGCGCGGACCCACTCGCGTCCGCGCTCACCCATGGTGCGGCGCTCTTCCGCCGGCTGGCGCGCTAGCCAGCGCACTGCCCGTGCAAAATGCCGAGCTCCCCATGGCACGCAGAGCCCAGCTCGGCTCTCGCGCAGCGCGAGCCGTTGTTCGGGATGGTCGTTCGCAACCACGGGCAGGGCGAGCGCCAGATACTCAACCAGCTTGGTCGGTGAGGTGGAGAGCAGGATGGGCGTCGGGTAGAACGGCGAGAGCGCGACATCCGTCGCAAGGATTCGCTGGAGCGCCTGGGCGCGAGGCAGGAAGCCGGTGATCTCGACGAGATCCGTGACTCCCTGGGCGCGGGCGCGCTCCTCGATCATGAGCCGGTCGTTGGGAATCTGTGCGTCGCCGACGAAGAGCAGCCGGGCGGCCACGCTGGCGCGCCGCAGCTCCACGAGCATATCCACCAGCATCACCAGCTGCCGCTCGGCAGTGATGACGCCGAGATAACCGATGACGATCTCCCGGCCTTCGATCGGGCGAGGCTGGTGCGCAGTCTTGGGGATGTCGGCGAGGTCCACTCCCATCGGCACCGGGGTGATCTTTGCGGGCGCGACGCCTCGCGCGACGAGATCGCGCTTCATCTGCTCGCTCTGTGCGAAGACGTGGTCGGCTCGCGGGAGGATCCAGCGATAGAGCAGCCAGTCGTAGAGATGGCCGCGCATCAGCGCGATGAGCGGGTACCGCGCAGTTCGCTGCCTCGCACGGCTCAGCTGGGATTCGGGCTCGGGCCACGACAGCCAGTAGAAGAATCTCAGGCCGCGCCGCCGCGCGACCCATGCGACCAGCGCTGCGATCATGAATTTGTCCCGCACCTGCACCGCGTCGTAGGTGTCCGAGCGCGCGAGACGCAGGCAACGCAGGTCGTGGCGGATGGAAAGCAGATGTTTGCGGATGCGGTGCATGAAACCGTCGGCGGAATCCGTGCGGCCGATCAGCACCTGGCCGCTGCGCCAGGGCTGCACGCTGTCCGGAACACCGGAGTCCTGCGCCTGCATGACGAAATCGATCTGGTGGCCGCGCTCCAGGAGCTTGCGGCCGAACAGCACGTCCACGTCGACGCGGGAGGTGGGGAACGTCTCGCGCAGGAAGAAGAGAAGCCGGATGCGGCGGGCGCTCATCCGCTGATCAGCTGTGACTACGGATCACGGATGCGCCAGGAAGCAGAACTGCGAGCCGGCATGCGTGCCGACCTGTCCTGCGAAGCCTTCCCGGCTCAGGGTGCCACCGCCTGCGAGCCAGCTGCTCATGAGCGAGATGTTGAGCCTGCACTCGCCCACCAGCAGGTCGTAAACCATTTCGCTGGTGGTGCCGTAACCTTCGCGCGCGAGCGCACCGTGCTCGAAGACAACGTGCGGCCGAGAGCGCTCGAGCGTCTCGCGTGCGCCGCGCAGCACCTCGAGCTGAGCGCCCTCGACGTCGATCTTGATGAAGGTGATGGGCAGGCCTTGCGGCAGTACGTGGTCCAGCGTGTCGACCTCGACGGTGATCTGCTGCACCTGCGCGTCGGCGCTGACGTGCCCCATGCGCTTGAAACCGCTGAGGCCGGGATTGTCTGCCACGTGGCAGAACTGGGCCTGTCCGGCGTGATCACTGAGCGCCATCGCCTTGATGGTGACGCCCGGGAAGCTGCGCTGCAGGTTCTGCGCGAGGTGGGGAATGGGCTCGAAGCCGAAATGCCGGCCCTGCGGCGCGAGCTGGATGATGGTGCGCATCAGCGAGCCGCGGTGGCAGCCGACGTCCACGCAGTTCGAATCCGGCCGTGCGATACGCTTGAGCACGGCCACGGTCTCGCGGTCGTACTGCAACGATTGGCGTGCCCGCGGGCGCCCGATGCTGTTGCCGTACGCCATCGTCGCGCTGGCGCTGCTCGTGGGGCTCTACGCCCGCTTCAAGGGCCTGGGTGCCGCCTCGATGGCCGCGGACGAGTACTACCTTGCCCGCTCCGTACAGAACGTCCTGCGCTTCGGCATCCCGGAGTTCGACTGTGGCGGCTACTACCCGCGCGCGCTCGCTTTCCAGTATCTCGTGGCGGGGCTCGCTGCCCTGGGGCTCGATCCAGCCTCCGGCGCGCGATGGGTCGCGGCGATCTCGAGCGTGATCGCGCTGCCTGCGGTGTATCTGCTCGGCCGCCGCGCAGGAGGCAAGCCAGTCGCGCTCGCAGCGCTGGCGATCCTTGCAGTCTCCATCTGGGAAGTGGAGCTCGCCCGGTTCGGGCGCATGTACGCGCCGTTCCAGGCGGTATTCCTGTGGTATCTCGTGTTCGTGGCGAAGCTCGCTGTGGACGCGGAGAAGCGGGCCATGTGGCCCTTGCTCGCGCTCACCGTGCTCGGCGCGCTTACCTGGGAAGGTGGCGCTTTCCTCGCGCTCGCGAACCTCATGCTCATCTTCGTGCGCAACCCTCGCGGGAAGATCGGTCTGTCCGAGGTGTTGTTTGCAGCCGTGAGCGCAGCGCTGTTCCTCGCGGCTTACGCGGTTCTCAGCGCGAACCTGCGCCTTGCCGGCAACGAGCCGCAGTTTCCCGCGGATTTCGATCTCGAAGCCGCACGTGAAGTGGCTGCGCTGGCAAGAGGCCGCGTACCGCCCATGTGGAGCACGCTGAGCGCGCAAACGCTCTGGGTGGTGTTGTGGATCATTCCCATCGCGCTCGCGCTGAATGCGTTGCGATGGGTGTGGACGTTGCGCCAGCGATGGCCTGCAGCACTCGCGTTGGCGCTGGGGCTGGCTCTCGTCGCCATTCATCAGTTCGGAGCACTCGTCGTGCTCGTGTTGCTGCTCCTGCTCATGGGGTTGCTGCGGACGGAAGATCTGCGCGCGGTCGGCGCGCGACATTATGGGCTGGCCGTAGTCGTCGCCGGGTTGTTCTGGCTGGCGTTCGGGCTGAGCACCGGGTGGAGCAGCGGCACGGACACGCACTGGCTCGGAAACTCGAGGCTGGTGGGCGTGCTGTACGAGTTCATCCGCATGCCGGATCTGCTGCGGCAGATCGTCCGGCCCTGGGTCGGCGCCGTGCCGTGGCTCGCCTCTGGCGTTGCCGTGCTGGCAGCGGCGGCATTGGTCGCCGTGTTGAGGAACGAGCAGCGCTGGGATGCACAGCGCATCTTTCTCACGGTGCTCATCTTCATGGCTGCGGCAGTGGGCCTCACCTCGCCGCCTCGGGAAGAGACACGCTATGTCTTCTTCCTGTTCCCGCTCGCGATCATCGTGGCCCTCACGCCGGTCGTCTCGTGGGTGGAAGCGGCAGGGGCACGGCGTGGCATCCGGGTCGCGGGCCTCGGTGCTCTCGTCGCTTTCGGGTTGTACGCGCTCACGGAGGACTTCCAGCTGCGGCATCTGCTGGCCATCGACAGGCCGGCCGCGCTGCTGAGGACGGATTTATCGTACCGGCTCGAGTCTCACGTCGTGCCGAGGACCGACGTGCGAGGCGCGGCGCAGTGGCTCGCCGCCGCGAGCCGCGACTCGCGGGCGCTGCGGGTGAGCGCCTATCCGTCGGCCGACTATTACTTCGCCGATTTCGACTTCGCTTATCTGGATCGCGAGGGCCGGCGCTTCCGGGCGTACTCGTGCAGCCGCGGCACGAAGGAGCGATGGGGTGGCCTGCCGCTCATCTATTCGATGCCGGACCTGAGCGCGAAGATCGCGCTGGCCGGTGGGGCCTATATCGTGGCCAACGCCGAGGATTCGGCGCTGTTCGCGAAGCAGCTGGCGCAGTGGAAGCCTCGCGTCGCATGGCGCGCCGCGGACGGCGAGATCGAGGTGCTTGCACTCGGGGCCGCGGGCGATGCCGAAGCTGATGGTTCTGTCGGGGGCGGGGCGGGTTAGTTACGTGCCTGCGCGGCAACGCACCGAGCAGATCGGCCGCGAGCCGTCGAGCCTGCTCAGGGCTTCGGTCGTTCCTCGCCGCCGAACTGGACGATCTGCTCGACCTGATAGTCCTTCTGTTCGCGCGCATTCACGAAGATGATCAGCTCGCCCAGCAGGCCGAGCGCGAACAGCTGCAACCCCAGCACCACCAGCAGCGAGGACAGCAGGAAAGCCGGCCGGTCCGCCAGAGGGCGCATCAGCAACAGGCGCTCGCCGATGATCCAGGCGGTGAGCAGCGCGCCCAGCGCGAAAGTGATGACGCCCACCATGCCGAAGAACCGCAGCGGCTTCTTCGTGAACCGCACGAGGAAGAACACCGTGAAGATGTCCAGCATGCGGTGCGCGTACTCGCGAGGGCGATACTTGCCCTCGAAACGGTCCAGCGCCGACTGGCGCACCTGCACTTCGCCGGCGCGGAAGCCCTGCCGTTCCGCGAGCACGGGAAGGAAGCGGTGCTGGTCTCCATACAGCGAGATCTCTTCCAGCACGCGCCGTCGCATGGCCCGGGCGCCGCAGCCCAGATCGTTGAACCGGACGCCGGTGACGCCGGCGATCATGCTGTGGAACAGGTTGCGCCGCGCCCGCTCGAGCCAGCCGCCGGCGCGAGGCCAGCGCTGCCCGATGACCAGGTCCCGCGATTCCAGGCCCTGCACGAGCTTGCCGATCTCGCTGCCTTCGATCTGGTGATACGCGGGCAGCGTGATCACGATCTCCCCGGTCGCCTGCTGGAAGCCGGCCATGAGCGCCGTAGCCTCGCCGAAGGGGCGCGTGAGCGTGACGAGCTTGGTGCGCGGGTTCGCGCTCACCAGCGCACGAAGGGCGGGCTCGGCTGCGGGCCGGGGCCCGTCGAGCACGAAAACGAACTCATACGGCAGGCCGGTTGCCTCGAGGCCAGCGCGATACTCCGCGTGCAGCTGGGTGAGATCCGAATGCCGGCTGCCCACGGGCACGATCACGGAAAGGGTCGTCGGGAGGGCGGGAACGCTCATGCTTGGCTTTCGGCAGTCGTCGGCGAGGCGTGCACGCGCAGCGTGAGCCGCGAGAACTCGTGCTCGCGCTGGCCGCTCAGCTTGTAGATGAGCTCGCCGAGCGCGCCGTTGCACACCACGATGATGGAAGAGGTGAGGAAGATGAGCCCCGAGCCGGCGACGGGCCAGGAGATGGTGGCGCCATGCGCCGCCATCGCATAGAGGCTCGAGAGGATGGCGATCCAGGCCACGATGAACGGCGGGATGGCGAGCATGCCGAACCACAGCAGGGGCTTCGAGGTGAACGAGGTCACGGTCTTGATGACCAGCAGGTCGAGCAGAACCTTGTAGACGCGCGACAGCCCGTATTTCGAGCTGCCGAACTGGCGCGCGTGGTGGTTCACCTTGATCTCGGCAATTCGCGGCCCGGCAATGGAGGCCACCGCGGGAATGAAGCGGTGCATCTCCGAGTAGAGCGGGATGTTCTTGATGAGCGAGGCGCGGTACGCCTTGAGCGAGCAGCCGTTGTCCCGGATCGGCACGCCCGTCACCTTCGCGATGAGGCGATTGGCGATGCGCGAAGGGATCTTGCGCGAGACGAGCTTGTCCTGACGGTTGAAACGCCAGCCGACCACGATGTCGTAGCCTTCGTCCATCTTGGCGAGGAAGTGCGCGATGTCGGCGGGGTCGTTCTGCAGATCCCCGTCCATCGTGACGATGATCTCGCCCTGTGCGTGCTCGATGCCGGCCGCCATGGCGGCCGTCTGCCCGTAGTTGCGGCGGAACTTCACTACGCGCACGCGTGGGTCGCCGCGCGCGATCTCCACGGCCCGATGGAACGTGCTGTCGCGGCTGCCGTCGTCGACGAACACCATCTCGAACGGCACGCCGAGCGGCGACACCGCATTCGCGATGGCTGCATGCATCGGCCCGATGCTCTGCTCTTCGTTGAAGAACGGCACGACGATCGACAGCTTGGGGCCGGTCGGCACTCGAAATCCCCGCATCATGTAAAGAAAGATGCCGGCTTCGGGCCGGTCCTTTCGCTGGAATGTATCACACCTCCCGCGCCGGCCCGGCTGCGCCACTTCGCGGTTCGTGCAGCGCAGGGCATACTTCGCCGCATCCTGCTGGCGGATCCTCTGTGGCTTTCATCGATACCCGGGATTTCCCGGGACTTTCCACAATCGAGACGGACGTGTGCATCGTCGGTGCCGGCGCGGCCGGCATCACGCTGGCCGCGGAGCTTGCGCGTGCCTCCCGTGATGTATGTCTAATCGAGAGCGGCGGCTTCGCGCCGGACGAGGTCGTGCAGTCGCTCTACGACCTCGAGAGCACCGGCTACCCGTTCCGCGAGAACTACATGTCGCGGGCACGTTATTTCGGTGGCAGCTGCAATCTCTGGGCAGGCCGCAGCATGGTGCTCAACGAGATCGATTTCGAGCCGCGGCACTGGGTGCCGCACAGCGGCTGGCCGATCCCGTATCGCGAGATCGCCGATCTCTATCCGCGCGCCGCGCAAGTGCTGGACCTTCCCACCGCGCAGGATGCGCTGCGCACGTTCGGGAAGCGACAGGCGGATCCGGAGCGGCGGCTTTTCGAGAGCGGCACGTTCTCTCCCACGTTCTCTCTATGGGGCCGCAACGCCAAGCGTTTTGGAGCGGACTATCGCAGCCAGCTGCGTCGCGCGCGCACGCTTCGCGTGCTGCTCAACGCGTCCATCACGCGCATCAATCTCGCGCCCAACGCAGAGGCCGTGGAATCCTTGAGTGCGGCCACACTCGGCGGCGCGCAGTTGCGCATCCGTGCGCGTCGCTTCGTGCTCGCTTGCGGCGGGCTGGAGAACGCGCGGCTGCTGCTCGTGTCCCGGGACCGGCATTTCAATGGCGTAGCCAACTCTAGCGATGCCGTTGGGCGCTATTTCATGGACCATCCGCGTGCGGTCTACGGAAAGGTGCACGTCGGCGAGAACTGCAAGCTGCCGCTGCTGCGCGGTCGGCCGCTCGCGGACGGCAAGTTGCAGATCGGCCTCGGGCTCGCACCCGGCGTGCAGCGGTCAGCCGCACTTCTCAATCACTACCTCACGCTCGAGGCGCAGTCCTCCGGCTACACCGAGGCGAAATACCAGTCGTTCGTGCAGACCATGAAGGTGGTGCTCCGCAAGGGCTACGCCGGCAGCCGCTGGAGCTTCGCGAAGGCGAGCGTCGAACAACTGCCCAACATGATCTACCTGCTGAGCCCGAAGGAGCTGATGCCGCATCCGTTGTACCGGGCCTACGTCGCCGCGCGCGATGCGATCCCGAGAAAGTCCGGGCCGCGCACTTTCGTCGTGGTGTATTTCTGCGAGCAACCACCGGACCCGCTGAGCCGCGTCACCTTGAGCGACGAGAAGGACGCGCTCGGCCTGAACCGCCTGAAGCTGCACTGGCACATCGGCAGCAGCGTCACGGAGAGCATGGCGCGGATGCAGGCTCTCTTCGCCAGCGAGCTCGAGCGCACCGGCGTCGGCAAGCTCGAGCCTGGCGAGGGCGAGCCGCGTTTCACCGACGCGTCGCACCACATGGGCACGACGCGCATGAGCCTGCGTCCTTCAGAAGGCGTGGTGGACACGAACCTCAAGGCGCACGGCATCGACAATCTCTACGTCGCGGGGAGCTCCGTATTCCCCTGCGCCGGGCATGCGAATCCCACCCTGACGATCGTTGCGCTCTCGTTGCGTCTGGCGGCCCATCTCGGGGCGTCGCGGCCCTGATTCCGTCACATCGGCGGGCGGCGGGAGACACGGGTCACGGAAAGCGGGGCGATAGTGGACACCCCCAGGTGCCTGGGGTACAAGCTTGCCGCAAAACGGGGACCCCATGAGCGACGACAAGCCCGACGGGACGGGCAAGCCGACTCTTTGCATCATCAATTTCAACGGCATGAGCGTCCTGCCCATGTGCCTGTCCGCGGCCTGCGCCGTCGCGGACCGTTTCTCGCACATCCTCGTCATGGACAACGGGTCCGTGGACGGCAGCGCCGAGATGGCGGAGCGCGACTTTCCGCAGGCGAAGGTGGTGCGTCTGGGAGCGAATCTCGGCGCCGGCGGTGCCCGCAATGCGGGCCTGCGCCATTCTCCGACCGATCTCATCCTGTTCATCGACAACGACGTGGCTTTGACGGCCGAGTGCGTGGACCAGCTGCAGGCGGCCATGAGGTCTCAGCCGCATGCCGCACTGGCGGCCTCCGCCGTGATCTACGCGCACCAGCGCGACACGGTGCAGTACGACGGTGCCGAATGCCACTTCCTCGGCATGCAGAAACTGCTGGACGAGGACGTGCCGGTGGCTGTGCTCGATCCCACCGTGCGAAGCGTTGGCTCCATCGTCACCTGCTGCTTCATCGCGGACCGCTCGCGGCTGCCGGCTGGCGAAGGCTTCGATGAATCCTTCTTCTACATGTTCGAGGACCACGATTTCGGCGTACGGGTGCGCCTGCTCGGCGGCCGCATCCTGTCGGTGCCGCTCGCCCAGTGCTTCCACGGCAAGGGCACCGAAGGGCTCTCGATCCGCCAGCTCGGCGAGTACTCCACCAAGCGCGTGTACTACATCATCCGCAACCGCTGGCTGGTCATCCTCAAGAACTATTCGTTGCGCACGCTGCTGTGCCTTGCCCCGCTGCTGGCGTTCTACGATGCGGCGCTGTTCGTGGTGGCCGTGAAGAAGGGCTGGACCCGCGAATGGCTGCGCTCGGCCGGCTGGATGGCGAAGAACCTGCCCGCGGTGCTGAAGGAGCGGCGGCGCATCCAGCGGGCGCGCCGCGTGCCGGACCGCGAAATCCTGGTCGGCGGGCCCATCCCGTTCCGGGCCGAGCTGACGACCAGCAAGGTGGAGCGCGTCGCCCGCCGCTGGCTGGACGCCATCGCGTCCTCCTACTGGAAACTTGCCTCGCCGCTGATCTAGTTGCCATGATCGACGCAAACCGACAGGAACGAGGGGATCAATGACCGCCGAGGTCTCGACCAGGACCGTGCTTTCCACCGGCTCGCTGACGGGCTCGCACCGCCAGCTGCCTGCCGTGGCGGCGCCGCGCTTCTCCGTGATCGTGCCGTGCTTCAACGAGCAGGGCGGCATCGCCGGCACCGTCGCGCACCTGCGGGACTCGCTGAAGAACGCCGGCCACTACGAGCTCATCATCGTCAACGACGGCTCGACCGACTCGACCGCGGAAAGCCTGCGCAAGGTGCAGGAGAGCGATCCGCTGGTGCGCGTGATCGACCACAAGCGCAATCGCGGCTACGGCGCGGCGCTCAAGACCGGCATCCGCAACTCCACGAGCGAGCTCATCGTCATCACGGATGCGGACGGCACCTATCCCAACCACCGCATTCCCGAGCTCGTCGACCTCATGGAGGACGCCGACATGGTGGTCGGCGCCCGCACCGCGGACGACGTCGAGTATCCGCTCATCCGCAAGATCCCCAAGGCCTTCCTGCGCGCCTACGCCATCTGGATCGCGCAGCAGGACATCCCCGACATCAACTCGGGCATGCGCGTGTTCCGCCGCTCGCTCGCCGAGCGGTTCTTCAACATCCTGCCCGACGGCTTCAGCTTCACGACCACCATCACGCTCGCGATGCTGACCAACCGCTACACGGTCCGCTACGTGCCCATCGGTTATTCGGCGCGCATCGGCAAGTCGAAGATCAAGCCCATCCAGGACACGCTGCGCTTCTTCCAGCTGATCCTGCGCACCGGCATGTATTTCGCGCCGCTGCGCGTGTTCTCGCCGGTGCTCATGGCGACGTTCCTGGGCTTCTGCGCCTCGCTGGGCTACGACGTATTCGTCCTCAACGACCTCACCGAGAAGACGCTGCTGCTGATGATCCTGTTCATCAACAGCACCATGTTCGCGCTGCTCGCGGACATGATCGACAAACGAAGCTCCTAGGGCGCGGAGGGCGCATGACGGCAAGCGTCGACACCTCCGCCGCCGAGCGTCCGCAAGGGGGGCATATGGCTGACACTTCCGGAGTGGCTCGCATGCTCGCCTCGTCAGGCCGGTTGGGTCTGATCGGCCTGCTGTTCGGTTGCGCGCACGCGGGAATACTGGTGGTCGCTCCTCATCCGGACGATGACGTGGTGACGGCGGCGGGAGTCGTTCTCGCTGCCGTCCAGCGTGGTGAGCCGGTGACGGTGCTGTTCGTGACCAATGGCGACTACCAGGGCCTCGCCAGCGGCACGACGCGGCAGGGCGAGGCAGTGAAAGGCGAGCAGTTTCTCGGTGTGGC
>JBGAIL010000305.1:0-2959 GCA_044225565.1 Steroidobacteraceae bacterium | reverse complement strand
ATTGGTCATCGAGCGGCATGCGCACCTGCCCGTTGGCGCCGATACGCTCGGTCACCTCGAACCGCAACCGACGCGGCACGAGCGGCGGCGGCCGCACGTAGCTCGGGTCGTACATGACGGCGATCCGCAGGCGGCGTATCTCCAGCACGTCGCGAAAGCCTCGCGTCGTGACGAGCGCGATCTTCGCGCCTTTGCTCTCCAGCACCGCGTTGGTGGCTACCGTGGTCGCATGCACCACGCCGTCGACGGACCCGGACTGCGCATCGATCTCCCCGAGCGCCTCGTGGAGCCCTTGAACGATGCCCCGGCTGTAGTCGTCCGGCGTGGACGACACCTTCTTCGTCTTGATCGAGCCGTCATCGCCCATGAGGACGATGTCCGTGAACGTGCCACCGATATCCACTCCGGCACGGAACGTCGGCTGGCTTTTCCCTAACGACTGCCTCGTCATGATCGCTGAAACCTCACGAACTGCTTGCGCAGAGCCCATTCGCGCTGCGCGTGGACTCATCCGATGCCATGCGCCCGCCCTCGCCGGAATAAACCTTCCGGGCGTTGCGGGTGAGGCGGAAAAAGAGCTCCGACATCGGAAGCGCGAGAGCCGCGGCGAGCTCCGAAAGCGTGATTCGCTGCGAGCCCTGCTGCCCCAGCAGCACGGCCTCCGTGCCGACCTCGGCTTGCGGCACCGCGCTCACGTCGATCACCATGCTCTCCACACTCAGAGGTCCCAGCACCGGAGCGCGATGGCCGCAGATCAACACTTCGGCGAAGGGCCCGTTGCTCCTGAAACCGTCCGCATAGCCGATGGGAAGCACGGCCACGCGAAGGTCCTTCTCCAGGCGCAGCGGCTCGCCACTCGCCTGCACGCCTTCCACCACCGAGCCCGCCCGGTAGTGCTGAATCTGCGCCACCCGGCTCTTCACGGCGTGCAGCGCGGGCCGCATCGGCGCCATGCCCGCCCAGGGCTCGGCCAGGAAGCCGAGCAGCAGGCGGCCCGGGTCCACGGCCGTATGGCGCATCTCGGGATAGCCCAGGAGAATCCGGCTGCTGGCTGCCAGCATCTCGAGATCGGTGAAGCCGCATCGCACGGCCTCCGCGCGAGCTCGTTTGAACTCTTCCGCCTGGGCCGTGGTGAAGGCGCGATCCTCCGGGCTCGAGAGATTCGTATAGAGTCCCTTGACCCGCAGGGCAGGCGCCCGCCGCGCGGCCTCGAGCGCCGCACCGAGCGTCTCCATCGTGAAACCGTAGCGCCCGCCTCTGCAGCCGATCTTCAGGAACACCGTGACCGGGCGGCCGGCAGCGGCGAACGCAGCAAGGCTGTGCATGTCGTGCACCGTCGCGATGACTCCATCCAGAGCCGCGACTGCCGCGGCCTGCTCCGGCAGCACGCCCGCATACAGCAATATGGGCAACGAGATGCCCGCCGCACGCAGCGCGGCCGCCTCGCTCGCATCGCTCACCGTCAACCCGTCGACGCCCGCTCGAGCCACCATGCGCGAGACCGGCACCAGGCCCAGACCGAACGCGTCTGCCTTCACACAGGCGAACAGCTTGACGCCGGCGCCGATGAGATCGCGCGTCATGCGGACATTGTGTGCGATGGCGTCGAGATCGATCTCGACCCATGCGGCTCGCGAGAGCTCGGCCACGGAACCTCCCGGCCATGAGGCATGGCCACTGCGGATGCCGGCAGTCTGTGGCACCCCCGCGAGCCGGGCAAACGAGATCTAGTAACGATGCACTTGAGCAAAGCTCAATCCCGCGGGGCCCGCGGGGTGGCCTTACGTCACCTGCCGGCGCGCTTCCGGTTCTTGCCGGGCGGCGGCTGCGCCTGGATTTCCGAGACGATCCAGTCGTAGAACAGACGCACCTCGAGGTCGCGGAAGGAGTCCTTCGAGTAGATCATGTAGTACGCGTATCCGCGCGGCAGCGAGGCCTCGAAGAGCCGAACCAGCTGGCCGTCCGCCAGCTCGTCGCGGACCAGCATCTCGTTCGCCAGCGCGACACCCTGCCCCTGGATCGCGGCGCGCAGCGCAAGGTCGATCTGCGAGAAGCGCGGGCCGCGTACCGCCTGCTCACCGTCGACGCCGATGGCGCGGAGCCAATCCTCCCAGGTCTGGGTATCCTCCACGCTCGCGTTGGGAGTTTCGTAGACCCAGGACCAGTTCACGTGGAGCAGCGTGTGCTTCATGAGGTCCGCCGGGGCTCTGAGAGGCGGCCCCCGCTCGAGCAGCTGCGGGCTGCATACGGCGAAGACGTCGCCCTCGAACAGCTTGATCACGTTGAAGCCCGGATACTCGCCACCGCCCAGGCGGATCGTGACGTCCACTCCGTCGAAATCCGCCAGCTGCTCCGTGGAGTTCAAGTGCACGTCGATGTCGTTCGAGAGGGCCTGGAACTTGCCGAGCCGCGGCACCAGCCACTTCGACGCGAACGTGGGGCACGCGTTGACGTTCAGCACCGTCACGTTGCTCTTCGCGCGCAGCCGGCGCGCCGCCTCGGCGAACAGGCCGAACGCGTTCTGCAGCACGGGCAGCGCCGCCCGCGCCTGGTTGCTGAGCGTGAACTTGCCCTTGCGGTTCTCGAAAAGCTCGATGCCGAGCTCGGCCTCCAGCGCCTTGATCTGATGGCTGACGGCGGCCGCCGTCACGTGCAGCTCGCGAGCCGCCCTGGTGAGGCTGCGATGCCGGGCGACCGCCTCGAAAGTACGCATTGCATTCAGCGACAGCAGTGCTCGCGACACCTTCCGCCTCCGCCAGACCGGGATCGTGGAGGCTTCGAGTGTACGCGCTCGCGCCGATGCCGGGCTAGGAAGCGGCGCCCGCCAGAGCCGACCGCAGCTCCTCGAGGTGGCTTTCGTAAGCGCGCCAGCGCCCGACGGAAGTCGAGTAGATCGGCTGGCGCACCTGCCAGTTGCTGGGCGTAGCGATGACCCTGCGCGACTCGAAGAACTTCGCGC
>JBGAIL010000304.1:0-3044 GCA_044225565.1 Steroidobacteraceae bacterium | reverse complement strand
GTGGGGATCCGCAAGGCCTCGGGGGCGGGCAGGCGCGAGCTCATCGTTCAATTTATCGGCGAATGCCTGGTGCATGCAGCGATCGCCGCGGCGATCGCTATCGCGCTCGCGGAGGCGGTCATGCCGGCTCTCAATGGCTTCCTCGATCGGCGGATCGCTTTCGACTACTGGCGGGACCCTGCGCTCATCGGTGGCGTCGCCGGGCTGGCCGGAGTCGTCGGTATATTGGCTGGAGCGTACCCGGCCTTCGCCCTTGCGCGCCTGCATCCCGCCGCCGTGCTCGGCGGAGACGCCCCCGGCATCGAAGGTTCGCGCTTCATCCGTCAGAGTCTCGTGGTACTTCAGTTCGCAGTACTCATCGGGCTGATACTGGCTGCCGCGATCGTCCGACAGCAGAGCCGTTACGCCTTGCACAGGAGCCTGAGCTCCGGAAACGATCCCATCCTGGTCATCGCCACATCCTGCACGGAGAGCTTCAGGCAGGCCGTCTCGGCGCTACCTGGAGTACTGGACACCGCCTGCTCCCGATCTCTTCCCGGGGAGCCCACCGACCAACAGCTCTACGCCGTTCCGGCCGGGCGCACCCGCGTCGCCTTGTGGCACACCTCCATCGACGCTGGCTTCCTGGAACTCTACGGTTTGAGGCCCGTGGCGGGTCGCTTCTTCGATCGCACCCGGGTGAGTGACCTCATCTCGACCTCTCCGGCTGGATCCCGGCGCCAATCGATCCTCGTGAACGAAGCGGCCGTCAAGGCTCTCGGATTCTCCTCGCCGCAGGCCGCCGTCCATCAGATCGTCTCCTGCATCCCGCTCATCCGGGGAATCGCGGCCCCCGGATTTCAGCCCTGCGAGATCATCGGCGTCGCACCGGATTACGCGGAAGGCTCGATCCGCGAGCCGATACCGCCTTACCTCTATTACTTCGCGCCCGACGACTTTCTCTATCTGAGCGCCAGGCTCGACGGCCGCAACATCCTGCAGGCCGTAGCGTCCATGGAGCGACTGTGGAAACGGCTCGGCGAACCCCGAGCCATGAGTCATTTCTTTCTCGATCAGCGGCTCGAACGGACCTACCGAGACATCATCCGCCAGTCCCAGGCCGTTGCCGCGTTCGCCGGCGTCGCATCGATCATCGCGTGTCTGGGGCTGTTCGGCCTGTCTGCTTTCCTGGTCGAGAAGCGCACACGCGAGATCGGTGTGCGCAAGGCGCTGGGCGCGGACGGTCTCGCGGTGCTCCGCAAGCTGTCGTGGGACTTCATCCGGCCCGTGCTGTGGGGCAGCTGCGTGGCCCTGCCCGTCACCGCGTATTGCATGAGCCTCTGGCTCGAAGGATTCGCCTATCGCATCGATCTTCATCCTGCGACATTCGTCGCCGCCGTCGCCGCCGCGTTACTGATCGCGTTGCTGACGGTCTCCGCTCACACGGTAGCGTTGGCCCGCACGCGACCCGTGGAGGCGCTGCGCCATGCTCAATAACCATCTCGCCGCCTCGCTGCGCCACCTTGCCCGCAATCCGGTCTACTCGGGCATCGGCATCCTCGGGCTGGCGGTCGGCCTGTGCGCCGCTCTGCTGACGAGCCTGGTCGTGCGCAACCAGCTGGGTTACGACCGGTTCATTCCCGGCTACGAGCGCACCTACCTGGCTTCGACGGTGCTCGTCCCTTCCGGCCAGCCGCCCATGCAGGAGCTCGTCTCGCCGAGCTGGCTCGCCGTTCAGTTGAAATCCCGATTCCCCGAAATCGAGACGATCGGCCGCATCCTCGAGCAGGACACCTTGCTGCGACATGCGGACATCGAGGGAAGCGAGCGGGTCTATTGGGCGGACCCCGGCATTTTCAGCGTACTGCCGCTGCCTGCGCTGCACGGGAATCCAGCCACCGCGCTGCAGCGCCCCGATGGCATCGCACTCACCCGTAGCATGGCGCGCAAATACTTCGGTCGGGACGATGTCATCGGTGGAACGCTGCTGCTCGATGGCGCGCATCTCATGAAAGTCACGGCGATTCTGCAAGACCTCCCCGCGAACGGCACGCGGCTGAAAGCCGGAATCTTCGCGAGCGGGCGGGCGGCTCACTCGCCGCTCGCGAGGCAGGATGCCGATCCCTACAGCAGACCATACGGCGAGCAGTTTTCGATCAATGTGCAGACCTATGTCCGGCTCGCACGCGATGCGAGGGTGGACAGCGTGCAGCAGGCATTCCCGCAGCTCATGCGCACGTTCTGGCCCCGACGCCCTCCCGGAATCGACGTTTCGCTGCAGCTCGTCCGGCTCGACAGAGTCAATCTGTCCGAAGCGTTCAATCCCGGTATCGCGAGCCGCCTGGCGATGATGGCCGCGGTGGGGGCACTGGTGCTGCTCGCCGCGTGCATCGTGTTCATCAACCTCACGACTGCACACGCTGCGCGACGCGCCATGGAAGTGAGCATGCGCAAGGCGCTCGGCGCCAGCCGCGGCTCGCTCATATTCCAATTCCTCGTGGAAGCGCTGCTCCATGTGACACTGGCCACGTGCATCGCCCTCGCACTGGTGGAATTGTTGCTGCCCCCTGTGAACGCCTTTCTCCAATCGGGCGCGCGACTCGACTATCGGCACGATCCCGCGCTCATCTCGTGGCTCGGCGCGGGCGTGCTGCTGCTGGGCGCTGTCGCGGGCGCCTATCCGGCATTGGTCTTGTCCTCCTTCCGGCCCGGTGCGGCATCGGCACAATCTGCGGCGCGGCCCGGCGGCACGATCGTGAGACAAGCCCTGGTCGCCATGCAGTTCGCCGTGCTCATCGGCCTCATCATCGCCGCGGGCGTGATTCATCAGCAACGCCTCTACGCCACCCGCGATGCCTTGCGGGTCAATGCCGACCAGGTGCTGATCGTCAGATCGCCCTGTCATGCGGCCTTCGTGACCGGGCTGCGAGCCCTGCCGGGGGTGATCGCGGCACGCTGCTCCACCGAAGGGCTACTGGCCGAGGCGGATTTCGGCAACTGCAGGATGCAGGACGGCGGTACGCAGCCCTTGCAGCTGGTCGGCGTCGAGCCCGGCCTCTTCGAGC
>JBGAIL010000303.1:0-3052 GCA_044225565.1 Steroidobacteraceae bacterium | reverse complement strand
AGGCTTATCAAAAACATCCCTGTTTTTGATACCCCCGGCGGATTACTGCGCGTGTCTCTCTCCCTCGGCGCGGTCGGTCGGTCAGGGGCGGGTCCAGCGGGCATTCGGTCGATTCGTTCGTCGTCACAATCCAAACGAGGTGAGAGAGGGCAGTGCGCGTATTCAACTTTTCGCCGGGGCCGGCCATGTTGCCGGTGGAAGTGCTGGAACAGGCCGCCGCGGAGCTGACGGACTGGCGGGGCTCCGGCATGTCCGTGATGGAGATCAGCCATCGCGGCAAGGCCTTCCTCGGCGTGGCGCAGGAGGCGGAGGCGTCCCTGCGGCGGCTGCTGTCCGTTCCGGACAACTACAAGGTGCTGTACCTTCAGGGCGGGGCGACGGCGCAGTTCGCGGCCATCCCGATGAACCTGGCGCAGCAGGAGTCGACGGCGGATTACCTCAATACCGGTGCCTGGTCCAAGAAGGCCATCGGCGAGGCGAAGCGTTACTGCAAGGTCAACGTCGCGGCGGATGAGTCCGCGTCCAACTACAGCACGGTGCCGGAACGGAACGCGCTGAAGCTGACGGCGGGCGCGGCCTACGTGCACTACACGCCGAACGAGACCATCGGGGGCGTCGAATTCCCCTACGTGCCGGAAACGGCCGGCGTGCCGCTGGTGGCGGACATGTCCTCGACGATCCTGTCGCGACCCATCGACGTCTCGAAGTTCGGGCTCATCTACGCGGGCGCGCAGAAGAACGTCGGGCCTTCGGGCTTCGTCATCGTGATCGTGCGCGAAGACCTGACGGGCAAGGCGCGCGGGATCACCCCTTCCGTGTGGAACTACAAGTCGATGGCGGACGAGGGCTCCATGCTCAATACGCCGGCGACGCTCAGCTGGTACATCGCGGGCCTGGTGTTCAAATGGCTCGAAGCCCAGGGCGGGCTCGCGGCCATGGGCGAGCGCAATCGCCGCAAGGCCGAGACGCTCTACGAGGCCATCGACCAGTCCGGGTTCTACCGCAATCCGGTCGCGAAGAACTGCCGCTCGTGGATGAACGTGCCTTTCCTGCTGCCGAAGGAAGAGCTCGAGGCGCCGTTCCTCGCCGAGGCGGCCAAGGCTGGCCTCACCAACCTCGCCGGGCACCGCTCCGTGGGCGGCCTGCGCGCGAGCATCTACAACGCGATGCCGCAGGAAGGCGTGGACGCGCTCGTCGCGTTCATGAAGGACTTCCAGAAGAGGAACGGCTGACCATGGCCTACCGCATCCTCACGCTGAACAACATCAGCCCCCGCGGTCTCGAGCGGCTTCCCCGGGAGCGCTACGAGGTCAGCTCCGACACTCAGACGCCGCACGCCATCCTGCTGCGTTCCGCGGACATGCACGGCATGGCCGTGCCATCCACGGTGCTCGGCATCGGTCGTGCAGGCGCCGGCACCAACAACATCCCGGTCGCGGAATTCACCAAGCGCGGCGTGCCGGTGTTCAACGCACCGGGCGCCAATGCGAACGCGGTGAAGGAGCTCGTGGTCGCGGGCCTGCTGCTCGGCGCGCGCAACATCTGCCAGGCCTGGGCCTTCGCGCAGGCGTTGAAGGGGGACGATCACGCCATCGACGAGGCGGTCGAGAAGGGCAAGAAGAAGTTCGTCGGCTTCGAGCTTCCCGGCCGCACGCTGGGCGTAGTGGGCCTCGGCGCCATCGGCGTGGAAGTGGCGAATGCGGCGCTCGCGCTCGGCATGAGAGTGCTGGGCTACGACCCGCTCATCACCGTGCAGCGCGCCTGGCAGCTGTCTTCCGACGTGGAGCAGGCGCTCTCGCTGGACGATCTGTTCTCCCGTTCGGATGCCATCTCGGTGCACGTGCCGGCGAATGCGGACACCAGGGGACTGGTGAACGCTGCCCGCCTGAAGCTCATGAGGAAGGGTGGCGTGGTGCTCAACTTCGCGCGCGCCGCCGTGGTGGACGAGAAGGCGGCGATCGCCGCGCTCGATGCCGGGCATCTGCACGCCTACGTATGCGACTTCCCGAGCAATGCGCTGAACAGCCATCCGAAGGTCGTGGCCCTGCCGCACCTGGGCGCCTCCACCGGTGAGGCCGAAGAGAACTGCGCCGTGATGGTCGCGGACACGCTGCGGGACTTCCTGGAGAACGGCAACATCCGCAACTCGGTGAACTTCCCGGAGGCGGTGCTGCCACGGGTGGCTTCCGCCACGCGGCTCGCCATCTCCAACAGCAACGTGCCCAACATGGTCGGCCAGATCTCCACCTGCCTGGCATCCGCCGGGCTGAACATCGCGGACCTGCTCAACAAGTCCCGCGGCGAGGTGGCCTACACGCTCATCGACACGGACGGCGCGGTGAGCGACGATCTCGTCGCGCGCATCCGCGGCATCGATGGAGTGCTCGCCGCACGCATCGTCTGAGAAGGTTCGCCATGCCACGCTCGAAGTCCCGCCCACCGGCGGCTGGCCGCAGGTCAGCCGGCCGGGACAACGCCGCCTCGCAGGCCAGGAAGCAGGCGGGAGCTGCCGCGCCCGGCGGTAAAGCCGGTGCGCCACTCGATCTCGGTGAGGTGAGGGCACGCATCGACACGGTCGATGCGAACATCCAGGCTCTGCTCAACGAGCGCGCAGGGCTCGCGCAGCTCGTCGGCATCTCCAAGACCAAGGACGGCCGCACGGTCGATTTCTACCGGCCGGAGCGCGAGGCGCAGGTTTTGCGCATGGCGAAGGCCCGCAACAAGGGCCCGCTGCGCAACGAGGAAGTGTTGCGGCTGTTCCGCGAGATCATGTCCGCCTGTCTCGCGCAGCAGGAGCCGCTCAAGGTGGCGTATCTCGGCCCCGAGGGCACCTTCACCCAGACCGCGGTGCACACGCATTTCGGTCACTCGGTGCGCGCGCTGCCGCTCAGTTCCATCGACGAGGTCTTCCACGAGGTGGAGGCCGGCGCAGCGGATTTCGGCGTCGTGCCCATCGAGAATTCCACCGAAGGCACGGTCAACAACACCCTGGACCGGTTCCTCACCTCGCCGCTCAAGATCTGCGGCGAGGTGGAGCTGCGCATCCATCACT
>JBGAIL010000058.1:0-24812 GCA_044225565.1 Steroidobacteraceae bacterium | reverse complement strand
TCTCCTCCGTGGTGCCGGCACCGAACCTGTCCGATGCTGCGGCGCTGCTGGAGAAAGCCTACGTCGCCTGAGCGCGCCGATCCGTCGGCCCGGTCCCGCGGATATCGCGTAACATCGCGCCTTCGCTCTACCGCCGGAGAGTTTTGCATGCGCGCACGTTTCTCCCTCGCCCTGTTGCTGGCCCCGCTCTGGCTCGCCGGCTGCGGCGCGGGCCCGAATTCCCCGTCTGCGCCTGCCGTCTCCGGCGAGAGCAACGCCCCCTCTTCCACAGGAGCTGAATCCACCATGCCGACCAATCCCCCTCCCGCGGAGCTCGTGATCAAGGACGTGAAGCCCGGCTCCGGCGCGGCCATCGCCAAGGGGTCGACCGCGGTCGTCCACTACACGGGCTGGCTGTACGACCCGGCCCGGGACGATCATAAAGGCCGCAAGTTCGACAGCTCCCGCGATCGCAACGAGCCCTTCGAGTTCTCTCTCGGCGCAGGCGAGGTCATCGCGGGCTGGGATGAAGGCGTGGCCGGCATGACGGTAGGCAGCCAGCGGCAGCTCGTCATTCCGCCAGCCAAGGGCTATGGGGCGAGCGGTGCCGGTGGCGTGATCCCGCCGAATGCGACGCTGCTGTTCGACGTGGAGCTGGTGGGAATCAAGTAACGCCCAGCGCGTCCACGAATGCCGCGAGGAAGCGGTTCGCCTGCAGGCCATCCATCACCCGGTGGTCGATGGTCAGCGTCACGTAACAGCGCGGGCGCACGACGATACGGTCGTCGTCCAGCGCCACCGGGCGACGCTCCAGCTTGCCGACGCCGAGGATGGCGGACTGCGGCTGGTTGATCACGATCGGCGTTGCCAGCAGGCTGCCGCTCACCCCGTGATTCGAGATGGTGAACGTGCCGCCCCGCATGTCCGCGGGCTTCAGGCCGCCGCTGCGGGCACGCGAAGTGAGATCGTTCAGGCCGGCCGCGATGCCGAACAGATCCAGCGCCTCGACGTTGCGCAGCACCGGCACCACCAGGCCGCCTTCCTCCAGCGCCGTCGCGATGCCGATGTCCATGTGATCGAAGATCTCGAGCGCCGTATCGGTCCAGCGGCTGTTGGCTTCGGGTACGGCGCGGATCGCCGCCACGCAGGCTTTGAGGAAGTAGGTGGTGAAGGTCAGCGGCACGCCGCGCTGCTCGAAGTCCGCACGGTGTCGCTCGCGATGTGCGATGACCTTGCCGAGATCCGCTTCGAACACGCTCGTGACGTGAGGAGCCGTATGCAGAAGGCTCTCGACCATGTGCTCCGCGACGCGTTGCCGCGTCGTTGAGTGAGGTACGAGCCGGCCGCTGGAGAGTGCTGCAGGCCTGGAAGAGGGCGCATGCGACGAAGGTGCGTGTGAGACTCGTTCACCGCTCGCTTGCGCCGCCGCCCCGCCTTGCGCGGAAGCAATGTGCGCGAGAACGTCCTCCACGGTGATGCGACCGCCCTGCCCCGTCCCGCGCACGTTGGAAGGGTCGAGTGAATGCTCCGCGAGCAGTCGCTTGACAGCAGGACTCAACTGGCGAGCCGCATTGCCTGCGGCAGTAGTGAGCCCAGTCGCGACTTTCGTGGAATCCACGGCCGTGGCGGCGTTTTGATCGTGGCCCGATGCAAAGGGTATGGCGCTGCTTTCGGCGGAAGCGCTCTCGCCGCCAGTTGCAGCGCCAGTTTCCATGCGCCCCAGCACCTCGCCCGGCTCCAGCTCTTCCCGCTCGCCTTTCAGGATCTCCCGCAGCACGCCATCTGCTGGTGCGGGCACTTCCACGGTGACCTTGTCCGTCTCGAGCTCCACGAGCGGCTCGTGCTGCCGCACGGCGTCACCCGGCTGCTTGAGCCAGCGCAGGACCTGGGAGCGCGTGCCTTCCTGCTCGGCGGGGACGCAAATATCGAATGTGCTCATGGCTCAGACGCTCGCCAGCTGTTGGATGGTGCGGGTGATGCTCTCGATGCCCGGGACGACGGCATCGAGCAGCAGCGGGTGGTGCGGGCTCGGCACGTCGGGCATCGTCAGCCGCTCGAGCGGCGCGTCGAGATCGAAGAACGCCTCCTTGGCCAGCACTGCGGCGATCTCCGCGCCGAAGCCCGCCGTCAGCGTGTCCTCGTGGACGATGAGGCAGCGTCGCGTCTTGCGAACCGAAGCCAGCACGGCTTCGCGGTCCCACGGTGAGAGCGTGCGCAGGTCCAGCACTTCCGCATGAACGGAAGATGCCTGCGCCGCCTGTTCGCAGCGCTCCACCATTGCGCCCCACGTCACCACGGTGAGCTCATCGCCTTCCCGCACGACTCTCGCCTTTCCGAACGGAATCACGTACTCATCGCCGGGATACGGTCGACGCGCGCCGGCCGAATCGAGCATGGCGCGATGCTCGAAGAAGATGGTCGGATCGTTGCCTCGCAGCGCGCTGCGCAGCAATCCCACCGCGTCCTGCGCATTCGAGGGCATCGCGACCCGCCAGCCCACGCCGTGCACCCAGGCCACTTCGTTGGTCTGGCTGTGCCATGGATCGCCGCACTTGAAGAAACCGCCCGGCATGCGCACCACCATCGGTGCGGCGAAGCGGTTGTGCGTGCGCCAGCGCATGGTGCCGCAATCGTTCAGCTGCTCCGCGGCCGGGTCGGCGTACTTGCGGAACTGGATCTCGGGCACGGGCAGCAGTCCGGCGAGCGCCATACCCACGGCGCGGCCGATGATGCCTTCCTCGGAGAGGCTGGTGTCGAACACGCGGTCGCGGCCGTGCTTTTCCTGAAGGCCGAGTGTCGCGCCATGCACGCCGCCTTTCGGGCCTACGTCCTCGCCAAACACTATCGCTCGCGGATTCACGCTCAGCTCCACGTCCAGCGTGCGCCGGATGGCCGTGAGCATGTTGATGCGGGTGGCCTCTGGCGTGCTGCGCTCGCTGCCGGCGGGCAGTTCGATGCCTTCGGGAGCTACTCCGCCCTGCTCCTGCACGGTCTCGCAGAACACGTGAGAGGTGATTTTCGACGCATCGGGTAGCGGTCGCGCCAACGCCGCTTCCACTGCCCGCTCCACGTCACGACGCGCGCGAACCGAGATCTCCTCAAGCTCCGCTTCGTCGAGCACGTCGCCGAGGCGAGCGACAGGATCGCGAGCGCGCTCCTGCGCAACCCGTTCGGTGGGCTTGTATGCCTGCGTGTCCTGGCCCGAATGCCCCGAAAGCCGCGGCACGATGAGTCGCAGCAGCACTGGGCAGCGTTCCTCGCGAACGGTGTCGACCGATTGCCGTACGATCCGCGCGGCTGCGCGCGGATCGCTGCCGTCGCCTTCCAGGATTTTCAAGCCGGCGAACGACCGCAGGTTGCTCGCGATGTTCCCGCCTGGGGTCTGATGATCGGACGTGACGGAAATGCCATACCCGTTGTCCTCGATGTAGAACAACTGGGGCAGTCGCTGGGTCGTGGCGATGGTGAGCGCGGACCAGAATCCGTTGGTGGCGATGGAAGCCTCACCGCCGTGCGCCACCGCGATGCTGCGCGCATAGCCTGCTTCCCGCAGGTGACGATGCCGATACACGATGCCCTGCGCCCAGCCGGTGGTCGGTGTGTACTGCGCCCCCACCCCGCCGCAAGCCGGCAGCACGGTGGCGCCTCCCCGACCGGGCTTGTTGAAGACCACGCCGATGTCCCGCCCGCTGCTGAACGAACCGGCCTTCATGAGCGGACCCGCGGAAGCGTCCTCGAGCGAGATGCCGAGTGCAAGCATCATCGGCCTGGAGCGGTAATAGACCCCGACGGCATCGTGGGCGTCGGTCAGCGACAGCCCGAGCAGGATCTGCCCGAGCTCGTGCCCGCGGGCGGAGAACTGATACAGCACCTTGCGCTCGGGCAGCAGCCGCGACTCCTCGATCTCATCCAGGGTGCGTGAGGCGTGCAGCAGGTAGGCGACCCGCTTCCAGTCGGTCATGCGGTGAGGCTCTCGGAGTCGATGGTTGCCGGTCAGCTTATGCCGGGATTCACGCAATGAGCTTGCTGTTGTTGCCTGAATACCGCCGATAAAGGCAATATCCTTGCCGACAAGGAGGCTAACGTATGGCCAAGACTCTGGATCGCACCGACCGCCGCATCCTCGATGAGCTCCAGTCGGACGCGCGCCTGTCCAACCAGGAGCTCGCCAAGCGCATAGGCCTCTCCCCCGCCCCGTGCTGGCGCCGGTTGAGGCGCCTGGAGAGCGAAGGGTTCATCGGCTCCTACGCCACACTGCTCAACGGGCCGGCGGTGGGGCTGCCCATCGTCGCCTATGCCCTGGTATCGCTCGAGAACCACCACGCCGAGAGCGTGCGCCAGTTCGACCAGTTGATCGCGCAGCGCCCCGAGGTGCTCGAGTGCCATTCCATGAGCGGCACGAACGACTACCTGCTGCGCATCGTGGCGGCCAGCATGGAAGCCTACGAGAAGTTCCTGAGCTCGCACCTGCTGCAGCACCGCTCGGTGCGCTCGGTGAACACCAGTTTTGTGCTCCGCACCAAGAAATCCACCACCCGTCTGCCCGTGCTGCCCTGAGGCGGCAGGGCTTGAGGCTTTTGCTCCACGGGATATATCCTACGACCTCGCATCGGACGACCCGAAGGAATGGCATGCTGATCCTCATGAGACGGACGGGAGAGACCATCCGCATCGGCGACGACGTGGTGGTCAAGGTGGTGAGCCTCGACGGCAACCGGGTGCGCCTCGGCGTCCGTGCGCCGAAGGACGTTAGGGTGGACCGGCTGGAGGTCGCCGAAAAGAAGCGGCTTGGCATCGCGCCGCCGGCCAGGCGGGTGGCCAGCTCGTCGGGGTAGCGCCGTCGGGCTCAGCTGCTCGCTGCGCCCGGTGCCGGCGACACCATCGAGGGGGTTACGAGATGATCTGGCGCTCGCGCAACATGTCCAGGATCTGCCGCGCCGCCTCCTCCGCGCTGGCATCCCGAGTCTGTACGACGATCTCCGCGGCCTCCGGCGGCTCGTAAGGCGAATCGATGCCGGTGAAGTTCTTGATCTGGCCGGCGGTGGCGCGGGCGTACAGGCCCTTGGGATCGCGCCGCATGCACTCCTCTATGGGCGTATCGATGAACACCTCGAGGAACTCCTCGCTGCCGACCAGCTCGCGCACCATGCGCCGCTCCGCGCGGAACGGCGAGATGAAGGAGCACATGACGATCATGCCGGCGTCCACGAACAGCCTGGCCACTTCGCCGACGCGGCGGATGTTCTCCACGCGGTCCACGTCCGTGAACCCGAGATCGCGATTCAGGCCGTGGCGGACGTTGTCGCCATCCAGCATGTAGGTCCGCGCGTCACGGGCATGCAGCTCGCGCTCCACGATGTTGGCGATGGTGCTCTTGCCCGAGCCCGACAGGCCCGTGAACCAGAGGATCGCGGGCTTGTGGCCGTTCTGCCGCACGCGCGCGCCCTTGTCGACCAGCAGGCTCTGCCGGTGGATGTTGGTGGCACGCCGCAGGCCGAACTCGATCATGCCGGCACCGGCGGTCGCGTTGGTGAAGCGATCGATGAGGATGAACGCGCCGGTCTCGCGGTTCTCGGCATACGGGTCGAGCGCGACCGGATTGGCCGTGGAGACGTTGCAAAGGCCGATCTCATTGAGCGCGAGCGTCTTGGCCGCGATGTGCTCGAGAGTGTTGACGTCGATCTTGTGCTTGAGGTTCGTGATGCGCGCCGGCACGAACTTGGTGCCGATGCGCATGAGATACGAGCGGCCGGGCAGCATCGCCTCTTCCGACATCCAGAGGACGTGGGCGGCGAACTGGTCCACCACTTCGGGCCGGCTGTCGGAGCGCGCCAGGACGTCGCCGCGGGCGATGTCCACCTCGTCGGCCAGCGTGATGGTGACGGCGTCACCGGCACGAGCCTGGTCGAGGTCACCGTCGGCGGTGACGATGCGCGCGACGGTCGATTCCTTGCCGGAGGCGGCCACGACCACGCGATCTCCCGGGCTCACGGTGCCGGAGGCGACGGTGCCCGAGAAGCCCCGGAAGTCGAGGTTCGGGCGGTTCACCCACTGCACCGGAAAGCGGAACGGCTTCGCCTCGAGCGCATGGTCGACGTCGAGGTTCTCGAGGTGCTCGAGCAGCGTCGGGCCGTCGTACCACGGCATGCGCTCCGAGCGCTGCGTGACGTTCTCGCCGAAGCGCGCCGAAACCGGCACCGGCGTGATCGACGTGAAGCCCAGCGACTGGGCGAAGCCCAGGTAATCCGCCACGATCTGCTGGAAACGCTCTTCGGAGTAGTCGACGAGGTCGATCTTGTTGACCGCCACCACCACGTGCCGGATGCCGAGCAGCGAGCAGATGTAGCTGTGCCGGCGCGTCTGCGTGAGCACGCCCTTGCGCGCATCGATGAGGATGACGGCCGCATCGGAGTTCGACGCGCCGGTCGCCATGTTGCGCGTGTACTGCTCGTGCCCGGGGTGTCCGCCACGATGAACGAGCGCTTCGGCGTGGTGAAGAAACGATACGCCACGTCGATGGTGATGCCCTGCTCCCGCTCGGCTTCGAGCCCGTCGACGAGCAGCGCGAGGTCGATATCCTCGCCCACCGTGCCGTGCTTGCGGCTGTCGCGCGCGAGCGCGGCCAGCTGGTCCTCGAGGATCAGCTTGGTGTCGTAGAGCAGGCGGCCGATCAGCGTGGACTTGCCGTCGTCCACCGAGCCGCAGGTGAGGAAGCGCAGCAGTCCCTTGCCGGAGCCGCCCTGGTCGGTACTGGTGGACACGGTGACGTGCCGGGGAGTATCGCGAGTCATCAGAAGTACCCCTCGCGCTTTTTCTTTTCCATCGAGGCGGCTTCGTCGGAGTCGATGAGGCGGCCCGAGCGCTCGGAGGTGCGCGTGGTGAGCATCTCGTCGATGATGTCGTCCAGCGAGGCCGCGGTGCTCTCGATGGCAGCCGACAGCGGATAGCAGCCGAGCGAACGGAAGCGCACCAGCTTCATTTCGGGCGTCTCGCCCGGCAGCAGTGGTAGACGCTCGTCGTCTCGCATGATGAGCAGGCCGTCGCGCTTCACCACGGGCCGCTTCGCGGCGAAATACAGCGGCACCACGGGAATGCTCTCTGCGCGCGTGTACTGCCAGATATCGAGCTCGGTCCAGTTCGAAAGCGGGAACACGCGGATCGTCTCGCCCTTGTTGATGCGGGTGTTGTAGAGGCGCCAGAGCTCGGGCCGCTGATTGCGCGGATCCCAGACGTGACCGGCGGAACGGAACGAGAAAACACGTTCCTTGGCGCGACTCTTCTCTTCGTCGCGCCGCGCGCCGCCGAAGGCCGCGTCGAACTGGTATTTGTCCAGAGCCTGCTTGAGCGCGTCGGTCTTCATCACCTGCGTATGGAGCTGTGAGCCGATGCGATCGGGCTGATCCCGCGGGCGACGCCCTCGGGGTTGGTATACACCAGCAGCTTCACGCCGTAGCGCTCCGCCACCATGTCGCGGTGCTTGATCATGTCGCGGAATTTCCAGGTCGTGTCGACGTGCAGCAGCGGGAACGGCGGCTTCGACGGATAGAAGGCCTTGAGGGCCAGGTGCAGCATCACGCCCGAATCCTTGCCGATGGAATACAGCATCACCGGGTTGCGGAACTCCGCCGCGACCTCGCGCATGATGGCGATGGACTCGGCTTCGAGCCGCAGCGAAAGGGCGTTCGAGGGCGTTTTGCTCATGCTTTGTTCGGGAGCGGCGATATCGGGCCACTGGCATGAAAGAGGGATTGCGGAACTCGGGCTTGCCGTAGCGCAACGGAGCGCCTTCGAGGGTGAGCACCTTGCCGCCGGCAGCGGCGAGCACGGCGTGGCCGGCAGCCGTGTCCCACTCCATGGTCGGGCCGAGGCGGGGATACACGTCGGCTTCACCGGCCGCGACGAGGCAGAACTTCAGCGAAGAGCCCACGGAGACGCGATCCACCACGTTATTGCGCTTCAGGTACGCGTCCGTGTCGGCATTGCTGTGAGACCGCGAGGCGACGGCTGTAAGGCCGTGAGCAGGCGGCTGACGCACCCGGATGGCTTCGAGCGGCGCCGAGTGCGAAGGATCGGCTTCTGGGCAGCGCGAAAGGCTTTTCCAGCGTCACGTCGCCGACGAACAGCTTCTCGTTGGCAGGAGCGAAGACCACGCCCAGTACCGGCGCTCCGTCCCGCACTAGCGCGATGTTCACCGTGAAATCGCCGCGCTTGGCGATGAATTCCTTGGTGCCGTCCAGAGGGTCCACGAGGAAGAACTCCCCCGCGACCCGGGGAATGCGCCCGGCAGCCACCTCTTCTTCGGCCACGATGGGCACCGAAGGCGCCACTTTGGCGAGCCGTTCCAGGATGATCGCTTCCGCCGCGTGGTCGGCCTCGGTCACGGGTGAGGCATCCTGCTTGTGGTGCACGCGAAAGGCCCCGGCGTAGATCTCGCACTCCGCCCGGCCGGCCTCGACGGCGGCGGCGACCATGGCATGGAGCAAGGCAGGAAGGTCCGCCACTCTGTTGAATCCCCTATGAATCAGGCTCTGAAACGAGGCGGCGAGGTCTACCCGACCTGGGCGACCGGGCGGCACGACGGGATGCGCGGTCCGTCAGATTTCTGGGGAATGACCTCATGCCGCCCGCTGCGGGCGGCGCACGTCTCAGTCCGCCCGGATCAGTTGGCGCGGGCGGCCTCGATCGAGATCAGCAATTTGACATCTTGCTTGAAACCGTAGGCCTTGCCGTAATCGATGCCGAAGGCGGAGCGGTCGATGGTCCCCGAGGCGTCGGCGCCGCAGACGTCCTTGCCGTTCATGGGGCTCTTCTTGCAGAGGAAATGATTGATCTTGAGAGTGACCGGCTTGGTGGACCCCGTGCAGGGTGAGCTGGCCTTCCACTTCGGTGGGAGCGCCGTCCTTGAACTTCACGAGCTTGCCCTTGTAGGTGGCGGTCGGGAATTTCTCGACGTCGAACATGTCGGAGCCGCGCACGTGCTGCTCGAGCTTCTCGTGGGCAAGGTCGATCGAGGCGGCGTCGATGGTGATGTCCACCGTGCCGGTGCCGGCTTCCTTGTCCATCACGACCTGTCCCGAGGTCTTGGCGAACTTGCCGCGCCACACGGAGAGCCCGCCCATGTGGTCGGTCTCGAAGGCCGGAAAGGTGTGGTCGGGATCGATCTGATAGGTGACGGGCGCGGCCAGGGCCGTTCCCGCGAGAGCCAGCAACGAGAGGGACAGCACCGTCTTCATCATCTCGAGTCTCCGCAAGCTACGGTCAGGGAACCGGAGTGTGCCGCAAGGGGGCCACGCTATGCCATGCCTCGAAGGATAGAGGTGCTGGAGGGCCCTCAGGCTGGAGCGCGAGCGTAGGCCCTCAATCCCAGGGCGAACTCGCGCAGCGACCGGATGCCGCTCGCTTCCGCCTGTGCGCACCATTCACGCAGCTTCTGCACCGCGCGTGCCTGGTTGGCGTCGTCCCAGAGATGCTGCAGGCGTTCGCGGAAGTCCACGATGGCGCGCAGTTTCTCGTGCCGCTCGAGCAACTCGCGCAGCGACCGATGTGCCTCGTCCGCGAGCAGCGATGGGTGGCGGATCAGCAGCTGCGGCGCGATGCGCTTGCCTCCTCCACGCCCTCCTCTGGAAAGCTCGCGACAGACCGGGCGAATCACCCTATGCGCGTAGTCCCGCAACACGTGCATCCGGTTGGTGAAGAGCGCGTGCAGCGTCTCCGCATCCACTGACTCCCGTGGCCTCGACAGATGGGGCCGTGGCGCCACCCGCTTGACCTCGGCCAGCCCGAACACGCGGAACACGCAGATGAACATCCAGCCGATGTCGAACTCCCAGCGCTGCACCGCGAAGCGGGCAGACCAGGGAAATGCGTGGTGATTGTTGTGCAGCTCCTCGCCGGCGGCCAGCAGCCCCCAGGGCGCGATGTTGGTGGCTGCGGAAGGCATCTCGAAGCTGCGGTAGCCGAAATAGTGCCCGAGCCCGTTGATGACGCCAGCGGCGAACACGGGCTGCGCAGCGAGCTGCACCGCCATCATGATGATGCCGATCACGCCGAAGAGCGCGAGGTGCAGCACCCTGCAGAGCACGACTCCCAGGGCCGAATGACGGCTGTACACGTTGCGCTCGAGCCAGTCGTCCGGCGTGCCGCGACCGTAGTTCTCGAGCAGCACGGGATCCTTCGCTGCTTGCACGTAGAGCTCGTAGCCTTCCAGCATCACCTTGCGGATGCCGAAGATGACGAAGCTGTGCGGGTCACCAGGCTGATCCGCATAGGCGTGGTGGCGGCGATGCACCGCCACCCATTCCTTCGTGACCGTCGCCGAGCTGAACCACAGCCAGAAGCGGAAGAGATGCCGGAGCGCCGGGTGCAGCTCCAGCGAGCCGTGCGACTGCTCGCGGTGCAGGAATATGGTGATGCCGAGGAACATGAGCTGCACCACCGTGAAGGTGACCAGCACGTAGCCCCACCAGGGCAAGGGCGTGAGCCCGTAGAGAAACTGGACGTCCATCTTCGACCCCCGCGCGACGACCGGCCGACTTTACAGCAAATCCCGCGCGGGAAGCCGGGCGATCACCCGGCCTTCGGCGGCTCCGGAATCTCCTGCTCGCTCACCATGGTGAGCACGTCGTAGGTGGCCACCGTCTCGCCGTGCTGGTTGGTGATCTGCGTGTCCCAGCGCACTTCACCGTAGCCGTGGGCTGGCCGCAACGACTTCTCCTTGCAGGTGAGCCGCACACGGATCGTATCGCCGGGTTTCACGGGCTTGAGGAACCGCAGGCCGTCGAGCCCATAGTTGGCCAGCACGGGCCCGAAGGCCGGCTCCACGAACAGCCCGGCCGCTGCGGAGACGAGGAAATACCCGTGCGCGACGCGGCCGCCGAAGAAGGGATTGCGCTGCGCAGCCGCCTCGTCCATGTGGGCATAGAAACGATCGCCGCTCAGGTCCGCGAAGCGCTCGATGTCCTCCACCGTCACGGTGCGGTCGCCAGATCGGAACGTGTCGCCAATGCGCAACTCGTGGAACGGGATGCGGAATGGATGCATCTTCGGAGTGAGCTCGCGCGCACCGTTGAGCCAGCGACCCGTGACCGCCGCGATCGTGGACGGCGAGCCTTGCACGGCCGTGCGCTGCATGTAATGCAGCACGCCGCGGATGCCCCCCATCTCCTCGCCTCCGCCCGCCCGGCCAGGCCCACCGTGGATCAGGTGCGGCATCGGGGAGCCGTGGCCGGTCGATTCCTTCGCGCAGTCGCGATTCACCACGAGCACGCGGCCGTGGTAAGGCGCCAGACCGAGCACCAGCCGGGCCGCGAGCGCATCGTCCCCACTGAATACGGAGCTCACGAGACTTCCACCGCCCCGATGCGCGAGCTCGATCGCCTGATCGGTGCTCTCGTAGGACACGACCGTGCATACCGGCCCGAACGCTTCGACTTCGTGGATGGCCTTCGCGGCGCGGGCATCTTCACAATGCAGCAGCGTCGGCGCGACGAACGCACCCTTGTCGGCATCAGCGCCCGCGAGATCGATTTTCTGCGAGCCGCCCTGCACCACCCGCGCCTCTCTCTCGAGCTTGCGCAACTGTTCCAGCACTTCGCGACGCTGAGCCAGGGAGGCCACAGGGCCCATGCGCACGTTCTCGAGACGCGGGTCGCCCACGACCACTTTCGCGAGCGCGGCCCGCAGCGCCTCGAGCACTGCGCCGCTCGTGGCGGCCGGAACCAGCGCCTTGCGGATGGCCGTGCATTTCTGCCCCGCCTTCACCGTCATCTCTCGCGCGACCTCGCGCACGAAGAGATCGAATTCCGGCGTTCCAGGCTTCGCGTCCTCCGCGAGCACCGAAGAGTTCAGGGAATCCGTCTCGGCGGTGAAACGTACCGAGTTGGCGATGACCGAAGGGTGCTTGCGCAGGCCTTGCGCAGTGCTGGCGGAGCCGGTGAACGCCACGGCGTCCTGACAGGTGAGATGGTCGAAGAGGTCCCCGGCGGAGCCGCAGATGAGCTGCACGGCGCCTTCCGGCAGGATGCCGGACTCGACGATGCGCCGGAACACGAGCTCCGTGAGGTACGCCGTGGAGGTCGCTGGCTTCACGATGGCTGGAACGCCTGCGAGCAGCGTGGGAGCCAGCTTCTCGAGCATGCCCCATACCGGGAAGTTGAAAGCGTTGATGTGGACGGCCGCGCCGAGCAGCGGCGTGCAGATGTGCTGACCGACGAAGGTGCCCGTCTTCGAAAGCGCCTCGACGTTGCCATCCACGTAGACGCGGCTGTTGGGCAGCTCGCGCGTGCCCTTGCTCGCGAACACGAACAGCGTGCCGAAGCCGCCATCGATGTCGATCCAGGAGTCCGTCTTGGTGGCTCCCGTGGCGTACGAGAGTGCGTAGAACTCGTCCTTGCGCTCGGTGAGATGCCTGGCGAGCGATTTGAGCAAGCCCGCGCGCTCGTGGAAGGTGAGCGCGCGCAGCGCCGGGCCGCCGACGCGGCGGGCGTGATCCAGCATGCCTGCGTAGTCGAGGCCCTGGGACGAGGCATTCGCGACGACGGCGCCCGTGGTCGCATCGCGGAGCACCGTGCCCTCGCCGCCGCCCGCCTGCCATCGACCCTGTGCATAGCTCTGCAATTGCGTCATGAATCCTCGGTACTGCGGCCGGCAGTGTGGGCGTAGAACATGGGACCCCCGCGAGTGCGCGGAAAGCCGTAGCCGTTGCACCAGATGGCGTCGATGTCCGCGGCGGAAGCCGCGATGCCTTCATCCAGGATGCGCTGGCCCTCTTCCGCCAGCGCGCCGATGCATCGCTGCACGATTTCCTCGTCGCCGACCTCCCGCTGCGGCACGCCGAGCCGCTGCGCTTCGGCGCGAATCAACTCGCGCACTTCGGCATCGGGCGTGCGCTCGCGCGTCTGCGGGTCGTAGCGATAGAAGCCGCGGCCGGTCTTCTGACCATAGCGACCCAATTCAGCGAGTAGGTCCGATACCCGGTAGTAGCGCGGGTCCTGCGGCTTGTCCTGCCGTTCCTGGCGGATGCGATAACCGACGTCCAGGCCGGCGAGGTCGCCCACTGCGTTGGGGCCCATCGCCATTCCCCACTTCTCCAGTGCGGCGTCGATGCGCTCCGGGCTCGCGCCCTCGAGCATCATCATCTGGTTCTGCTGGCCGTAGGCATAGAGCATGCGGTTGCCCACGAAGCCGAACCCGTTGCCCACGACGATGCCGAGCTTGCCGATGCGGCGCGATATGGTGATGGCGGTGGCGATGGCTTCTTCCGACGTCGCCTTGCCGCGCACGATCTCCACGAGCTTCATGATGTTCGCGGGGCTGAAGAAGTGCATGCCGAGCACGTCCGCCGGGCGGCGAGTGGCGTTTGCGATGGCGTCGATGTCGAGCGTGGAAGTGTTCGTGGCGAGGATCGCGCCCGGCCTGCACACGGCGTCCAGCTTGCCGAACACTTCCTGCTTGACCGCCATGCTCTCGAAGACCGCCTCGATGACGAGATCCGCGTCCTTCGCAGCTTCGTAGTCCGGGCCTGCGCTCACCCTCGCGAGGGCCTTGGCGGCGACATCGGCGGTCATGCGACCTTTCTGCACCGCGCCTTCGATGGTGGAGCGCACGCGCGCCATCCCTGCCTCCAGCGCCTTCGCCTGGGTATCGATCATCGTGACGGTGAGCCCGCCGGTCGCACAGCTGATGACGATGCCCGAGCCCATGGTGCCTGCGCCCAGCACGCAGACTTTCTCGACCCGGCGCGGCGTGGCTTGCGGCTTCGGGCCGCGCTCGGCGAAGAACAGATGTCGCAAAGCCGCGGATTCACCGGACGTGCGGCATTCTTCGAACAGGCGGCGCGACAGTGCCAGCGCTTCGTCGAAAGTCTGCGAGACGGCTGCCTCCACGCAACGAATGATGCGGTCCGCCGCGGCGAGCCCGCGAGCAGCGCGGGACAACGACTTCCTGTAGGAGGCGAAGAACTCTGCGTTCGCCGTGGCCGCATCCGGGATGGGCCGATCACGCAGCCGGCGTGGTGGCGCTTTCGTAGCCACCAGCTCTCGCGCATACGCGAGTGCGCCGTCCACGACGTCGTCACTTTCGATGACCCGGTCGATGAGCCCCAGTTCGAGGGCGCGCTCGAGGCGAATCGGCTCCCCCGAGATCATCATGTCCAGCGCGGGCTTCACTCCGGCTGCGCGCGGCAGCCGTTGAGTCCCGCCGGCTCCCGGCAGCAGCGCCAGCTTGATTTCAGGAAGGCCGAACTGTGAGCCACGCGTGGCGCAGCGATAGTGGCTGGCCAGCGCGGTCTCGAAACCTCCGCCGAGCGCAAGGCCGTGCAGCGCTGCTACAACGGGCTTGCGGCAGGCTTCGACGCGCAGCAGCACGTCGTTGAGGATGGGCGCCGCGGGCGGCTTCTCGAACTCGCGGATGTCGGCGCCGGCGATGAAGTTCCTGCCCGCGCCGTGCAGCACGATGGCCTGGATGCCCGCATCCTCATCCGCCTCCGTCACCGCGGCCATCAGGCCTTCCCGCACCGGGTGCGCGAGCGCGTTCACCGGCGGATTGTCGACGACGATGAGCGCAATGCCCTCACGCCGCTCCAGGGTCACTGGCCTGCTCATGGCAGAGCTCATCGGCCGCTGAAACGCGGCGCGCGTTTCTCCATGAAGGCGGCTACGCCTTCGGCGTAGTCCGCGGTGAATCCCAGCTCGCGCTGGTAATCGCGCTCGAGATCCAGCTGCTCCTCGAGAGTGCGTTCCCCGGAGGTATAGATGGCATTCTTGGTTCGTGCGAAGCCGCGCGTGGGTGCCTGGGCGAGCTGCTTCGCGAGCTGATCGACCGTCGAAGCAAGTTCTGCGTCGTCCACGCAACGCCAGATGAGACCCCATTGCGCAGCCTGCTCGGCGCCCAGCCTGTCGCCGAGGAACGCGAGGCCGATGGCCCGGGCGGTGCCGACGAGGCGCGGCAGGATCCAGGTGCCGCCCGAATCGGGAACGAGGCCGAGCTTCGAGAAGGACTGGACGAAGCTCGCCGAGCGCGCCGCGATGACGAGATCGCACGCGAGCGCGATGTTGGCCCCGGCGCCGGCCGCCACGCCGTTCACTGCCGCGATGACGGGCATCTCGAGCTGTCGCAGGCTGAGGACGAGCGGCTTGTAGCGCAGCTCGATGGATTCACCGAGATCGACGCTCTTGTCGCCCGGCGCGACGGCTCGATCGCCGAGATCCTGCCCCGCGCAAAAGCCCCGCCCTGCTCCGGTGATGACGAGAACCCGTGATGTGCCGTCGCCGCGCGTGCGCTCGATGGCATCGCGCACTTCCTCGTGCATCGTCACGTTGAAGCTGTTGAGGCGGTCCGGGCGATTGAGCGTGAGGCGCGCGATGCCTTCGGTGAGATCGAACTGGATGGTCTGGTAGCTCATGGGTCTTTCAGGGCGAGGCTTCAGGTCTCGTCGTAGGTGATCTCGAGCTGCGGGGTCTTCGCATGGGCCTGACAGGCGAGGATGAAGCCCTGCTCGAGCTCCCAGTCCTCCAGCGCGTAGTTCTGCGCAAGATCCACCTTGCCGCTCACGAGCTTCGTGCGGCACGTGGAGCACACGCCGGCTTTGCAGGAGAACGGCAGGTCGATGCCGGCTTCGGCAGCAGCATCGAGCAACGTGTCCGTCTCGGTGCGCATCGTGAAGCTGCGGCGGCGGCCGTCCATGATCACCGTCACCTCGGTCGTGGGCACGGCGTCGGCGGCGTGCCGCGGCTTCGCCTGTGCGCTTGCAGATGCGGCGGCATCGGCATCTGCCCGATAAGGTTCCACGTGCACGTGGGTCGCATCGACGCCGAGTCTGCCGAGCGCGCGCGACAGATCCTCGTTCATGCCGCCGGGGCCACAGATCAGGAACGTGCGCACGGCCTTCGGATCGAACAGCCGGCCGGCCAGCAGGCCGAGCTTCGCCTCATCGAGAAGGCCGTTGAGCCATTCGATCTCCTGCGGCTCCTCGCTCATCAGGAAGTGCAGCGAGAAGCGGCTCAGGTACCTGTCCTTCAGCGCGAGCAGCTCCTCCGCATGTATCGCTTCCTCGCGATTGCGGTTACCGTAGAAAAGCTGCACGCGGGAGCCGGGGTCGCGCGAGAGCAGCGCCTGGATCGTCGGCAGCAGCGGCTCGATGCCGCGGCCGGCGGCGAGAGCGACGTAGTGATGGTTCGGGTGCATGACGCTAGATGCATTTGAAGTGATCGAAAGGCTCTAGGCAGGTCGTGCAGCGATAGTGCGCCTTGCACGGCGTCGAGCCGAACTCGCTGACCTTCTCCGTGTCTTCGCTGCCGCAGCGCGGGCAGGCGACGGGTTGCGAACCGAACAGTCGGCGCGGGCTAGCGACGGCCCGGTGGGTGGTGCGATGCCGTAGGCGACGAGCTTGCGGCGGCCTTCCGCAGTGAGCCAGTCACTGGTCCATGGCGGTGAGAGCACTTCTTCGACTGCGGCGTCGTGGAAGCCCGCTTCGGCAAGTGCCCGCTCGACGAGCCCGCGGATCACTTCCGTCGCAGGGCAACCCGAATAAGTGGGCGTAATGCCTACGTGCAGCCGGCCATCGGCATGGCAGCTGGCGTAACGGACGATGCCGAGGTCCACGATGCTGAGCACGGGAATTTCGGGATCGAGCACTCGTTCGAGCACGCGCCAGGCTTCGTCGACGCGCGCTTCACCACGGGTGACGTGCGATCCTGCAGAAGCAGCGAGGCTCGCCGCCATCACCAGGTGGCCCCCGGATGTGCGCGGTGCAGGGATTGCATCTCGGCGAGCAGATAGCCCAGGTGCTCGGTGTGCTGCCCTCGCTTGCCGTGCCAGGCATGCGGCACATCAGGCGGCTGTCTCAATGCTGCCGCCCTCAGCATCTCCTCGATTTGCGCTCGCCATCGTGGCGCAAGATCGGCGAGCCGTGGTGCGACTCCGGCCGTCGCCACGGCGGCGTCGTCCATCTCGTCTGAAAAGAGCTCGGCAGTGAAGCGCCACAGCCGTTCGAGTGCGGCCTGCGCGCGCCGGTGGCTCTCTTCAGTGCCATCGCCGAGCCGGACCAGCCAGCCCGAGCTGTAACGCAAGTGATATCGCGTTTCCTTCACGGCCTTCGCCGCGATCTGCGCGAGCCGGGCGTCCTTCGAGCCGAGCAGGCTCTCGTAAAGCTCCAGCCGGAATGCATCCAGCAGCACCTGCCGCACGAGGGTTTCCGCGAAATCGCCGTTCGGCTGCTCGGCCAGGAGCAGGTTCAGGAACTCGCCCTGCTCGCGCAGGTAGGCGAGATCGTCTTCCATTGCGGCCACGCCCTTCGAGCTCACCGGCATAGGTGAGCAGCAAGCGCGCCTGACCGATGAGGTCCAGCGAGATGTTGGCGAGGCCGAGGTCTTCCTCGAGCGCGGGGGCATGGCCGACCCATTCTGCGAGGCGCTGGCCGAGAACGAGGCTCGTGTCGCCGAGCCGCAGCACGTACTGGAAGCGCGCCGCATCGTTCACAGGTTCTCCACCTCATCCGGAATGGCGTAGAAGAGTCGGATGGCGATACATCCCGTCGCGCGCGGGCTCGAAGAACGCATCCGCATCCGCCGGATCGGACGCGAGGATTTGCGCAGACGGGACCACCCAGATGCTCACGCCTTCCTGCCGGCGCGTGTACACATCGCGCGCGTGCTCGAGAGCCATGCGGGCGTCCGCGGCATGCAGGCTGCCCACATGCTTGTGCTCGAGACCCTGGCGCGGGCGGATGAATACTTCGAACAGCGGCCATTCCATGGTGCGGGAGTCGGATTCGTCTCTTCAGGCGGCCTGCGCTGTCGCGCGAGCCTTCTGCCTGCAGCGTGAGCCAGCGCTGCCTCGCGCACCCAGTCGCCTTCGGCGTGCGCACGCTGGCGCGCTTCGAGCCGTTCGCGGTTGCACGGCCCATTGCCTCTCAGCACGTTCTGGAACTCGGTCCAGTCGATGGCGCCGAAGCGATAGTGCTTCGTGGTCTCGTCCCACTGCAGATCGGCGTCCGGCACCTTCAGGCCGAGGAAGTCCGCCTGCGGCACGGTGACGTCCACGAAATGCTGGCGCAGCTCGTCGTTGGTGAAACGCTTGATCTTCCAGCGCATGGACTGCGCCGTGTGCTTCGAGGTCTTGTCGTCCGGCCCGAACATCATGAGGGAGGGCCACCGCCAGCGGTCGAGCGCGGCCTGCGCCATCTCGCGCTGCGCGAGCGTGCGCGGGCGAAGGCGTCGTCGCCCGGTCTCGAAGCCCTGTGGCGCTGATGCAGCTCTCTTCCTTGCAGATGCGCACCATGGCGCGCGCGTACGGGCCGTACGAGCAGCGGCAGATGGGAATCTGGTTCATGATGGCCGCGCCGTCCACCAGCCAGCCGATGGCGCCTATGTCCGCCCAGGTGGGCGTGGGGTAGTTGAAGATGCTCGAGTACTTCGCCGTGCCGGCGGGCAGCTGCTCGACCATCTGGTCGCGCGACATGCCGAGCGTTTCCGCCGCGCTGTAGAGGTACATGCCGTGCCCGCCCTCGTCCTGCACCTTGGCGATGAGCACGGCCTTGCGGCGCAGGGTGGGCGCGCGCGTGATCCAGTTGCCTTCCGGTAGCATGCCCACGATTTCCGAATGAGCGTGCTGCGAGATCTGCCGCAGCAGCGTGTTGCGGTAGGCCTCCGGCATCCAGTCCTTGGGCTCGATCTTCTCGTCCGAGTCGATCTTCGCCTGGAAGCGCGCTTCGAGCGTGGCGGTGTCCGCGCTGGCGACGTGCAGGCTCTCTTTGCCGAGGGAATCCAGACCTTGGGTGTACACGGGTGCCTCCGCTTGGCCTCGCACGCCGGGCCGAGATCGATGCGGGGCGTAATGTGACACGAAGACATGGCGGATTCAAGAGATTATGTGTCACAATTCCGGCATGCCCCGGGACCGCCTCGCAGCCGCCTTAGATGCTCTGGTCATCCGGTTCCGCCGCCAGCGGCCTTTGCGCAGCGGCTCGCTGCTGGTCACGATATTCGGGGATGCCATCGTGCCCCGCGGCGGCGTAGCCACGCTCGGGAGCCTGATCCGTCTCGCCGCGCCCTTCGGCCTGCCGGAGCGGCTGGTGCTCACCTCCGTCGGCAGGCTCGCGAAGGAGGGCTGGCTCAGCTCGCGACGCGAGGGCCGGCAGAGCGAATACGCCCTCACCCGCCACGGCCGCTCACGCTTCGCCGAAGCGACCCAACGCATCTACGCGGAACCTCCGCGGGGCTGGGAGCATCGCTGGACGATGCTGCTCCTGCCGGCGGACTCGGCGAAGCATCGCGATCGCATCCGCGAGGAGCTGCAGTGGCTCGGCTTTGGCCAGCTGAACTCGGGCGTGCTCGCGCATCCCAGCCGCGGCGTCGCAGATACCCGGGAGCTGCTGCGTGAAGCAGGGCTCGCGGATCGGGCCATCGTCCTCGACGCGACAGGTGCGGGCCTCGCGCAGGATCGCCGTTTGATTTCGATCGGCTGGGACCTGCGCGGGCTGGCTCGCGCGTACCGGCGTTTCATCGACAGCTTCGAGACCCTTCGCGGGCTGTTGCGCGACGACAGGGTCATCACGCCCGAGGCGGCATTCGTCATCCGTACGCTGCTGATCCACGAGTACCGGAAGATCCATTTGCGGGATCCGCTGCTGCCGCACGACCTGCTGCCGGAAGGCTGGGTCGGCACCGAAGCCTATGACCTGTGCCGCGAACTGTATCGGCGCGTGCTGGAGACGTCCGAAGAGCACCTGTCGGTCAACGGCAGCCGCCTCGAAGGGCCTCTGGGCCCGCTCTCACGGGAGGCTCGTCAGCGCTTCGGCGGCTAATCGCGGCTCGTCAGGATTTCCCCGAAGACGGACGGGTCGATGTTGCCGCCCGAGATGACCGCGACCACGCGCTCTCCACCTGCCCGTCCGCTCAGCGCCGCAGCCAGAGAGGCAGCGCCCGCACCTTCAGCCACGGCGGTTCTCCTCACGAGCAGCCGCATCGCGATGCTGGACTTCCACTCAACTGGCAGCAAGACGTCGCTGACCAGCTCCTGCAAAAGCGGCCACATCTGCGGGAACACGCTACCGCCTCCGATGCCGTCGACGAATGAAGGGATTCGCTCGATGCTCACGGGCCGGCCGGCACGACGGGAAGCGGTGAGCGGCGCGGCCGTCTCGACTTCGCACGCGACGACGCGCTTCGAACCCATGGCGCGCAATGCGAGCGCGAGGCCGCAGAGCAGCCCGCCCTCCCCCACCGGCACGAAGACCGCATCGAATTCGCCCACTGCTCCACGAGCTCGAGCCCGATGGTGCCGTTACCGAGCAGCACCGTGGGCTCGCAGACCGGATGGATGAATCGGCCATCGGCGCGACCCGTCTCGCAGGTCGACATGATCTCCCACCACTTCTCGAAGGCATGCGTTTCGATGCGCGCACCGAGGCTGCGGATCGAATCGAGCTTCACTGCCGGAGCGGTTGCCGGCACGTGAACGGTGAGCGGAATGTTGCGCCGCTTCGCGGCGAGCGCCAGGCCTTGCGCGAAATTGCCCGCGCTGGCGGTGGCGACTCCGGCAGCCAGCTCGGGATCGGGAATCGTCGCGAGGGCGTTCGCGCCCGCGCGGATCTTGAATGAGCCGAGCGGCTGCAGGCTCTCCGCTTTGAGACGGATCTCCCTCCCGCCGGAGGCGCGAAAATGCAGGAGCGGCGTGCGAATGGCATCGCCGGCGATGGCGGTCGCCGCGCGCCGGAAATCTTCCAAGCCAGGGTAAGACGGCTGCACGAACGGACAGATCCTGATTGCCTGGTGACGGCTGCCGAAAATACCAATACTTCACGCGCATCTCCAGAACGCGGCTACCGAGGGCAGAATGCAAACGCCATCGTCGTGAAAAACTCACTGAGAAACTCGCGTGAGAAAAGCCGTGCGCTTACGCGTGCGTAACTCGCCGGAGAATCCCGTGGCTTGTCTTGCAAAATTGTGCGAACACAGCAGATATGAGCGTATGCTTCCCATCCAGCGGGCCGGTATCCTCTTCCATCGAATCATTCTAGGAATCAGGTCATGCAGGCATCCGCCGTCGCAGTGCTCGTGCAAAAAGGAAGGTTCGATCCGCCGGTCGCGCTGGCGATCGCAGAAGCCATGGACATGACTCTCGTCAACTCGCAATTCGTCACCGTACCGGTGCTGGACGCGCGCATCGAGGCCATCCGTTCGGAAATACGGAGATTGGACGATCGGTTCGTCACCGCCGAGGCGCGAACCGACGAGAAGCTGCACCGCGTGAAAGTCGAGCTGATCTTCTGGATCGTCGGGGCGACGGCGGGCAGCGCGCTGCTGCCGAAGCTCCTGGCCACCGTGGTGGAAATCGCCCAGCGCTGATCTCAGCGCACGCCGGCCATCAAGCGCTTCAGGATGGGCGTGAGCGCGAGCATGCCGACTGCGGCCGCCATCGCCCACCAGAACAGATATCCGTACTGGCTCAACAGCGTCGAGGGATCGTTCGCGTCGATCCTGCCGGCAAATTGCCCGGCGAGGTTGTTGCCTATGGCCGTGGCCAGGAACCAGATTCCCAATACCTGGCCGACGTAACGCGGCGGGGAAAGCTTGGTCATCGAGCTGAGCCCGACCGGGCTCAAGCAGAGCTCGCCGAAGCTGTGGAACAGATAGGTCAGGACGAGCCAGGTCGGCAGCACTTTCTGCCCTGCCGCGACGTAGCCCGAGGCGATCACCATGACCGCGAAGCCGAGAGCGAGAAACAGCAGGCCCAGGGCGAACTTCACCGGGATGGCCGGATCGAGCCCGCGCCTGCCGAGGCGAACCCAGAGCGCCGCGAAAACCGGCGCGAACAGGATGATGAACAGCGAGCTCGCGCTCTGCACGGCGCCGGACGGAATGTTGATGCCCAGCAGGTCGCGGTCGGTGTGGCGATCGGCGAACAGCGTGAATGAAGCGCCGGCCTGCTCGGCTCCGGCGCAGTACATCGCGCATGCGGTCGCGAGGGCGATGAGGACCAGCACGCGATCCCGCTCGATGCGGCTGAGGCCGGCGAAGCACAGCAGGTGCACGAAGAAGATCGCGGCGAGCGCGATCATCGCCCAGTTGGCGAAGCGGGAGATCAGGCCCGGGTCGAAATGAACGACGCCCGTCCCCCCCAGCACGATCAACACCGCCGCCAGCCCGACCGGCACGTAGACGGCCGACCAGTGCCCTTTCGCTCCCAGGGGCTGAGCGCCGGCGCTGCCGAGAAACTTCCGGCCCAGCTGGAACTGGACGAGCCCCAGCGCCATGCCGAGCGCCGGCACCAGAAAGCCCGTCTTCCAGCCGAAGCTGACCGCTGCGATCGGCACGAGCAGCTGCCCGAGCAGGGCACCGAGGGAGATGCCCATGTAGAAGATCGAGAAACCGGCATCGCGGCGCACGCCGGACTCCGGGTAGAGCTGCGCGACGACCGCGCTGATGTTGGGCTTCAGGAGCCCGGTGCCGAACACGATCACCACCAGCCCGGCGAAGAAGAGTGGCACGCTGCCGAAGACGAGCATCAAGTTGCCGAGCGTGATCAGGATCGCCCCTGCGACGATCGCCCGCTGCTGACCCACGAGGCGGTCGGCGATCCAGCCGCCCCACAGCGAGAACAGGAACGTCGCCGAGATGTACAGCCCGTAGATCGAGCTCGCGGTCCTGTCGTCGAAGCCCAGCCCGCCGTCGGCGACGAGCGCGGTCATGAACAGGATCAGGACGGAGCGCACCCCGTGATAGGTGCTCCGCTCCCACATCTCAGTCAGGAACAGCGTGAAAAGGCCGCGGGGATGATCGAAGCGCCAGCCGCGGGCTTCATCCGCAGGGCTGGCGACGGTCGTCTCCGGATCGCTCAATGTGTCAGCGCTCCGCGGGCGCCGCATGTGCCGGCCTGAACCCCATGCAGGCCTTGACCTCCAAGTACTCCTCGAGGCCCGTCACACCGCTCTCTCTGCCATTCCCGGAATGTTTGTAACCTCCGAAGGGCGCGCCGATATCGAAGGGTGACCGGTTGATCCGCACCTGCCCGCAGCGCAGGCGTCGCGTGATCCACTCGATGCGCCCCGGATCGCGGCCGGCGATGTAGGCCGCCAGCCCGTAGTCGGTCTCGTTGGCGATCTCGACGGCATGCGCGTCGTCCCGGAACGGGATGATGCACAGCACCGGCCCGAAGATCTCCTGCTGGGCGAGGGCGCTGAGAGGGTCCACGCCGGTGAAGATCGTCGGCGCCACGAAGTAGCCTCGATCGCAGCCGGGCGGCCGATCCAGACCGCCTGTCGCCAGCACGGCGCCTTGCGCGATGCCCTGCTCTATCGAAGCGCGCACCCTGGCGAACTGGGCCTCGTTGGCCAGCGGCCCCATGTCGGTGACGCCGAGCGTCGGATCGCCGACCGCCAGCTCTCGCGCTGCGGCGCACGCGATGGTGGCGACCGCATCGTGCAGCGCTGCGGGCACCAGCATCCGGGTCGGAGCGTCGCAGGCCTGGCCGCTGTTGGCGAAGCACTTGCGCACTCCCCAGGCGACATTCGCCTCGAGATCGACGTCGTCCAGGATCAGATAGGCGGACTTCCCTCCGAGCTCCTGAGTCACGCGCTTGATGGTCTCGGCGCCCGCTCTGGCGACGCTGGCGCCGGCGCGCGTCGAGCCCGTTATGGAGACCATGTCCACCTGAGGATGCGCGCAGAGCGCGCTCCCGACGACCGGGCCGCACCCGTGCACGAGGTTGAAGGCGCCCGCGGGCAGGCCGGCTTCTGCGACGATTTCCGCGAACAGCGTGGCGGCGAACGGTGCGAGCTCGCTGGGCTTCAGCACCACGGTGCAGCCTGCCGCCAGCGCGGCAGCGAGCTTGAGGGCGATCTGGGTCAAAGGAAAATTCCACGGCGTGATGAGCCCGCAAACCCCGATGGGCTCCCGCAGCAGCGTCGTCAGGGGGCCTACCTGCTCGAACGAATAGCCCCCCAGCAACTGCGCGTAGTGCGAGAAGATCATCTCCGCGGGCGCGACCTGATAGTCGTTGGCCAGCTTGCTCGGAATGCCCATTTCCATCGTCGTGAGTCCGGCGAGCTCCGGCGCCCGGCGCTGGATGCCCGCGGCGATGCGCTCGAGGCAGGCGATTCGCTCGGATACCGGGGAGCTTCCCCAGTGCTTGAAGGCTGCGCGAGCAGCCAGCACGGCTGCGTCGACTTCGGCGATGGAGGCGGCCACGACGTACCCGCACGTCTCCTCCGTGGCCGGATCGATGACGTCGATCCTGCTTTGCCCCTGGGTCACGGCCCAGCGGCCGTCGATGTAGATTCGGTCGATCGATTTCATCCGTCACTCCTCGCCATTGCCCAACGTCCGGGGATGCCCGCGATCGGCGCCCGACCCGGCCAGCCGTCAAATCCGAAGGATTACTAGGATATCACGGCAATTCTCTGCTTCGCTCGACGGAATCGGAGCATCGCGCCGCGCAACCCGCCCCGGGGCGCTCGTCGATCCGAATCAAAAGTCGCATTGCGGGAGAGCCGCGGCATGATGCTCGACTCCATAACTGGCTGTATGAGCTACGCTTTTACGGCGAAAGCGAATCAAATATGCGAAAACCAAGGCGGCCGTTTCCATGACGTCCCGGCCAGCGAGGGGTGAGCCGAGCGCAGTCAGCCGATACTCCGCTCGGAAAAATCAGCAAAAATACTCGGAAAATACCGCCGCTTCGCGTTCGTCCCAGCCATGCACGACTGGCCGCGCCAGATGTCTGTCGCCAAACCCGATTGACAACTTATCCGAATTATTATTCAGTATAGGGAGTGCCGGGGCCGCTGCGGAAAGACCCGGGCGGGTTTTCCGGCCACGCACGAACCAAACGACTCG
>JBGAIL010000057.1:22498-26153 GCA_044225565.1 Steroidobacteraceae bacterium | reverse complement strand
CCCCGCGAGCACCAGGCTCGCGGACGCCCGCAGGTCCGTTGCCATGACGGGCGCGCCGTTCAGCTTCTCGACTCCGTGAATGATGGCCGTGTTGCCTTCGAGCCGGATCTCCGCGCCGAGCCGCCGCATCTCCAGCATGTGCATGAAGCGGTTCTCGAAGATGGTCTCGATGATGGTGCCCACGCCTTCCGCCACCGTGTTCAGCGCAGCAAACTGTGCCTGCATATCCGTGGGGAACGCTGGATAAGGCGCGGTGCGCACGTCCACCGATTTCGGCCGCCGCCCGCGCATGTCGACCTCGATCCAGCTGTCTCCCACGCCCACCTTGGCGCCAGCTTCCGAAAGCTTCGCGAGCACCGCGTCGAGGTGATCCGGCCGAGTATTCTTCACGCGCACGATGCCACGCGTGATCGCGCCTGCCACCAGATAAGTGCCGGCCTCGATGCGATCCGGAAGCACCTCGTAGCTCGTGCCGCTCAGCCGCTTCACGCCCTGCACGACGATCTTGTCCGTGCCGGCACCCTCGATCTTCGCACCCATGGAATTCAGGAAGTTCGCGAGGTCGACCACCTCCGGCTCGCGCGCAGCGTTCTCGAGAACCGTCTCACCCTCGGCGAGCGTGGCGGCCATCATGAGGTTCTCCGTGCCCGTGACCGTGACGGTATCCAGCACGAGGCGAGCACCCTTCAGCCGGCCTGCGCGCGCGCGAATGTACCCGCCTTCGATGGTGATATCCGCGCCCATCGCCTGCAGGCCTGCTACGTGGATGTTCACGGGACGAGCGCCGATGGCACAGCCACCCGGCAGCGAGACGTCCGCTCTCCCGAACCGCGCGACCAGCGGCCCGAGCACCAGGATGGACGCACGCATGGTCTTCACCAGGTCGTAAGGCGCGGAGAGCTCGGTGATGGACGAAGCGTCCACCTCCACCCGCATCTTTTCGTCGATGGTGACGCTCGCTCCCATGCGGCCGAGCAGTTCGATGGTGGTGGTGATGTCCTGCAGATGCGGCACGTTGGCGACCGTTACCGGCTCCTCCGTGAGCAGCGCGCCGGCCAGAATGGGCAGCGCGGCGTTCTTCGCACCGGAAATACGCACTTCTCCCTCGAGAACCGCGCCTCCCGCGATGCGCAGCTTATCCATGCGTGCGCTCCAGGTGCTCCTCCGGCGTCAGTGCGTCGATGGACAGCGCGTGGATCTCCCGCCCCATGCGCTCGCCCAGGGCACGATAGATGACCTGATGGCGCGCCAGGCTGCGCTGGCCCTCGAAAGCCTTCGAGACGACCCGCGCCGCGAAGTGGGTGTTGTCGTCGGACTCGACCCGGACGTCCGCGCCGGGCAGGCCCGCCCGGATCAACTCAGCGATTTCCTCAGGATTCATTGACGGCTCGACGCAACGGATGGGCGCGGCAGTTTAGCAGGCGGGCCGGCGGGACCGGGTACGCGGTACCATTGCATCCCCATGCCAGCCCAAGCCACTGCCGCCGATGACCAGTTGCTCGCCTCCGCGAGCCACGCCCTGAAGATCGAGGCGCAGGCCGTGGAAGCCCTGGTGCCGCGGCTGGATCCGCGCTTCGTGGCCGCCTGCCGGCTGTGCCTGGCATGCCAGGGCCGCGTGGTCGTCACCGGCATGGGCAAGTCCGGCCACATCGCAGGCAAGATCGCCGCGACGCTCGCGAGCACGGGCACGCCCGCGTTCTTCATGCATCCCGCGGAAGCCGGCCACGGCGACCTCGGCATGATCACCCGCACCGACGTGGTGCTGGCCCTCTCCAACTCCGGCGAGACCCCCGAGCTCGTCGTGCTGGTCCCTCATCTCAAACGGCTCGGCGTGCCTCTCATCGTGATGACCGGCGCCCCCGCTTCCACCTTGGGCGGTGCGGCGACGGTCACGCTCGACGTGAGCGTCCCCGAGGAAGCCTGCCCGCTCAACCTCGCGCCTACCGCGAGCACCACTGCAACGCTCGCGATGGGCGACGCACTCGCCGTCGCCATGCTCGAGGCGCGCGGCTTCACCCGTCAGGATTTCGCGCGCTCCCATCCCGGCGGCAGCCTCGGCCGGCGCCTGCTCCTCCACGTGGAAGACCTCATGCACAAGGGAGACACCATCCCGCGCATCCGGCCGGAGGCGCCGCTCAGCGCAGGCCTGCTGGAGATGTCTCGCAAGGGCCTGGGCATGACGGTAGTAGTCGACGAGAACGACCGCATCCTCGGCGTGTTCACCGACGGAGACCTGCGCCGTGCGCTCGACCATCGCTTGGACGTGCATAAGGCAACCATGCGCGAGGTGATGACTCCCAACGGCAAGCGCATCGGCCCACGAGAGCTCGCCGCGGAAGCCGTGCACCTCATGGAGCTGCACCGTATCACCGCGCTGCCGGTGGCCGACGAGCAGGGGCGCATCATTGGCGCACTCAACATCCACGATCTGTTCCGCGCGGGGGTGGTCTGACAGATGATCTCGCGCGGCCTTACCACCCTGCTGGTCATCGTCGTCGTGGTCGCGTCCGCGATCCTCGGCCAGCAGCGCCTCAGCCGGGACGACGACGAGGCGGCGCCGGGCGAGGCGCCCGAGCCCGGATACGCCGCCAGGGACGCCGAGCTGATCGAGACAGGGACGGACGGACGCCCCCTCTACCGCCTGAATGCAGACGTGATCCGCCAGCGGCCCGAGGATGGCAGCGTCCAGCTCGAGGGCGTGCGCATGAGCTACCGTGGGGAAAATAGCAACCAGTGGTCGCTCACGGCGAACACCGGGTCCATCCAGCAGAACAACGAGCACATCGATTTGCAGGGCGACGTGAAGGTGGTCGGCGTACTGCCCGGCACCAGCGACCTGGCGCAGATCCGCAGCGAGCGGCTGGCCTTCGACACCCGCTCGGAGGTGGTGAGCACCGCCGAGCCCGTCACCCTGTTCTGGGGCGTTCGCGAGCTGCACGGCACCGGACTGCACGCGAACTTGAAGGAGCGGCAGGTCAGGCTAGAATCGACCGTCCATGGCAGCTTCACGCCTCATTAGCCTGCTCGCGGCGGCGCTGCCCTTCACGGCCGCCGCGGTGACGACTCATGGCGCGGAGCGTGTCGACTCGTCCAAGGCGCCCATCCTGCTCAACAGCGGCCCCTTCGAGACCGACTTCCGCACGGGCAAGACGGTGATGCGCAACATCACCATCTCCCAGGGCGACGTGTCGATCAGCGCCGATCGCGCCGAGGCCACCGGCATCGATTTCAACGACAGCCGCTGGGAATTCTCCGGCAACGTGCGCGTCAAGGCCGAGAGTCGTGGCACCATGCAGTCGGACCGCGCCATCGTCGAGTTCCGCGACAACCGCATCACGCGCGCCACGGTGAAGGGCTCACCGGCACAGTTCGAGCAGAAGCAGACCGCCGGCTCTGCCGATACTGCCCGCGGGCGCGCGGGCGAGATCATCTACGAGATCAGGGCTGGCACCGTGCGCTTCGCCAACGATGCCTGGCTGAGCAACGGCCAGAACGAGATCAGCGGTCCGCTGCTGGTGTACGACATCCGCAAGGAAAAGGTGCAGGCGACGACCTCGCCCGACGGAGCCCAACGCGTGCAGATCACCATCAATCCGAAGGATGGCACCAAGACCCTCCTCAAGCCCGACAAGCCGGCGCCGCCCCAGGGGGCGAC
>JBGAIL010000057.1:0-22487 GCA_044225565.1 Steroidobacteraceae bacterium | reverse complement strand
GACCCGACGCCGTGACGGCGCTGGTCGCCTCGAACCTCGCCAAGAGCTACAAGTCGCGACAGGTCGTCCGCGACCTCTCGCTCACCGTGGCCAATGGCGAAGTGGTGGGCCTGCTGGGCCCGAACGGCGCCGGCAAGACCACGGCGTTCTACATGATCGTCGGGCTCGTCCCCTGCGACGCCGGCAAGGTGCAGCTCGGCGATGCCGATCTCACCCATCTGGCCATGCACAAGCGCGCGCGCATGGGCCTCGGCTACCTGCCGCAGGAAGCCTCCGTGTTTCGCAAGCTGTCGGTGGAAGACAACGTTCTCGCCATCCTGGAAACGAGGGACGATCTCGACCGCGCGGCGCGCGAGCAACGGCTCGAGGAGCTGCTGGAAGAGCTGCGCATCGGCCACGTGCGCAAGAGCCTGGGCATCTCGCTGTCGGGTGGCGAGCGCCGCCGGGTGGAGATCGCCCGGGCGCTGGCGGCCGAGCCTCGCTTCATGCTGCTGGACGAGCCCTTCGCCGGCGTCGATCCGCTGTCGGTGATCGACATCCAGCGCATCATCCGGGAGCTCACGGCGCGCGGCATCGGCGTGCTCATCACTGACCATAATGTCCGCGAGACGCTGGGGGTCTGCGGGCGTGCCTACATCGTCAATCAGGGCACCGTGATCGCCGCCGGAACGGCGGAAGAAATCCTTGCCAACCCCCAAGTGCGTGAGGTGTACTTGGGCCAGTCGTTTCGGTTGTAGCGAGTCTTTAGAGGAAAGGATTGGGGGCTGCCGGCCCCGTGCGCACCGTCATGTTGAAACCGTCCCTGCAGCTGCGTCTGGGTCAGCAACTGACCATGACGCCGCAGCTGCAACAGGCGATCCGCCTCCTGCAGATGCCGGCACTCGAGCTGCAGGCCCATATCCGCGAGCTGCTCGAGAGCAACGTGATGCTCGAGCCCGTGGAAGACACCGAATCCACCGGCATCCTCGAGGCCGTCGAGCCGCCCGCTCCGCCCGAGCCTGCCGTCCGCAAGGCCGAAAGCACCGTCGAAGTCGTCGAGGAGAGCTGGGGCGAGCAGAGCGTCGGCGCCTCCGAGACGCCGTGGAGCCAGAGCGACGACGACGACCGCCAGCAGGAATTCGCGGACGGCGCGGGTGAATCGCTGCAGGAATACCTCCTGGGCCAGCTCGAGCTCGCGCGGCTCGAGCCGCGCCACCTCGCCGTCGCGCGAGGCATCGTGGATGCGATCAGCGAAGACGGCTATCTCACCGAGTCGCTCGAGGAGATCGCCAGCACCTTGAGGCCCGAGCTCGAGTGCGAGCCCACGGAGATCGAGCACGTGCTCGCGCTGGTGCAGGCGCTGGATCCGCCGGGCGTCGGCGCTCGCTCCGTCGGAGAGTGCATCGAGCTGCAGCTGCAGCAGCTGCAGCCGCAGACACCGGGACTGGAGCTGGCGATCCGCATTGCCCGCCATCACCTGGAGCGCGTGGCAGACCGGGAGCTCACCCTGCTGCGCCGGGAGTTGCAGTCCACCGAAGACGAGCTCGCGGCGGCGCTGGCGCTGGTGCGCTCCTGTCATCCCCGGCCCGGCGCGGTGGTGAGCGCCGGCAAGGCCGAGTATGTGGTTCCGGACGTCTTCGTACGCCGCACGGAGCAGGGCGGCTGGGCGGTGGAGATCAACTCCGCCACGCTGCCGCGCGTGCGGCTGAACCAGGGCTATGCCAGCCTCATCGGCCGCAACGCGAGCCACGCCACCATGCGGGCGCAGCTGCAGGAGGCCCGCTGGTTGCTGAAGAGCCTGGAGATCCGCAACGAGACCCTGATGAAGGTGGCACGCTCCATCGTGGAGAGGCAGACGGCGTTCCTCGAGCACGGCGAGGAGCACATGCGGCCGATGATCCTCAAGGACATCGCCGAAGCGATCGAGATGCACGAATCGACCATCTCGCGCGTCACCTCGGGCAAGTACATGCACACTCCGCGCGGCGTGTTCGAGCTGCGCTATTTCTTTTCGAGCCAGGTCGAGGGGGCGGACGGCTCCGGCACCTCTTCCACGGCCATCCGCGCGAAGATCCGCAAGCTCATCAAGGACGAGGACGCCGAGACACCGCTGAGCGACGGCCGCATCGCCGAGCTGCTCTCCGGCGAAGGCATCCCCGTGGCGCGCCGCACCGTCGCGAAATATCGCGAGGCGATGGGCATAGCGCCTTCCAACGAGCGCCGGCGCGCGGGATCCCGATTGATGTGATTGTCACGCCACCAAGGAGAACGTCCATGCAGATCAGCCTCTCCGGTCACCATGTCGAGATCACTCCGGCACTGCGCGCCTCGGTCGAAAAGAAGATGGAGCGGATCGCCAGGCACTTCGATCAAGTCATCGACGTCCACGTGGTCCTGACCGTCGAGAAGCTGAGGCACAAGGCGGAGGCGACGATGCACGTGAGCGGGCAGGCCATCCACGCGGACGCGATCGACGGCAACATGTACCACTCCATCGACCTGATGGCCGACAAGCTGGAGCGCTGCGTGAGGAAGCACAAGGAGAAGCGCAAGGACCACCACAACGCCGAGGGCCGGCACGCCGCCGCCCGGCTGTGATGGAACGGGTCTCGACGCAGTACCGGAAATTCCAGCCGACGCGCGCAGGCCAGGCGCGACCGGCCTGATGCGCCGGTACCGCATGTCCGGCACCTCGCGTCCTTCCTCCCCGCCCTGACCATGCGCATCATCATCGTCAGCGGCCTGTCCGGCTCCGGGCAAGAGCGTAGCTCCACATGCTGGAGGACCTCGGCTTCTATTGCATCGACAACATCCCGGCCGCGCTGCTGAAGCCCTTCATCCTGCACACCGTGCACAGCCCGGAGGCGACCTACGACCGCACCGCCATCGGGCTCGACGCGCGGAACACGGCGGCGGAGATCGCCACCGTGCCCAAGCTCATCGACGAGCTGCGGCGCAGCGGCATCCAGTGCGAAGTGCTGTTCCTCGTGGCGGGCGACGAGGAGCTGCTGCGACGTTTCGCGGAGACGCGCCGCATCCACCCCATGAGCCGCGCCAGGCTCGACCTGCGCGAGTTCATCGCGCTCGAGCGCCAGCTGCTCGAGCCCATCATCAACGCTGCGGACCTGGTCATAGACACCTCGGGCATGGGCGTCCACGAGCTGCGCGAAACCATCCAACGCCTGGAAGGGCACGCGCCTGGCCGGCTCTCGCTCACGTTCGAGTCGTTCGGGTTCAAGCACGGCATCCCCGGCGACGTGCGCGGGACTTCGTGTTCGACGCCCGCTCCCTGCCCAACCCGTACTGGGAGCCCAACCTGCGCAAACTCACCGGCCGGGACGCGGACGTGGTGGCGTTCCTCGAAGCGCAGGAGGACGCGGGCCGCCTCATCGACGACATCGAGCGCTTCATCGCGGCACGCATCCCCGAATACGAGCGCAACAACCGCGCTACACCACGGTCGCCATCGGCTGCACCGGCGGCCAGCACCGTTCCGTGTACATCGCCGAACGGCTTGCCGAGCGATTCGCCGCGCGGTTTCCGGACGTAGCCGCGCGCCATAGCAGCCTGCCCGGCGAAAATTTGTACCAGCCGAAGCGCTCGATCGCCTAGTCCCCGACACACGGCTCCGCTCGAATCGAAGCGGGCGAGCACCGCGGTCGCTACCAAACCAGCGTGCCTGATTGCCTTTCCGCCCGCGCGGGCTACACTCCCGCCGCGCCAACGGCGCGGTACGCCCATGAACGCCGAACTCAAATCCGAGAAGGAAAGCCGCCTTCGGGCCCTGCGCGCCGCACTGGGTCAGGGTGCGCTACGCCCGGCGCACCGGATGATCAACGCGATGCATCCCTCGGAGATCGCGCTACTCATCGAGTCCCTGCCCGCCCCCCAGCGTGAGATGGTGTGGGAGTTCGTGGACCATGAGCTCGAGGGCGAGGTGCTGCTCGAGCTGAACGACAACGTGCGCTCGGCGCTCATCGAAGGCATGGATGCGGACGAGTTGCTCGCCGCCGCCGAGGACATGGAGCTCGACGACCTCGCCGACCTCGTCGGCGACCTGCCCGAGACCGTGACGCTGCAGTTGCTCAAGTCCATGGATCAGCAGGACCGGGAACGTCTGAGCACCGTGCTGAGCTATCCCGAGGACAGCGCCGGCGGCCTCATGAACACCGACACCGTGAGCCTGCGCCCGGATGTCTCCGTGGAGGTGGTGCTGCGCTACCTGCGCATGCGCGGCGAACTGCCGGAGAAGACGGACAGCCTCTTCGTGGTGGACCGCCACGACCGGTACCTCGGCACCATCGCCCTCACCCGCCTCCTCACCGAAGATCCGGAGCGCCCCGTCGGCGAGATGGTGGAAAGCGAAGCCCCACGCATCGACCCGGCCACGCCCGCGCACGAAGTCACGCAGATCTTCCAGGACCGCGACCTGGTCTCCGCGGCCGTGGTGAGCGCGGAAGGCCGGCTGCTCGGTCGCATCACTATCGACGACGTCGTGGACGTCATCAGCGAGGAAGCCGCTCACGAAGTGCTGAGCATGGCCGGCCTGCGCGACGAGGAGGATGTGTTCGCGGGAGTACTCGTATCCACCCGCCGCCGCCTGGTATGGCTGGGTATCAATCTGTGCACGGCCCTGCTCGCCAGCATAGTGGTGCAGCGATTCGAGGGCACCATCGAGAAAGTCGCGGCTCTCGCCGCACTGATGCCCATGGTGGCGAGCATGGGTGGCATCGCCGGCACGCAGACCGTGACGTTGATCATCCGCGGCCTCGCCCTCGGTCAGGTGGCGTGGGAAAACGCGCGCTGGCTGCTGCTGAAAGAAGTGGGCGTCGGTGGTCTCAACGGATTGATCTGGGCCGTGGTGCTCGGCCTCATCACCAGCCTGCGCTTCGGCACGTGGAAGATCTCGGTGATCATCGGCGCGGCGTTGCTGATCAACCTGCTCGCCGCCGCCGCCGTAGGGGTGATGGTGCCGCTGGTGCTGCGGCGGCTGAAGATCGACCCGGCGCTGTCGGCAGGCGTGATCCTGACGACGTTCACGGACTGCATCGGGTTCGCGACGCTGCTGGGGCTGGGGACGTTGTTCCTGACGTGAGGACGGCGCAGCGCCTTGATCATTCCCGCTGCCGCTTTTCCGCGATGGCCCGAAGCTCCTTCACGGCGAGCCGGTCCTTCTCCCGCCCCAATGCCTCTTTCGCCCTGATCAGGTCCTCCAGCGAAATGACCCGGCAGCGCGCACCGAACAGCTCGATCTCCACCGGACCCAGCGAGGTCTGCAAATAGAGGTTCTTGAACGCTCCGTCGAGATCCGTGTCATCCAGAAACGATCGTCGCGGCGACGTCAGCCGATGCACGGGATTCAGATCACGAATGGCCTATCGATATCCTTGGTGACGAGAGCAGACCCGTGCACGGTACCGGCAAGGCCCCCGACGACGACGTCGATCCCCGCGCTGCAAAGACGGTGCAGCAGCTCACTCAGCATCGGCGCGCAAGGCTCGACCCGCCTTCTCGAGCTCCAGCACGAGAATCAATGCCTCCTGGAGCTGCTGGACACGTTGAATAGGCGTCAAACGCAGGTTCTCCTCGACCAGGCTGAGGTCGAATCCCGCGCGCGGCTTTCCGGTCGCAGTCATTCGCCTGAGCCATCTCTACTCTCGTGGGGAGCGACATGTTACGCCGGTCGCGAAGCGATGGCAGCCGGAGTTTCCTGCTCATGTCGCCTGTGCCACCGCTGGCGCCGCCGCCGTGGATGCTACCGAAGGCTTCTCGCCCGCGAAGGCGAGCAGCGCGTCCTCGGTATCCATGGCATCCTTGTAGCCGAGGTTGAGCGAGTTCGCAGGTATAGCCACGCTCGAACATGAGATAGCTCGCGAGCTGGCTGCCGACACGTCCTTCGCGCCCATCACGCGCAATAGCGCGCAGGCCGGGCGGCATCTCAGCGATGTCCGCGCGGCGATCTCGCGAGGATCCACACTCGGCGCGAGCATCAATGTCTCGACGCAGCGCAGCCCTGGAGCCGCCTGCGGAGCGGCGAGCACCAGCTGATTGATCCGCTCGAGCTGCTCGAGATCGCCGAACACCTGGTCCGTGAACAGCGTATCCAGCATGTAGCCGAAGATCTGCCCAGGCGTCGGCGGGAGTACTGGCTGCCGCGGTACCGCCACGCCGGCCGCACGACGCGCGCGCACGCCGACGATGAGCATACGGTCTGCACCCAGGTGCACCGCGGGGCTCAATGGATTCAGCTGACGCATGGCGCCGTCGCCGAAGTATTCGTTGTTGAGCGGGATCGGCGGGAACAGCATCGGGATGGCCGCGCTCGCCATCAGGTGATCCAGCGTGAGCTTCGTGCGCCGCCCGATGCGCTGGGCACGGGTCCATTCCGGGATCTCTTCCACTCCGTCGAAGAATGCGACGGACTGTCCGGAGACGTAGCTGGTCGCGCACAGCGCCAGCGCGCGCAGATGGCCACGGCGGATACTGGTGCGCACGCCCGCCCAGTCGATGCTCGTCTTCAGCAGATCCCACAGCGGATCGTTGTCCAGCAGCGCCTTCGGCGGAGAGAGCACGACGCCGCTCGAAACGAGCGAGATGAGCCAATGCAGGCCACCCCGCAGCATGTGGATCCGATCCGAGTGAAACACCTGCGCGACGTGGAAGTTCGCCCAGACGCTCTCGAGCCCCGCGACGGCGCGCCGCCAGTGATGCGCCTCGGAGGCAAGCACGCCCGCCGCCACGGCTCCCGCCGATGTGCCCACGATCACTTCAAACGGATTGCGGGCGCGCGGCAGCATCTCCACCAGCGCCTTCAGCACGCCCACCTGATACGCCGAGCGCGCGCCGCCGCCTGTGAGCACCAGGCCCAACGTCGGCACCGTGCCGGGCTTGCGCCGTCTTTCTTTGACGTGCTGGCTCATGCGGGACAGTTTACCGTGGCCGCAGCTCCAGCCGATGTCGCGCCCCATCCGGCAGGAACGGCAGCGGCCGGCCTTCGGCCCATTCTGCGAAACCCGCCCGATAATAAGGTGACAGCGGATGCCCGCAGCCCAAGATACACCGTGCCCGCTCCTACGAGGAGCACCAGCCCGAAGGCCAGGGCGAAACGACGAAGCATGCGGGGAGCGGTCACGCGGCGAGACGTCCCGCGTGGCTCAGCCCAGCGTCACCTTGAGGATCTGCAGCGAGTTGGTGCCGCCTTCGACACCGGAGAGCTCGCCCTTGGTGAGCACCACGAGATCGCCGCGATCCACCAGCTCCAAGTCCAGCAGCCGAGCGAAGATCGAGCGATAGAGCTGCTCGGTGGTCGCTCCCTGGGTGACGTCGAAGATCACCGGATACACGCCGCGATAGAGCGTGACCCGCCGGCGTGTCGCCTCGTGGCGCGTGAACGCATAGATGGGCAGGTCCGCCCGGATGCGCGACATGAAGAGCGGCGTGGAGCCGGTCTCCGTCAGCGCGACCACGGCGCGCAGCTTGAGATGGTTGGAGGTGTAGATCACCGCCATCGCGATGGCTTCTTCGGTGCCGGAGAAGACGCCTTCCGCGCGATGTCGCGTGCGCACGTGCGCGATCTGGTATTTCTCGGCGCCCTCGATGACTTCCGCCATGGCGCGGACCGCGCGTACCGGATAGCGTCCCGCAGCGGTCTCCGCGGAAAGCATCACCGCATCGGTGCCGTCCATCACGGCGTTCGCCACATCGCTCACTTCGGCGCGTGTGGGCGTGGGGTTCTGGATCATCGACTCCATCATCTGCGTCGCGGTGATCACGACGCGGTGACGCGTGCGTGATTCGTGAATGATGGTCTTCTGCAGGCCGGTGAGCTCTGCGTAACCCATCTCCACGCCGAGATCGCCGCGGGCCACCATGACGACGTCCGCTGCTTCGATGATGCCGATGAGATTCGCCACGGCCTCCTGCCGCTCGATCTTCGCCACGATGCGCGCGTGACCGCCGGCATTGCGCACCAGCGAGCGGGCCTGCTCGATGTCACCCGCATCGCGCGCAAACGACACTGCGAGGTAGTCCACGCCCACCTCGGCCGCGAACCTGATGTCGTCACAGTCCTTGTCCGAGAGCGCAGGCGCGGAGATGCCGCCGCCCTGGCGATTGAGACCCTTGCGGTCCGAGAGCTCTCCGCCCACCCGCACGATGGTGTCGATGCGCGTACCGGTGACGGACTGCACGTCGAGCACGATCTGCCCGTCGTTGAGCAGCAGCGTATCGCCTTTGTCCACGTCCTTGGGCAGGTCCTTGTACGCGCAGCCCACTTCCGTGACGGTGCCGGCCTTGGGATCGAGCGCCGTGTCGAGCGCGAACGGCCGCCCTTCCTCGAGCATCACCTTCTTGTCGCGGAAGCTCTCGATGCGGATCTTGGGGCCGGCCAGGTCGAGCAGCACGCCCACCGAACGATCCGCGGTGCGCGCGGCCTCGCGGATCATGCTGAGGCGCCGCCGCTGGTCGTCGCGTGTGCCGTGTGACGCGGTGAGCCGAACCACGTCGAGGCCCTCACTCATCATCTCGAGCAACACGGCGGGGTCGTCGGTCGCTGGCCCCAGCGTCGCGACGATCTTGGTGCGGCGGAGCATCAGGCGCCCTTCGCGCGCTCTTCGAGCATGGCGACGGCGGGCAGCACCTTGCCTTCCACGAATTCCAGGAAGGCGCCACCGCCGGTGGAGATGTAGGAGATGCCCTCCTCCACGCCGTACTTCTCGATGGCGGCGAGCGTGTCGCCGCCACCGGCGAGCGAGAACGCGCCGCTGCGCGCGATGGCATCCGCAATGGCCCGCGTGCCTTCGCCGAACTGGTCGAACTCGAACACGCCCACCGGGCCGTTCCACACGACCGTACCGGCCTTCTCGAGCCGCTTCGCGAGCTGCTCGGCGGTATCCGGGCCGATGTCGAGGATCATCTCCTCGTTGCGCACTTCGCCGACCGGCCGCACGTCCGCGTGCGCGGTGGCGGCGAACTCGCGTGCCACGACGACGTCCGTGGGCAGCGGAATCTCGGCACCGCGCGCCTTCGCCTCGTCCAGCAGCTTGCGCGCCACGTCCAGCATCTCCGCCTCGTGCAGGGACTTGCCGACGTTGACGCCCGTGGCCGCGAGGAACGTGTTCGCGATGCCGCCGCCCACGATGAGCTGGTCCACCTTCGAGAGCAGCGACTCCAGCACCGTGAGCTTGGTGGAAACCTTCGACCCCGCGACGATGGCGACCAGCGGCCGCGCCGGCTTCTCGAGCGCGCGCTCGAGCGCATCCAGCTCGCCCACCAGCAGCGGGCCGGCGCACGCGACCTTCGCGGACTTGCCGACGCCGTGCGTGCTGGCTTCCGCGCGATGCGCGGTGCCGAACGCGTCCATCACGTAGATGTCGCAGAGCGCCGCCATCTTGCGCGAGAGATCGGGATCGTCCTTCTTCTCGCCCTTGTTGAAGCGCACGTTCTCGCAGAGCACGGCCTGGCCGGGCTGGCAGTCCACGCCGTCCAGCCAGTCCTTGCGCAGCGGCACGGGCTGGCCGAGCAGCTCGGAGAGCCGTACGGCCACGGGCGCGAGCGACAGCGACTCGTCGTACACGCCCTCCTTCGGGCGGCCGAGGTGCGAGAGCAGGATGACCTTCGCGCCCTGCTCGAGCGCCTTGCGGATGGTGGGGAGCGATGCGCGGATGCGCGCATCGCTCGTCACCACGCCGTCCTGCACCGGGACGTTGAGATCTTCCCGGATCATGACCCGCTTGCCGCGCAGGTCGAGATCCGTCATCCGCAGGACTCTCACGAGGCCTTCGACCACGCGAGCGTGGTGTCGAGCATGCGGTTCGAGAAGCCCCACTCGTTGTCGTACCAGGCGCAGACCTTCACCAGCGTGCCGTCGATCACCTTGGTGAGCGTGGCGTCGAAGGTGGCGGAGTGCGGGTCGTGGTTGAAGTCCACGGAGACCAGCGGCTCGGTGTTGTAGGCCACGATGCCCTTCATGGCGCCGTCGCTCGCTTCCTTCATCACCTTGTTGATCTCATCGACGCTGGTGGCGCGCTTGGCGATGAAGCTCAGGTCCACCAGGGAGACGTTGATGGTCGGCACCCGCACCGAGAAGCCATCCAGCCTGCCCTTGAGCTCCGGCAGCACCAGGCCCACGGCCGCCGCGGCGCCCGTCTTGGTCGGGATCTGCGACATGGTGGCGGAGCGTGCCCGGCGCAGGTCCGAGTGATACACGTCGGAGAGCACCTGGTCGTTGGTGTAGGCGTGCACGGTGTTCATGACGCCGGCGGTGATGCCGATCTTCTCGTGCAGCACCTTCGCCACGGGCGCGAGGCAATTCGTGGTGCAGGACGCGTTCGAGATGACGGTGAAGGAGCTCTTGAGCACGTTGTGGTTCACGCCATAGACGACCGTGGCATCCACGTCCTCACCGCCAGGCGCGGAGATGACCACGCGCTTCGCGCCGCCCTTCAGGTGCGCGCCCGCCTTCGCCTTGCTGGTGAAGAGGCCAGTGCACTCGAGCACCGTGTCCACGCCCAGCTCGCCCCACGGCAGCTTGGAAGGATCGCGCTCCGCGACGACGCGGATGCGGTCGCCGTCCACCACCAGCGAATCCCCGTCCACTTCCACCTTGCCGGGGAAGCGGCCGTGGGTGGTGTCGTGGCGCGTGAGATGGGCATTGGTCTTGGCGTCGCCCAGGTCGTTGATCGCGACGATTTGGATGTCCTTCGTGCGCTTCGCCTCGTACAGCGCCCGCAGGATGTTGCGGCCGATGCGGCCGTAACCGTTGATGCCCACCTTGATCGCCATGTCTGTGTGTCCTCTCAGCCTTGTAGTAACTCGCGGACCGCCCGCTCGACGGCGTCGGCGGTGAATCCGAAATGGGGGAATAGATCGCTCGCCTTGCCCGAGGCGCCGAAGCGGTCGATGCCGATGACGCGGCCGCCGCTTCCCACGTAGCGCCACCAGGACTGCGTGGCGGCGGCCTCGACGGCCACGCGTATTGTCACTCCGGACGGGAGCACGGAGTTGCGGTAAGCGGCGTCCTGCGCATCGAAAACGTCTGTGGACGGCATGGAAACCAGCCGAATGCGGCGGCCCTCGCCATTGAGCTTGCGCACCGCCGCGGCCGCCAGGGCGACTTCCGAGCCGGTGGCGATCACGATGCCTTCAGGGAGTGACGAGCCACCAGCTCCATCGGCTTCGATGAGAACGTACCCGCCGCGGCGGATATCCGCGACCTGCTGCGTGGTGCGCGGCTGCTGCTCGAGCGCCTGGCGCGTGAGGATGAGCGCCGTCGGCCCGTCCTTGCGCTCGATGGCCGCGACCCAGGACACGGCTGTCTCCGCCGCATCGCACGGTCGCCACATGCTGAGGTCCGGCATGGCGCGCAACGAGGCGAGATGCTCGATGGGCTGATGCGTAGGGCCGTCTTCGCCGAGACCGATGGAATCGTGCGTGTACACATGGATGACGCGCTGGTGCATGAGCGCGCCGAGGCGCACCGCGTTGCGCGCGTAATCCGAGAACACGAGGAACGTACCGCCGAAAGGAATGAAGCCGCCGTGCAGCGCGATGCCGTTCATCATCGCCGTCATGCCGAACTCGCGAACGCCGTAGTAGATGTAATCGCCGGTGAAGTCGTCGTGGGTGACCGGCTTCGACGCTTTGGTGTTGGTGTTGTTGGATCCCGTGAGATCCGCCGAGCCGCCGAGGAACTCCGGCACCCGCGGCGCGAGGGCGTTGAGCATGGCCTGCGAGGACTGGCGGGTGGCCTGCGCCGCGGTCTGCTTCGCGGCGGTGGCCATCGCTTCGGCGACGGCCTGGCTCCACTCGGGCGGCAGATCACCCTTCACGCGCCGTTCGAACTCTTTCGCGAGATCCGCATGCTGCGCGCGGTAGCGCGCGAAGAGCTCATTCCACTGCACTTCGGCCTTCGCGCCCGCCTCGCGGCAATCCCACTGCTTGCGGATCTCCGCGGGAATCTCGAACGGCGGGGAAGTCCAGCCGAGCGCCTTGCGCGCAGCGGCCACTTCTTCCGCGCCCAGCGCTTCGCCGTGCGTGGCCTTGGTGCCCTGCTTGTTGGGCGCCCCCCAGCCGATGATGGTCTTGCAGCAGATGAGCGAGGGCCTGCTCTTTTCCGCGCGCGCGGCGCGGATGGCCGCAGCGACCGCTTCGGCATCGTGGCCATCCACGTTCGGCACCACATGCCAGCCGTAGGCCTCGAAGCGCTTCGGCGTGTCGTCGGTGAACCAGCCCTGCACCTTGCCGTCGATGGAGATGCCGTTGTCGTCGTAGACACCGATGAGCTTGCCGAGCCCGAGCGTTCCGGCGAGCGAGCAGGCCTCGTGCGAGATGTCTTCCATGAGGCAGCCGTCGCCCATGAACACGTACGTATGATGGTCGACGATCTCGAGGCCCGGACGGTTGAAGCGCGCGGCGAGGAGCTTCTCCGCGAGCGCCATGCCCACCGCGTTCGCCAGGCCCTGGCCCAGCGGGCCGGTGGTCGTCTCGATGCCGAGCCGCGGGTCGTGCTCGGGATGGCCCGGGGTGTGCGAGCCCAGCCTGCGGAAATGCTTGATGTCGTCGATGGTGAGCGGGTAGCCCGTCAGATGCAGCAGCGCATAGAGCAGCATCGAGGCGTGGCCGTTCGAGAGCACGAAGCGGTCGCGGTTCACCCAGAGCGGATTGGCCGGGTTGTGCCTCAGCACCTCGCGCCACAGCACCTCGGCGATGTCCGCCATGCCCATGGGCGCGCCGGGATGCCCGGAATTGGCCTGCTGCACGGCATCCATCGCGAGGGCACGGATGGCGTTGGCGAGTTCTCTGCGATTGCTCATTGAGATATGTCTTACCCGTCTTCCGGCGCGCTTCGCGCCGCTGTCCGAACGGGGTTCACATCGTGAGCCCCGTAAATCCGGCCACAGGCCGTAGGAAGCCGGTTATTGTCCATGACGGGGCCGGCGGCAGCAATCATGCCCGCGCCACGTCACAGTCTGCGAGAACCCCGCCTTGACCCAGTTCACTCAGGGTCCCACGGCCCTTTGTTACGATCTCGCGACCATGAGCGTCCTGCGCCTGTTGCAATTCACGGATACGCACCTGTACGGCAGCGCGACCGAATCGCTGCGCGGCGTTCAGACCCTGCCCGCGCTCAAGCGCGCGCTCGCCTGCGCACGCATGCGGGACTGGCCCGTGGATGCGATGCTGGTCACGGGCGACATCGTGCAGGACGATCCCGCCGGCTATCCCCATTTCAAGCGCCTGTTCGCCGATTTCGGCGTGCCGGTGCTGTGCCTGCCGGGCAACCACGATGATCCGCTGGCCATGCGCAGCGCGCTCGGCGAGAAGCCGTTCGTGCTCGGCGGCCACGTGGATCTCGGCGCCTGGCGCATCGTGCTTCTCGACAGCTGCGTCGCCGGCTCCGCCGGCGGCAAGCTGAGCGCCGCGGCGCTCTCGGATCTGGACCGAGCGCTCGCCGGCGCGCCATCGAAGCATGTGCTCGTCTGCCTGCATCACCATCCGGTATCCATGTCCAGCCGCTGGCTGGATCAGGTGGGGCTGGAGAATGCCAGCGAATTCCTCACCGTCATCGACAAGCACCGCAACGTGCGCGCCGTGGTGTGGGGGCACGTGCACCAAGCGTACGATTCGCTGCGCAAGGGCGTCCGGCTGATCTCCACGCCCTCCACCTGCGCGCAGTTCATGCCCCACGCCGACCAGTTCGAGGTGGACGTCCGGCCGCCAGCCTACCGCACCTTCGAGCTCAAGCCCGACGGCACGCTGCTCACCGAGGTCGTCTGGATCGAGCCGGAGCGCGTCGCCGGCAAGCCACCGTCCGCCTGCTCGGCTGCCTAGGGCCTCTAGCGCCCACTGCCCGGCATCCGGCTCGCCAGATCTGCGAGCGCATCCGCTACCGTCCGCGCCCCGTTCGTGATGCCGGCGCGCTCGCGTGCCAGGCGCATCGCCTCGAGGCGCGCGAAATCGCCCGACGCGTCCACGACGGCGCGCTCCAGTGCCGCCGCATCCGCCTCGCCCCTCAAGGCCAGACCTGCGGCGACGCAGCGATCCACCCGCGTCGACTGGTCTTTGGCCAGCGGCACCGCCAGGCAAGGGCGATCGCAGGCCAGTGCCTGCAGCAAAGTGTATCCACCGTTCGTGACCACCATGCGCGCGTTCCGGAGCAATTCCACCAGCTCGGGGACAGGCATTCGCGGCGAGCGATGCAGCAGCGGCTCGCTGCCGTCATCTTCCGTCGCCTCCAGACCCACCAGCACCGTGCGAATTCCACCCTGGGCAAGCCGGGATGCGGCGCCGGCGATGGCGCGAAGCGCAGCGCCCATGCCGGGATGCTCGGTGCCACCACCAGGAACCACAGCGACGTATTCGTTTGAGCGCAAACCGAACCGGGCCAGCACGCCTGCGGCAACGGCAGCGTCGGGTCCGGGCAGGACCGGATCGAGGAAGCGCATTCTCGGCCGACCGAACACGCCGAGCTTCATCCGCTCGAGAAAGCCTGGCGCGCCGGCAAGCAGCTGCGGGTACGCGATCCAGTGCTCATCGATGAGACGCATCCAGCGCAGCCGGAACGCCTTGCGACGTTGCCGCGCCCGCGCGCTCACGAACACCACTCTCGCGCCACTGCAGTGTGCAGCTCGTAGCTGCGCGGTACGACCAGCGTTGTCGAATATCACCACGTGCGGCTGGAATTCCCGGATGAGCGCCGCGACTTCCGGAGAGTGGAACGTGGGCGAGGACGACAGCAGCGTCGCGGGAAATGGCGCCTCCGCTGCGTAAGGCGCCTCGCGGCTCAGCACGAACTGGACGGAAGCCTGTGGCACGCGAGCCTTGATGGCATGCGCCATGGCGAGCGCGCGGCCATACTCTCCCATGCCGCTGGGACCGGACACCGGCACGAACAGCAGCCGCGGGCCCGCCGCGTTCACGACTTGCGCGCCACCACCATCAGCTGCTCGCTGGCGAGCATCGCGGGGCTCAGCATCCACCGCCGCAGGTCGCGCACGCCTTCGCGCTGCCGCTCGCTCTCGATCTCCTTGCGCATCTCGACCCATGTGGCGAGCGCCACGAGCGGATAGAGCAGCAGCAGCCAGGAGTGCTCCCATTTGAAACGCGTGAACTTCAGGGAGCTCACGCGCAGCCCTTCCTGGTGCAGCACGGTATGCAGCAACGGAAAGTCCACGGGATTGATGTGATAGGCGTAGAGGTCACCCGCGGCGAGATCCCAGCCCGTGCGGCGGCGGATGAGCTTGTGCGTGCCGGTAAGGAAGAACTGCAGCCGCGAATGCAGGCGGTGCACGTTTGGAGTGGTCAGCAGCAGATGCCCGCCCGGCCGCAGGATGCGCGCCGCCTCGCGGACCACCGGGATCCAGTCCGGCAGGTGCTCGACCACCTCGCTCAGCAGGACCATGTCCCGCGAAGCGCTCGAGTACGGCAGCGGCTGGGTGAGATCGATGCCTGGGTCGATCGTGAGGCCCGCGGTGTAAAGCGGTGTGTGCTCCTCGGCCAGCTTGTAGTCGTCCGCGCGGTAGTGGGAGCCGCGCACGGTGCAGCCATCGCTCGCCAGGCGTGAGAGCAGCTCGCCGCGGCCGCAGCTGAGATCCAGCACTTCGAGGCGCGGATAGCCAGGCAGGCCGCGCGCGGCCCGCACGATGGCGTTGGCGATGAACGACTGCGGCAAGAAACCCGCCCCCGCGGCGTGAACGAGGGCGGAATTGTACAGGCGCCAGCGTCATTTCTTCGCGCCACGTTCGTAGCCATTGCGGGTGATGCGATCGCCGGGGCTGATGAGCCCCAGTTTCTCGAGCCGCGCCTCGATGGCGCGCAGCGTGCGGCCGTGGTTCGCGGCGATGGCCTCGAGCGCCGCCCCGGCCTGGACCTCGCGCGTGAGCTCCAGGTCTTCCTCCTGTGTCCACGCCCGGCCCACGTTCGCGGGAAGCAGCGCGCGCCGGGCGGAGCGAACAGCGCTCTGCTCGAGTGCCGCAACCCCGGCCAGCAGGGCTCGCAACACGTCTGCACGCTGCAGCACGGTGCTGGAAGCCAGTTCCTCGCCGTTGGAGGGGTCCACGCCCTGGACGAGGGATTGAAGGATCTGGCGGGCCTTGTGCTGCTGCATGGTCGACTCCTTGTCAGTGGAAGGTGCGGGCGGCATTGTCGGGGTCCGCGCCGTCGCCGCGCGAGTCGCATATCTGTCGTGTTCGTGCAGATTTGCGCATGGCGACGGGCCTTGAGTACCGTAGCCGCCCGATTCCACGGCAGCCGGCGTCGCATGCGCGCTTTCTCGATGTTCCTCGGCCTGATCCTCGGCGCCCTCGCCATCGGCGCGCTGCTCGCCTATCCGGGCTGGCTGCTCCTGCATCCGCACTTCGATTTCGCGTTCCATCGCATCGCCAGCCGGGTCGGCATGCTCGTCCTGCTGGCAGGCTTCGTGCTGATCGCGCGGCGGCTCGGCGTTTCGGACCGCACGAGCCTCGGCTACGGGCTCCCGCGCAGCGTGTTCCTGCGAGAGACCGGCAAGGCCATCCTGCTGGGTGCAGCGCTGATGCTGCCGATCATGCTGCTGATGGCGGCGGTGGGGCTGCGGGACTGGGAGGATGGCGTCGCGCCCACGGCGCGAGAGTGGCTCTCACTGGCGGTCAACGGCCTGTCGACCGGCATCGTCGTCGCGCTCATCGAGGAAACCTTCCTGCGCGGTGCGATGTACACGGCCATCCAGCGGGAATCCGGCGCGAAGGCGGCAATCGCGCTCACGGCGCTGGTCTACTCCTCACTGCACTTCTTCGCGCGCGTGCGCATCGCCCCGGCCGACGTCACCTGGACGAGTGGTTTCGATCTGCTCGCAGGCACGCTGCACACCTTCGCCGATCCGCTGAGCATCGCGGACGCGTTTCTCTCCTTGTTCGCGGTCGGCGTACTGCTCGGCGCGGTGCGGCAGGCCACCGGCAGCATCGCGGCTTGTATCGGCTTGCATGCAGGCTGGGTGTGGGTGCTGCAGGTGGTGCGCGAGTCCACTGTCGCGGACCGCACGCATCCGGCCAGCTTCCTGCTGAGCGCGTTCGATGGCCTGGTGGGGTGGATGCTGCTCGCGTGGACCGTCGTGGTCGGCCTCGCGCTGCAGCGCTTCTACGCGCGCCGCGGCGCCTGAAGGGCAGCGAGCACCTTGCCGTGCAGGCCGCCGAAGCCGCCATTGCTCATGATGAGCACGTGATCTCCTTCGCGCGAGGCCGCAGCGATGTCTGCCGCGAGCGTATCGATGTCCTGCCGGGTGCGGCCGCGCTTGCCGAGTGAGCTCATGATCGGCGAGATGTCCCAGCCGAGATCGGGCGGCGCATAGAGCCACACCTCGTCCGCGCCCTCGAGCGAAGGGCCAAGCGACTCCCGGTGCACGCCCATCTTCATCGTGGCGGAGCGGGGCTCGAACACGGCGATGATGCGCTGCTTGCCCACGCGCCGGCGCAGGCCATCCACCGTGGTCTGGATGGCCGTGGGGTGATGCGCGAAATCGTCGTACACACGCACGCCGCTCACCTCGCCTCTCAGCTCCATACGGCGCGCGATGCCCTTGAACGATTTCAACGCTTCGATGGATTGCTCCACCGGCACGCCCGCGTGGCGCGCCGCGGCGATGGCCGCCAGCGCGTTCTCCATGTTGTGGGCGCCGATCATCTGCCAGCGCACCGTGCCTCGGGAGACGCCGTCCTCCAGCACTTCGAAGGTGGAGAAGTCACCGCCGGCGCCCGCGGCGGCCAGGTTCGCGTCCCCCGCGTTCCAGACGATGCGGCCGCTGCCGGGCACAGTGCGTACCAGGTGATGGAACTGCCGCTGGATCGAGCCGAGGTCCGGGTAGATGTCCGCGTGGTCGTACTCGAGGTTGTTGAGGATCGCGGTGCGCGGCCGGTAGTGCACGAACTTGGCACGCTTGTCGAAAAACGCGGTGTCGTACTCGTCCGCCTCGATGACGAAGAACGGCGAGCCGCCGAGGCGCGCGCTGGCGCCGAAGTTCGCGGGCACGCCGCCGATGAGGAAGCCCGGGGCAAGCCCGGCGTGCTCGAGGATCCAGGTGAGGATCGAGGTGGTGGTGGTCTTGCCGTGCGTGCCGGCCACGGCCAGCACCCAACGGTCGCGCAACACCTCGCGCGCCAGCCATTCGGGACCCGAGAGCAGCGGCAGGCCGCGATCCAGCAGAGCCTCGGTGACAGGCATGCCGCGCGTGATGACGTTGCCGATGACGATGGCGTCGGGCAGGGGATCGAGCTGGCTGGCCTCGAAGCCCTGCACGATCTCGACGCCCAGCGCCTCGAGCTGGGTGCTCATCGGCGGATACATGTTCCGGTCGGAGCCGGTGACGCGATGGCCGGCTTCCTTCGCGATGGCGGCCACACCACCCATGAAGGTGCCGCCGATGCCGAGGATGTGGACGTGCATGGCCTGGGCGCCCTCTACGGCGTCGGGGTGGGGAAAAGGGCGAAGAGCAGCACCTGGGTCGCGAGGATCTGCAGGATCACCATGGCGATGCTCGCCGGAGTCGTCCATTCCAGGGCGGACTTCACGATGTGCCCGCCGGCGGCGAGCAGCCAGATGGCGAGCCCGAGGGCGAGCACCACCACCGGCAGCAGCAACGGGGAGTCCGGCTGCTGCTGCATGCGTTGCACCAGCCAGCTCGAGGCGATGAGCAGCGGCGAGAGCACCAGCTGGTAGCCGAAGAGCGCGGTGGCGGTCTGCAGGAAGCGCTCCGGCTTCTTCACGGCTCGCAGCAGCACGGCGTACCACGCGAGCAGGCACACCACCTCGACCACCAGGTGCATCACCCAGGGGCCTGGCACCGGCGGCATGATGAAGCTCACCGCGCAGTTGATGGCGAAGAAGGCCAGCACCGTCGCTGCGAGGAGCGCGGGCGAGGCCGGCACGTCCTGCGGGCCCCGGCGCAGCAGTGCGATCTGTCCGTAAAGGCGCAGGAGCTCCATCATGAGCGTCGAGTCGGGTCGGCGTGTCGCATAGAATGTCGCGCCCGATTGTACAGATCATCCTGGAATCCGTTGCAGCACATCGTCACCACGCCTCCCGTCCTGGCCGAGCTCGTCGCCGAGCTGGCTGCCGCCGATGCCGTCGCCCTCGACACCGAGTTCCTGCGCGAGCGCACGTATCGCGCGGAGCTGTGCCTGGTGCAGACCGCCACCGCGTCCCGGGCGGACTGCATCGATCCGCTCGCCCTGCCGGAGCTCACCGCACTCGCCGCGCCGCTCACCGCCGGGGGGCCGGTCAAGGTGATGCATGCCTCGCGGCAGGACCTCGAGGTGCTGTTCCCCGTAGTGGGGCTCACCCGTCCCGTTTTCGATACACAGGTGGCCGCGGCGCTCACGGGACTGCCCGCGCAGGTGGGTTACGGCGAGCTGGTGCGGCGCCTGCTGGGCACGGAGCTCGCGAAGTCGCAGACGCGCGCGGACTGGTCGCGCCGTCCGCTTTCGCCCGAGCAGGTGGAGTATGCGCTGGACGACGTGCGCTACCTGCTGCCGCTCAAACAGGCGCTGGAGGAGCAGCTCGACAAGCTGGGGCGACTGCCGTGGCTCGCCGAAGAGCTCGCGGCGCTGGGTGACGCGCAGAGCTTCAACATCGACCCCGAGCAGGCGTGGCTGCGCATCAAGGGGCTGCGCGGACTCGATGCGGGCCGCGAGCAGCTGGCGAAGGGGCTGGCCGCGTGGCGCGAGCGTCGTGCCATCGAGCGCAATCGGCCGCGCGGCTGGATCCTCGACGACGTGGCGCTGCGCGAGATCGTGATGCGCGTGCCGCGGAGCCTCGATGCGTTGAGTGGCGTGCCGGAACTGCCCGCCGGCACCATCAAACATTCCGGGGAAGAGATTCTCGCGCGCGTCGCGGCCGCCGGCATTCCCGACCCGGCGCCGCCCGTGAACCTGCGCATGCGCCCGGACCCCGTGTTGACGGCGCTGGTGAAGAAGCTTTCCGCGGTGAATCAGTCCGTGGCCGGCGAGCTCGGCCTGAGTCCCGAGGTGCTCACCACGCGCCGTGACCTCGAGCGTCTAGCCGAGGGCCGCCAGGACGTAGCCGCCCTGCGCGGCTGGCGCCGCTCCGCCATCGGCTCGCGCCTCCTGGCCGCGCTTCGTTGATTGGAAAAAAGTCGCCTGCGGCGCTTTTTCCGGACATCGGCTGCGTTGCCGGCGGCAAAAAGCGTGGTTTTTGCCGCCTGCGCTCAAGACCCGAGGACCCCTTCAGGCGCCGCTGCGGGCGTGTTCCAGCGCGGCGGTGAGGCGCTCCTCGACGTGGGCGGGGTCGCCGGAGGCGTTGATGCTGTAGAGCAGCTTCTTGCCGCGATAGAAATCGATCAGCGGCTTCGTCTTCTCGTCGTACACCTTGAGCCGCTCGGTGACCGTGGCCTCGTTGTCGTCGGGCCGCTGCACCAGCTTGTGCGGCGCGCCGGTCTTCGGGCACTTCTCCGCGGGATCCGCCGGTGAGGTAAAGACATTGAACACCCGCCCGCAATCCGGACAGGAGCGCCGGCCCGAGATGCGTTGGGTCAGCTCGCCATAGTCCACGTCCATCAGCACCACTGCATCGAGCGGCTTGCCGAGCTCGGTGAGCACCTCGTCCAGCGCGCGCGCCTGCGCGATGTTGCGCGGGAAGCCGTCGAGGATGAAGCCGCCTTGCGCGTCCGCCTTCGCGAGCCGCTCGCGGATCATGCCGAGCACGATGGAATCGTCCACGAGCTTCCCGGAATCCATCACCGCCTTGGCCTGCAGCCCGAGGGGCGTTCCGGCGGCAACGGCCGCGCGCAGCAGATCTCCCGTGGAAACCTGCGGGATGCGGTACTGCTCGATGAGCCGCTGGGATTGGGTGCCTTTGCCGGAACCGGGGGCGCCCAGGAGGATGATTCGCATGGATTCGGCCGATTGATCCCTGAAAGGCGCGCCACGTTACCGGCCCCACCTGCCGAAGGTCAACGGAATGCTATCCTGCGCACCCCTCGAGGCTGGCCGGCGCGACCCATGAAGAAACCCGTCAGGAAGAACGCTTTCTACGCGCAGTCCGGTGGCGTATCCGCCGTCATCAACGCTTCCGCCTGCGGCGTCATCGAGACGGCGCGCCGCAAGACCCGCCACATCGGCAAGGTCTACGCCGGGCGGGACGGCATCATCGGCGCCCTCACGGAAGACCTCATCGACACCAGCCGCGAGAGCGCCGCCACCATACGCGGCCTCAGGCACACTCCCGGCGGCGCCTTCGGCTCCGCGCGCTTCAAGCTGAAGGGCCTGGACAAGAACCGCGCCGAATACGAGCGGCTCATCGAGGTGTTCCGCGCCCACGACATCGGCTATTTCTTCTACAACGGCGGCAACGACTCCATGGACACCGCGCTCAAGGTGTCCCAGATCGGCGAGGCCATGGGCTATCCCATCACCTGCGTCGGCGTGCCGAAGACCGTCGACAACGACCTGCCGCACACGGACTGCTGCCCGGGCTTCGGCTCGGTGGCCAAGTACATCGCGGTCTCCACCCTCGAGGCGGGGCTGGACGTCGCGTCCATGGCCCGCACCTCCACCCGGGTATTCGTGCTCGAGGTGATGGGCCGCCATGCCGGCTGGATCGCCGCGGCAGGCGGGCTCGCGGGGCGCAAGCCGCAAGAGCCGCCGCACATCGTGCTGTTCCCGGAGATCGCCTTCGAGCAGAAGAAATTCCTCGACAAGGTGAAGCAGTGCGTCACCGACTACGGCTACTGCGTGGTCGTGGCCTCCGAGGGCGCCGCGGATGCGAGCGGCAAGTTCCTCGCGGACGCGGGCACCAAGGACGCGTTCGGCCACACGCAGCTCGGCGGCGTCGCGCCCGTCATCGCCAACATGATCCGCGAGGCGCACGGCTACAAATACCACTGGGCCGTGGCCGACTACCTGCAGCGCTCCGCCCGCCACATCGCGTCCAGGGTGGACGTGGAGCAGGCCTACGCCGTCGGCAAAGCGGCCGTGGAGCTCGCCGTGAAAGGCGTGAACGCGGTGATGCCCACCATCGTGCGCAAGTCCTCGAAGCCCTATCGCTGGGTCATCGGCCAGGCGCCGCTCAGCGAGGTCGCGAACCAGGAAAAGAAGGTTCCGCGGGACTACATCACCGAGGACGGCTTCGGCATCACCGCAGCCTGCCGCCGCTACCTCGAGCCCCTCATCGCCGGCGAGGCGCCCCCGCCCTACCGCAACGGCCTGCCCGATTATGTTCGCGTGAAGGGCGCCCCCGTGAAGCGCAAGCTGAGCACCCCCTTCAAGATCTGACACTCCTCTCGAGTCGGGAGCTGCGGACCGACCACGCCGAGGGCGAGGCGGGTTGGGGCGGCCATTTGCGGGCGTGAAAAACAGGGATGTTTTTCACGAGCCTCCATGGACGGATTCACGGCGTCCCGCAAATGGCCGCCCCGATCCGCCTCGCCCCTGCGCAAGCGCCGATTCCGCGGAGGCCATGCTATATTTCCCGCCCGTTTAGCGGCCCCGAGAGCCGCTGACAAAACTACAACCGATCTCTGG